>JAUVZL010000062.1 GCA_030602565.1 Candidatus Stahliibacteriota bacterium
ATTTTCTTCGAGAATTGGTTGAATTTCCCAACCAAAGCCACAATTACTATCGTATGCAGACCAGTAATAGGTTTTTCCTTTATACTCAACCGTTCCACCGGCCAACCAATCATCAAATTGGTTGCGGTGATATTTTGAGTCTATGGTTACTGATATTTTTTTAACCATCCTACTTTATCCTTTTGCAAATTAACTTGTTTATAATTACACTATTTCCTTCAGAGATATAATTCGTTTTCTACAGTTTTCAGTTCGTAAGTTTTAGTGTGCCAGTTTGATACCATGTCATAACTTACAAAATCTACTCTGTTAGATAAATCAAAAAAGGCACTATATGACATTTTTGATTTGAAACTACGCTCACGTACTTTATCGGCTACAATATAAAAATTAGCATGAAAATCCTGGAGTTCAACGAACTTCAATAATGAATTGCCCATATCTGTCGTATGCTCAATCTCAAAGAATGAGATTGGCATTTTTCTTACATTAAACCATACCACATCCACTGTCTGTGCTTTTCTGACAGTATTTTTGTAACTGAAATCGTAAAATTTTTCTATTGTGGCAATATCACCAAGTGTTTTACCCAGATACTTTTTTCTTTTATCCTGTGGTGGAACTGAGGTATGGAATTTTTTTAAATTACCTATCTCCAATAATAATCCTTGATAATAGGCATGGTCATATTCTGTCTTTTTTGATTTGGAAACTTTTTCAGTTGGCAAAATTTCAACAGGTAATTCGTTTCTATATTTTTTCAAGGCCCAGAGTCCAGGTTTAATTTTAAAGAAGAACCTGTTATCTTGCACAATACGTCGAATACTCGCAAAAGGCGTTCTGGTCCTCCATTTAGCGCCGGGGATCTTTAGGACTTCTTGATATAGTAACCCTAAAGTAGCGTAGCCTCCCATTTGTTCCATTACTTCTATTACTGCTTCGTATTATTTCATTTGTATTCCTCTAAATAAAAGTATTTAGCTTTGCTATAGTAATCCTCATTTTTAAGCTCCATACAGATAACTTCATCAAAGTTTGTTTTTAATAAATCCTCATTTTCATTATTTCCTTTGGCAAAACCAATAACCTGGCAATTTTCAATATCTGGTTCAGGAGATGAAGTATTTGATTGATAAGTAATGCCTTGTTTAGTTATGAAAATATAATTTTTCATAGTATGTTTGGCGCAGACCAAGGTCTGCTACTCCATTTTTTGCACCTATAAAGTTAACCCCATATTTATTACCTATCTTAATATCTGAAGTGCCTTTAGCCTTTTTTTTCAAGATAGCTTTTTCAAGTTCTGAATTAATTTTGCAATTTGTTTTTCTATTAGCCATAATATTTACTTTTTTTAATGTTCCCCACTATAATTTACTTTATTATGCCACAATTTCTCAAGAAAATCAAGAAGGCGTTGCCCTTTACTGAGAAACCCCGTACGCTGTCGCTACGAGGGCAGGCGGAGAATGGTTAGCTCCTGCAGAGCGGTATTGGATGTTATACATCGGCAGATGATAACAACAGATACTGGATACTAGATGCTTGATGCTAGAATGAGTTGTCATTTTTTGCGTGCAATTTGCGTGCAATTTGCGTGCAATCATCTGGATCGCGGCTTTGTAGTAATTAGTGAATAGCGGATGGATCGACCAATACCTTGAGGCGCAATCAATTTCATTTTTTGCATTTGCTTCAAATCGTAATTTGCCGTGCGAAGCGAAACTTTGAACATTCTTGCATACTCAGCGCGCGCAATTGTGTTATTTTCCACAAGGTAAAGCAAAGCGTTTTTTTGTCGTTGATTAAGGTCAAGTTTTGTGGCCTTTTCGAGAAGAACTTCTTTCTTTATGATTTTCTCGCCTTTATGTTTCACTTCAACCATCTGGGCTTTCAATCCATTGACAAAGTATTCGATCCATTCGGTCATGTCCATGTTATTTTTGCGCACGCTCTGTAACGCTGCATAATAAGCCGGTCGGTTTTTATCATAATACCCGGATAGTATGAAAAGCCGCTTAAAATCATAATCTGTTTTATAAAGGATTAATGTTGAAAGAAGCCTTCCGGTCCTGCCATTGCCGTCAAGAAAAGGATGTATATGTTCAAACTGGAATTGCGACATTCCAGCAACAAGCACCGGCGAAATCTCATCTACACTATGATTTATCCAGTTAACCAACTCCTTCATTAAAATCGGCACGTCGATTGCCGGCGGTGGTGTATAAATGATCTTATTGGTCATCGAGTTTACGATATAGTTTTGCACACGGCGATAATTACCAGGGTCTGCATTATTACCGCGTACGCCTTTGACCAATATTTTATGGATCTCTCGTATTAAACCTTCAGTTACCGGGTCGTCTTTGCCCAGATATTCGGATACAAAATCCAGTGCCAAACGATAGTTTTTTAACTCCATTTTAACGTCATTTGATACTCCTGGTACTTTTTTATCTGCAAAAATATTTTTGGCTTGTTCGAGCGTTATTCCAGTGCCCTCAATATGGGTCGAATAATGTGCTTCTTCACGCAATGCATCTTCTTGCACTTGAGAAAACCATGATTCCTTTATTTTGATCGCATCGAGAAATCCACGCACACGTTCTATTTCAACCAATGCGCTGTTGATCTCAGAATTTAATGAATAACGCGGCATGAAAACCATATACATATATATTAGAATATTTTTTCAAAAAGTCAACAGCCAGAAAAAGTGAAATGTGTAGTGAGTAGCGGGTTCGATACTTTCAGCCTCTCGCCATGCTCCCCGTCCGTTACACTACGGGGCAGGCGAGATCTTCGACAGGCGGGATAAATAAAGTAAAAGAACTGGATTCCCCGGTTAAACCGGAGAATGACAGAAGAGGATACGAATCTGAATCTGAGGAATCTGAGAATCTGAGGGACGGTGCCTCTCAATGAATTCGAGACTTACAGCTTGACATTTTGACATTTTCCTCGCAGACGAATGGAATCTGAGGGACGGTGCTTGACATTTTCCTCGCAGACGAATGGGGTCAAATCCCCATTATACACGATAACGGGGCAGGCTCGACATTGGACATTCTGAGTCGGTTGTATTAGCTCCTGCGGAGCGGTATTGGATGTTATACATCGGCAGATGATAACAACAGATACTGGATACTAGATGCTTGATGCTAGAATGAGTTGAATAAGTTATGAGGGTCAGGTCTTGACCCCGTACGATTAACATTCTACGGGGCAGGCTTAGAGACATAAGGATTGAAGTGTAGGGCGTCCCGCTTCTCGACTCGCTCCGCTCGCTCGAAGAAAAAAGACTGTTATTGAATGACGAATGACGAATGGCAGACGAATGGGGTCAAATCTCAACATTCAACATTTTGAGTCGGCTGCATTAGCTCCTGCGGTCGATTTGGGGTCAAATCTTCACAGGCTGACCGAGAACTCAAAAAATGAAGTAGCGAGACTTGTCTCGCGCAAAAAGAACAATGAAATTTCAAAACTTTTTGTTTATTTATGAAAGCCTAAAGGCTAAATTCAGCTATTCTCGGTCAGCCTGTTGACATTTCACAATCTATAAACTTGGATTCCCCGGTCAAGCCGGAGAATGACGGGAGTAGAGACTAGATCGTCCGATCCCCCCTGATCCCTTCGATATATGAAAATGAAGTTGGGGTTAGCGGAGCTTGATGATTTTTTTCGTTACTGTGTGGTCATCCGTTGATAGCCTGCAGAAATAAATACCTGCAGGTACATGTTTACCTTCAATGTCATTACCATTCCATGCAACTATGTGCACTCCTTCTCGCTTATTGCCCTCACTAATAAAAAAGATTAGTTGACCAACAGCATTGAATAAACGAAGTTCCACTTTCGACGGTCGTGGCAATCGATATGAAAAAATTGCTTTACGGATAAAAGGACTCGATATTTGAAGGTCAAATAGATCAATTTCAGACATTGGTTTCAAATATTCTTGTTCTTCAATGCCTGGCCAGTGCAGCCAGGGGTCGTAATCCACATGGTCACTGACCCGATCACCGAGTCCACCTGGGTTGTACAGTGTATCTATTGCAGAAGTATCGCAGGGACCGG
The DNA here is from genome assembly GCA_030602565.1 of Candidatus Stahliibacteriota bacterium. GTDB lineage: Bacteria > Hydrothermota > Tepidihabitantia > SM23-42 > SM23-42 > JAUVZL01. The sequence goes on from JAUVZL010000062.1 coordinate 4,081, forward strand.
TTGAGTCGCCCCACCAATTGTGCTCAGCCATAATCCAGTAGTTATTCTCCATGTTAAACACACCCCATTCTGTGTTTCCATATATCTGGTTATTATATATATTGGGTGACGCGCCATCATAACAACCAATGCCAGTTTGGTTACCGGTAATCACGCAGCCGACAATATCAACACTATCCTGAAGAGCGCAAAATATACCATCAGCTGTATTACCGATAACATCACAGTTAGAAATACTACCACTCCTAAGTAAAAGACCCATATGGCAAGTATCTACTACAGAACTATCGATGCTGAAAGGTACAGGCGCGTCGATTCCATGGTAAGCATATTTTATCGAGCAGTGTTTGAAGCGCGAATTAGTAGATGGTCCGCAAAGGACTATTCCAGACCAGTCACCTGGCACTGGATTACCTGGTATACTGCTGAAGTATATCATGTTACCATCTTCACCCTCTGCAATTATTGTACCATAAGCCATTATTCCACTCAGGTGAAAATGATTACCGGGTGCGATACGGAACGTTCCAGTCGTATCAATATCGATGAAAGGTTCAACAAAACAGTGAACACTATCGATAGATGGATTCCAGTAGTAATCATCAATTATGTGCAAATCCCCAGTGCTAATATAGATATCACGGACATTACTCATAAACTGATTTGGTATATCGAAATGAGGCAAGCCTGTACCACTTGGCAACAATGGTTCTATATATATGCCAGTGTTATTGTTCCTAATAATGTTACTATTAATATGCAGCGGAAACCAAGAATAGTGTATTCCTGTAAGATTATCATGGATATCAGAATTAGAAATCGAACCACCGCACCATGCGCCATAACGAAGATAACGTATTGACGTGTGTTCTATTCTTACAGGATTGATATGTACTTCATCGGCATACTCGATAATGCAGTATGACAGGACACATGTGTCAGGTAATTCTTGTCCATAGTGATGGATTCCGTGCCAATCACCGATTGATGGTGTAGTGTTGGCCGATGTGAAGATAATGCTGTCTGACTCTGTACCACTAGCAAACAAACGACCGTTTACTTCAATCCACGCACCAGCATGAAACTTGAAGATATTTCCAGGTGCGATATTGAATGTTCCAGTTGTATCTACGACAATCTTTGTTGATACCCAGGTATCTATGCCGCCGACTGCTGGATTCCACTGTAAAGTGTCGATTATATGGACCTCTGATCCCCAAATTACAATGCTCGAATCATTATTTGAAAATATATTGGGAACTGCAAAATCAGGCAGGCGCACGCAATTGTCGAGGAAAATTCCGATTCTGTTGTTGCTTATCACATTGTTACTCAAGTATGATGGTATACTGTCAGAGTACGACGAACAGACAATCCCGGTAAATGTGTTATCTGTAATTTCACAATTGATAATTTTGATACTGTTATTGCAAATTATTCCATCATACGAACAAGATGAAATACGCGAATCCTCCAATTTTAAAATCGAATATTCACAACGGATGCCTTGCTCTGCGTACTCAATTATACAATCTTTTATTAAATTGGTATCATTGTCTGAATGATAAAACCACAGACTCATCCAATCTCCAGGATTTGGCAATACATTGGCAGAAGTAAACAGAACTTTATCCTCTGGTGTGCCGCACGCAAATAAATTACCATAAATAAGAAACCCATATGTAACAGACTGAATACGCGTTCCAGGTTGGATAGTCAGTGAGACACTATCAACGACTTCCACTTGACTAATTAAATTGTAGACGGAATCAGGTGGATTCCCAGTTGGACCCCACACGGTGTTTTCTGTAATAAGACCGCCAACATTGGTAATGGCGAATAATGGTACAAAAAAAATCAATAATAATGTTACTCTCATTATTCCTCTCTTGATTAATTATACGAATGGAGACTTGAATGTCAAGTATTAAGCACGGGCTAAGGGCGTATGAGTTGTGAGGGTCAGGTCTTGACAGGCTGACCGAGAATTCAAAAAATGGAGTAGCGAGACTTGTCTCGCGCAAAAAGAACAATGAGATTTCAAGACTTTTTCTTTATTTGTGAAAGCCTAAAGGCTAAATTCCGGTATTCTCGGTCAGCCTGTTGACCCCGTACGATTAACATTCTACGGGGACAGCAATGATTATTTCACCCCTCACCTTTCTCCTCTCCCCTTAAGGGGAGAGGAATTCGTTTGTGATAGATTCACGGTCGCGCTAGAAAAACTGGATCCCCCGGTTAAGCTTGTCCTCTGACTTGCTGTAGTCCTGAGTTATATGTCGAAGGGATCGGATGATCCACATTCTTTACCATCACTGTAATCTGCTATTTTATCACTGCTATCGAATTCCGTAAGGAATAATTTTTTTATCTGCGAAGCAGTCATTTCTCCGTGTCTCCGTTTCTCCGATACTATCTTTACCAAGTGACTCAATGACTATTTCTTTTAACGGTTTGATCCCACCTATACTACTAAATTATAATGAAATTTCTGACTTTCTTCAGAAATTTCATTATTTTAACTTTACAACCTTTTTGGCTACACTTTGATTTGGTGTGTGCAGTCGTACAAAATAAACACCTTCTGGAACAACACGACCAGAGTCGTCTGTACCGTCCCAGGCGATTTGGTTAAATGGTTGATCCCAGCCTCTGCGAGCATAGGCTGGGTGAATAGTTAAATGGTTAAATTGTTTTACTAAACGACCTAAGGAATTGTATATTTTTATACTGACTACTATCTTCTCTCTTCTCTCTACTTCTTGATATCCAGCCTCCAGTATCGAGTATCTAATATCTACTTTTTCACTAAATGGATTTGGCGAAACCTTGAATAATTGCGAAGTAATGTTGATGTCCCTATATTCCTCAACTCCCGGAATTGAAGCGAAGTATTTGAGAATTCTACCGTCATTCATCTGTCCCAAACCGCACCAGGCGTGTCCAGAATCGATCGCCACAACCCTTGGATAATAGAGATATCTTATGCCATTTTCCTTTAAGGAAGAGAATTTCTCGGGTATGTATATATATTTACTTCTCTTCTTGCCTTGCTCATTTTTTGTTGAACAAGGGTTACCAGTGGTTTCAATAGTATCCTCAAAGAATGTGCCTCCACCATCTGTAGTATGAAAAATGGTGCTCCCGCCATTGGCCCAGCCACAAAGCGAATCACCGAAACCGACACCATAGGCGGTACTGGGCAAAGTAGTAGAATTCCAGTTATTCCCACCATCGGTTGTCTTAATAAAAGTTGCACTACCAACAGCGTATCCTACATTTCTGTTAATAAAATCAATATCGGTCCAGTCAACCGAAGGGACAGTCTGAGAAACCCAATTAGTACCTCCATCTGTAGTTGCTATCACCATCCTTTGGCTACCGACCATACCAACTGCCCAACCATAGAGACTATCAACAAAATCGAGGGCATCCCAGTCACCTGAACCGGATGGTTGATATTGCAAAACCCAATTATTTGCACCATCAGTAGTCTTATAAATTCTACCATCTATCATCAGAAGCCAACCAAGGTCGGGTGTAATGAATTTTAAATCTGTTACTGCCTGGTTAGGTAACCCATTCCCAACAGGAAAAAACCAGGTAAGACCACCATCTGTGGTCTTACGAGTTCTCGCATTGACAAAAAACGCAGAACCTGAAACATAACCAACATTTCTATTCGGGAAAGAGACAGCCCAGAAACTTCCACCGTAAATATCGGGTTCAAGCGCGCGCTGATTCTGCCAGGTGGTACCCCCGTCTGTTGAATGAAGAATCGTTGCATAATCACCCACTGCCCAGATATATTCTGTATCCACTGCGGTAAAAGCATTGATTCCTTCTGCCTGGGTCACATAATACCAATTTATACCGCTATCTGTAGACCTAATCACTGTTCCACCAAAGGCTCCCCCAGCAGAAACAAGAGTATCGCGGTCTAAAAAAGCAATACTATAAAGCGGCTCGTGGCCTGGATGGTCGCACATTACCCATGTACTCCCACCGTCTGTTGTCTTTAACACATTGGCAATGCCTCCCAAATCTAATGCCCCACAAACCAACCATCCATACGAAGCATCAAGGAATTTCATCTCCCATGGACCAACTTGGTCTGTAGTAACATAAGAACTCCAACTATTACCACCATTGGTAGTTTTATAAACTTTAGTGTTGCCGAAATACCAAGCTGCGAGCCAGGCAGTCTGACCGACCTCCTTTGCATCAATGGAATAGCCGTATTCAAAGGCACCGGGTATTAAAATCTCTTGCCAGGTTGACCCTCTATCAGTAGTTTTTAAAACATTGGTTTGACCAGTTGGTGCAGTCAGACTCACCCATGCACAATTAGTTCCTGGAACACATTTTACATCAGTGCACAGTTTATCTCCTGTATAAACTATTTGCCAGGTTTCACCAAAATCGGTTGTACGAAGAATCAAACCAGACTCAGGATAAATTGAACCACCAGCGATTATTCCCACAGAATCATCCCAGAAAGAAATTCTTATTAAATCATCGGTAGTAGGTACACTAATTTGATTCCAGACATTGCCGCCGTCAACGGTTTTCAACACCACACCGTTATAACCACATGCTAATCCTTCATTTAAGTCTCTGAACCAAACACCCCATAAATCACCGGTAATCGAGTGTGCAGCCCAAGTATTTCCTGCATCAATACTATTACCAATCCAGCCGTGACCGACTGCCCAAATAACAGAATTGTTTGGAACACAAAAGACATCCTGAATTGCGCCTCCAAAAGGTGGATTGCGCACATAGCGCCACACACCTGCTTCCATTTTCAAAGGCAGATACCATACTATTGTAATTATTGCTATTTTGAACCATCTTTTATAAAGTTGAGTATTAATCATCTCTATCTCCTCTTACTCTCTCTTAGTTAACCTTTCTTGTCTCCACTACATAAAAGACGCTGACATATATGATCTTTCGTCTTCTGGTTAGCGAACCAACAAGATTTTTCGTTTCAGGTAGTAGTTGCCATTATTTATTACAACAAAATATACACCCTCAGAAACCCGGACACCCTTTTCGTCCACACCATCCCAGGAGATGTGCGCAGGGCGTGGAGCGTAGTGCGTAGAGTGTGAAAAATCCTTAACCAGTCTTCCACTTGCATCGTAGATTTTCAGAGAAAAATTTTGTATTCTGCATCCTGTATCTTGCATCATGTATCTAATTTGTATCTTTTCTTGAAACGGATTTGGATAGACTTCTAATTTCCCATTTTCAGTTTTTAGAGTTTGAGCTGCAATTTCCTCTTCTTCTATGCCAACAATAATCTTCTTTTTATAGTAAATCTCGTAATTACCATCTCGGGTATCAGACCAGATCAAATGGACTGAACCGCAGTTAATCGATGGTCTCGTCGAAATGGAGTCGTCATAGGTTAATCTTTCATCCGAGCCCCAGGTTAGTCCATTATCAACAGAATGATTATACATTATTTCTCCTTTTTCAGCAGAGGTTTCATTCCATTCCCATACCAGATGGACTTCACCAGTTGATGTATCTTCAACCACATCCGGAAAATCCCAAAGTCGCCAACTTGCACCTGCTCCCTTAAAGAAATATTGGTTCCAGGTCTCTCCAGCATCACTGCTTCGCAGATATTTAAAATTGTAAAGTGTCCCTCCGGTATAAAGACCAATATGTGTATAATGAAGTACATTAGGATCAGAGCCAGCTGCACAACTAAATACCTGAGCTTCAATAGCACACGGTATTTCAATTTCTACAGGGATCGACCAGGTAACACCAAAGTCAGTTGATTTCCGAGTACAAACACCATAATACCCCTCCCACCACCACATATTTGTCCAGAACACATGCACACGTTTCGCTATATCCACGACCAGAGCACAAGTCTTACAAGAATCGTAGGGAGTTTGCGAAACTCTAATGGTATCTAACCAGGTTGTGCCGCCATCAAGAGACCTTCTAAAAAGGACCGGCCATGGAGGGAAAGAAGAACGGCGCCATACCCAGGCTGCATATATTGTGTCACCACTCGCCGCTATAGCAGGCGACTGGACGGATCCCTTGAATAAACGCTGCTTAGGAAGCCAGGCCTGACCCTCATCGGTTGAGCAGCGATAGAAAATAATGCTATCACATCGCCAGATTATATGGACTTTATTCCCTGCACAGACGATTGCCGGGTCATAATCAGCCGCCGTGGTATCAGTAAGACGAATATCATCACCCCAGGTCTCACCGCCATTAGTTGATTGTTTATAATATATTTCAGCATTGCCTACTCTATCATCCCACCAGCAAACATGCACCCGATTTGAGGGTCCTGCTACAACACCATTTAAGGACAAGCCATTACATGAATAACCTGGGGCAGTAGTTAATCTTGTATCTGAACCCCATTGACTTAACAAAAGGAACATGAATATAAACTGCATTTTTACCTCCTTTTATAAAAGCGACCCTATCGCCGAGAATCTTTGACAGAGATTTTCACTGCAGATAAGTTTTACTTCTTTGAATTGATGAGTTTCTTTTGCTTTGTATTCAAAAAGTATTTCGGAAGTCAAAAGTCTTTTAATCCGTTTTAATTCACCATATTCAATGAGTTTATTAGAAAAAGCAATTAGGTAAAGCATAATATTTTTTTTCATAAAATCATTCTTGCCGCTGTTTTTCTTTATTTTTATTAGTTCTCCTTTGTTACCGTGATAATTTGAGACATCCACTATTAAATCATCTGTTCGATAGCAATTAACGAGCAAAGGCTGTCTATCATTCCTTTGATGCATTGACTTTACAGCCACTCGTTTTGCCGGTGAGAACCTCAGCTCACCTCCCTTAACACCGTTAATAATCATTTTCTTTCCCTCAATTGTGGGGGGTTGAATCACAACATCCCTGAGTATCTCTGCCATACTATGGCAGTATAACACAAAACCTATAAAATACCTAAAAAAAACCTAAAATCTGATGGATATTAGAAGTGGCTTAAAATTATCTCAAATAATCTTTTTGTTTCTATGGCAGGTTCAAGGCCTAATTGTTGTTTAAATACCTTTGCGCAATCTTTATATTGTTCAATCGCCCTTTTTTTGTCGTTTAATTTCCAATAGCAAAGCATCAATTCTCGATGACTTTTCTCAATACATGGGTCTAACTTGAGGATTTCATGATGATATTCAATAGCCCGATTATATGCCTGCCTCTGGATATATATTGAGGCAATTTGAGAAAGAATGCTAATAAAAATCTCTCTCAACCTCTTTCTTTCTTGTTCAATCCAGTCTAAATAACGTTCTTCGTTAAGGAAATCACCACTATAAATTTGTATCGCCTTCTCATAGGCATTTAAACATTCTGAGATATCTTCCCTTTCTTTTACTTTTCCAAGCCGATAATATTCAAGAAATTGGTCAACATCATAGAAATAGTCTTCGTTCCATTCCAGCCAACAGTATTCACTTTCTAATCGAATAATAGAAATTTTACTATGCTTTCCAGTCTCCAGGATCTTCCGCAATGATGATAATGCATTGTAAAGATTTGCTAACCCTTTATTAAGTGGCATGCCTGGCCAAAGTGTTTCGATGATCTCATCCCGAGGTAAGCGTCGGCCTTTATTGATAACAAGAAGCTGAAGAAGATTTCGGACTGCTTTATATTTCCAGTCTTTTATCATCTCATCATTTCGATAGACCACCATCTTGTCGAAAAAGTGTACACTCAAGTTCTTTACGCCAATCTCAGAAATGCATTTAATAGCAAAATCTGCTACATCATTCAATTCAACATGTTTCGTATAAGTTTTTAGTTTAGAAATACTGTTAGGGTCGCGAATACGTGATAAAAGTTCAATCACTGATTTTGATAAAGCAATATTTTTTTTATCAATTAATGGCAAAAGGTATTCTGTTGTGCTCCTACCCAATTTTTCTAAAATGGACATAATATAGATATCATCTGGATGAAAAGCAAAATAATAGGTCAACAGCGGCGAAGAGATATTACGTTCGGTAACAAAAGTCATTTCATAATGGTTTTCTCGAGCACCATTGATACATTTTTCCAGAACCTCAAGAAGTGAATCTTTATCCTTTAGTAAGTAATAGAGGCGCGCAAGATAGAGATAGCTAAGAAAAATATCATATTTATTGGGGTTACTCTTCAACATTTTTAAGATTCCATTTAATTCGTCTTTTGCCTTTGAATAATACCCCAATTCACATTCGATTATTCCTCGGGTGATTTTATACGATGGTATTATTATATCAAGATTAAAAGTATCAATATGTTCTTTAGCCTTATCTACTAACCTCATTGCCCCGGGCAAATATCCGCTCAACCGCTTTGCATCGGCATAAGAAAGAAGTGTTCCTGTCGTATCGTAATTATCACCAATCTCTTCAAATATTTTAATAGACTGTTCGAATAACCTGAATCCTTCCTCATCGCCTTTATTACACTTTAGTTTAGCTAAGGCACATAAAGCTTCGCCGATCACTTCCTTAATACCAAATTTTTTGCCGAGATCAATTGCTTGCTCAATAACCTCACCAGCTTTTTCATCTTCTCTCAAAATATTGTATGTCACAGCTAAATTTATCAAGGCTATCCCCAGGTTAAAGTTATCGTTTAACTTCTCGAGATTATCGCGCGCCGCCTCCAGATAATGCGTTGTACTTATCAGGTCTCCCATTGCATAATGCACTGCTCCTAAATGCACCATCGCCTTACTTTTACCACCTAAATTCCCTGTTTTGGTATAGATTTCATATGCATTAGAAAAGCAGGTCCCAGCTTCTTCTTTCTTATTGAGCCTTAAGAGACTCGGGCCTTTTGCAAAGCATAAGACATCGGCTTTTTCTTCACCTTTGGGTTGAAGTCGAAGTGCTTCTTCTGAAAGAGAAAGTGCCTCGCTACAATTACCAAAACGACTATGGCAATTAGCTTCAATCGTTAGAACTTTTAATAATTCTCTTTTCTTGCTCTTTTCCTTTAAGTTTTTCTCCACTTGTTTGAAAAGCGAAAAAGCATCTTGATATCTTTCTCGATAATAGGCAATCAAACCTTTAACCAAAAGCAATCGGATATCTTTCTCAGGATAATCTATTGGAAACTTATGTAAATAGTTTTCAATTTGAAGAATTTTGGCACGTTGTATCTCATCTTTTATAAGTTTGTACAATAAGTTTGCTGCCTTTCGCCATTTACTAATTTTAATAAAATGGTCTAAGGCATCAAAATAATCGCCAAATTTCGCAAAAATTCTACCAGCCTTACTATGTAATTGTGAATATTCCTTATATGATAGAGTTCTTTTAAGATTGGTTATTAAAAATTCGCGGAAAAGTGGGTGATATTGATAAACACCTTGTTCATTATCAATACAATGCGTAAAAAGTCCAGAATCTTCTAATTGGCGAAGTATCTGTTGAGAATTTTTTATTCCCAGCAGTTCATCACAGATCCTCGCTTGTAAGGTATTCAAAAGTGAGGTTTTTATCAAAAAATCTTGAATCGTCTTTGACTGGCTTAAAAAAATTTCTTCAGCTAAATATTTATATAAATCTTCACATACTTCTGTGGGGAAAATCGTTAAGTCAAACTCTCTTTTCTCCTTTAAAAAAGTCATAAATAAATAAAGGGCAGTAATCCATCCACCTGTTTTCGACCGTAATTTCGAAATCTCTTCTTCATTATAGTTCAATTTCCAAATATCATGGTAAAGCATAAGTGTTTCTTCATGCGTAAATTTTAAATCTTCTACTGATAATGTATAACAGTTTCCTTTCGCCTTAAGCAGGGGAATTGAAAAGGATGGTTTAGAGCGTGTGGTAATGATAAAATGTAAATTGGAGGGTGAATGTGATAAAAGAAAATTTACACAATCATTTATCTCCTTTGAATCTGCTATGGTATGGTAGTCATCAAGAATTATCCAGAAATCTATGTGTGGTACGGCCTGCAAGTTATTCGTAAAAGTCGTGAGAATTTCATCTACATTGGATAAAAGAATATATTTTGAAAAACGGGTTAGAATATTATCGCCAAATTCCGGAAGATATTTCCTTATGCCTACAATTAAATGTCGCATGAAAGTGATAAAAAAACGGTCGTCACTATTCAAAGAATACCAGATATAAGGTTTTTTTATCCGTTGTATAAAATCAGTAAGTAAAGTGGTCTTGCCATAACCAGCATCAGCACAGATAAGAGTCAGTTTTTTATCTAAATTTTCTCTCAAAAGATTTAATAACCGCTCACGTCGTAAAATCTTACCTTTTATTTGTGGAGCAATTAGTTTCGTTTGAAGAATCAAATCATCCTTGGGCATATAATTATCTATTGAATTATAATTATTAAATGTTTTGTGTCAAGGAATGAATCTGAGGTTTACCCACATCTATAGCCTGGTTTAGAAACCGGCCTCTTGACATTTTTATTTTTTGCTATATACTTTAATATATTAAAGTATTATGAAGAGATTTAGAAAAAATTCAGGGTATCTTATTGCCTTTCGGTTAAAAAAGAGATTAAAGGCAAAGGAGCGGGTGCGTTTTTGTCAAACGCTTTATGGTTACTTAGATCGTTCTCAATATGGCAATTACTATTATCAAAGGGAAGGTTTTTTAAAGGGAAT
>JAUVZL010000040.1 GCA_030602565.1 Candidatus Stahliibacteriota bacterium
TGTATTAAATTATGAAAAAAATCTCCCTCCCCCTTACCCCCTCCCGTCAAGGGAGGGGAAGTATGATGGGTTTGGATTGATGTTGATGCAGTTCAAATTTGCTATCAAAGATGTGTCCAAGTTTCTGGTTATTGTCATTGACATTATAAGTGGTTTGAATATAATAGAGCTCTGGAGGTTAGATGGATAGCAAAAAATTAGAAAAATTACTCCTTTTTGTTTTAGTTGTAATTACTGCTGGGGTTTATCTCTATACAGTCGCACCAACTTTGTCATTCTGGGACTGCGGCGAATTCATTGCCTCGGCATATACCCTTGCGGTTCCTCATCCACCCGGCACACCTTTTTATCTTTTACTGGGCAAGGTATGGTTAATGATTTTGGGTATTATTGTAGCGGTTCTGCCGATATCTAAAGAAGTTGCCTGGCATATGAATCTGCTGGGCTTGGGTTTTTCCATAATCACGCTGGTGCTCATTTACAAAATGATGTTAAAAATCTTCCGCATGTTTCAAAAAAGTAATGACCAACGCACGCTCATTATTATTGCCTTTGCCTCTTGCCTATCCATTGCCTTTTATTATACATATTGGCAGAATGCGATTGAAACCGAGGTCTATGCGGCGGCTACATTCGTCTTCATCTTAATACACTATTTAGCTATCCTCTGGTATGATACGCTGAAGCAAGGTGCCCCACAGCATCGGTATCTGCTTTTTGCCTTTTATCTGATTTTCCTGTCTACTGGCATTCATCTAACGCCATTTCTGATATTTATACCTTTCTACATCTTTGTCTTTGCCGTAGAACGCCGTTATTTAAAAGACGTGTTGTTTATCTTGCTTGGCGTATTTCAACTCATTTTCTTTGCCCTCACTTTCTTGCTCCCTGCGCAATTCCAACAATTTACTCTCTACGTACTTGGTTTTGTTCTTTTGGTAGCAATTATTTTGTCCATTAATAACCCCCGGAAATATCGCAATTGGCGTTTTTTCTGGGCGGCGATTTTTCTCATTATTGTCGGTATTTCCACTGAGCTATATCTCTATATCCGCGCTAAGAAACTAACCGCACTCTATAAAGATAAAACTGTGACTGAACAGTACCTTGCTGGCAAGAATATCGCCCCCCGGATAAATGAATGTGATCCAGGTGCGGGTTTTACTGATTTCAATAATGTGCTCCATCGGGTCCAGTATGGCCCGCCCCGCTTAATCCCACGTCAGACTCAGGATGTGACTGGTTTTGGTCTAATTCAAGGTTATTTCTGGCAGATGCATCTTTTTGTCAGGTATCTTTTCTGGCAGCCTGCACATGAAGGGATTAATGCATTTGTGCGGGCGTTAATTCTTGTGCTCTTCAGTTTATTCAGTATATGGGGTATGGTCGTTCTGTTCCGAAGAGAAAAAAAGTTGTTTCTCTTGATGATCATGATAATGTTCATGCTTTCCTTTGCTATGGTTACCTATTTAAACCTAAAATTCTCACCGAGTGATGCCAATCCTGACCATCAGGCACGCGAGGTTCGGGAACGAGATTATTTCTTCCATACCGGACATGTGTATTTCGGGATCTTGATTGGTTTTGGCTTTCTGGGTTTTACAAACTTTCTCAAGGATGAAACCAAGAACAAGAAGATGGTGAATATCGCTGGTTTAGGTGGTATCTTGGTATTTTCTATTGCGCCGTTCTTTGCCAATATCCAGGTGTGCAATCGTTTTGGCAATTTTATCCCTAAAGATTATGGCTACAATATGCTTGCTTCGTGTGATGATGGCGCAGTAATCTTCACAAACGGTGATAACGACACATTCCCGCTCTGGTTTGCCCAGGAAGTTCTGCGTACGGGTCGCAGTGTTATTGTTGCCAATCTTTCTCTTATCAATACCAACTGGTATATAAAACAGCTGAAATACTGGGGTGTTCCAATTAGCTTCAGTGACTACGTAATAGACCGTCTTGAGCCATTTGTTACACCTGACCGCCGGGTGATTTATGTCAAAGATATTATGGTCCGCAATATCCTCGCGACCAATGCTGGCATTCAACTAAAAAATGAAGATTATTTCATCCCTCAAGAAGAATTTGCCAAGCGTTATTTAAAAGGCTATAATGGTGAAAGGACGATCTACTTCGCATCTACGGTCTCCGTTGAGAATTATGAAGGGTTTAAACCGTATCTGCAACTTGAGGGTCTTGTATATAGAGTCATCGGTGATAGTGGTAATTTTATTTATAATGTGGATATCGAGAAAACCAAATACTTCTTCTATGAGAAGTATCGGTATACAGGGGTTTTTGAACCAGCAAAACAAGAAGTTCTCTCAAGGATTCTCGTTAATTTTGACGGGCGCAAGCAAGATGGTGAATTCTATAATTTTGCGTTGCAAAAGGATGAAAACACCAAACGCTTGTACAGCAACTATGCAGCTGGTCTTCACAATCTCGGGGTCGTACTTCAGCAACAAGGAGACATCCAGGGGACTATTAATGCTTGGCGTTTTGCACTTTTGTTCGAGCTCCAGCAGAGATATTTCTTCAATTTCAACCTCGGTGTACTTTATGCGCAGATCGGACTTGTTGATAGTGCCGAGCGCTATTTTTCAATGATTGATGCGAAAGATCCTAATCTCATGCTGCGCATTGGTTCGGTGTATCGAGCAACCGGAAACTTTGACCAGGCTATTGTATATTTCCGAAAAGCAGTAAATTACAACCCTCAATTACCTGAGGCATATTTTGGTCTTTATGCCTCATATCTGCAAATGCATGACACGGCTGCTGCAATGCAAATCCTCAACGATTGGTTAAAGATAAATCCTCGAGATACGAGTGCTTTCAATATGTTAAAAGAGCTCCGAAACGAATGAAAATAGTTGTTCTGCACTCTGGTGGTTTAGATTCTACGCTCGCTTTTCATATTGCGAAAGAATGGGGCGCTGAAATATTCCCCCTCTATGTTTACAGCAAATTCCTTGCGCTGAAGCATCAACCAGTTATTCCAGACCTAAAGATAATAGATGTCACCAGAGAATTCATCGATATTGTTCGCAGCCCCCAGCATGGCTATGGCAAAAACCTCAATCCGTGTATTGACTGTCGTATCTTGATGCTAAAAAAAGCAAAAGAGTATATGGAAAAGATCAATGCGGATTTCATTATTACCGGCGAAGTCCTTGATCAACGTCCCATGTCGCAACGCTTTGAACAGCTAATGCAAATCGATAAACGAGCTGGTCTTGAAGGACTTGTCGTCCGACCCCTGAGTGGAGGATTATTACCAGAAACCATCCCAGAGAAAAAGGGGTTGATCAGCCGAAATGACTTACTGGGTATTAAAGGAAGGTCCCGCAAGATTACACTCGACTTAGCTCAGAAAATGAAGGTCGAGCGATTTGCCTCACCAGGTGGTGGCTGTCTGCTAACTGACCCTGGATTTTGCAGAAGATTGGCTGATCTCATGAGATACCAGGATAAAGTTGGGGTTCGAGATATAGAACTGTTGAAAATCGGCCGCCACTTCAGATTGTCCCCTGAAACCAAGCTCGTAGTTGGCCGTAATGAAGAAGAGAATGAAACCATTGAAAAAATGATAAAACAAGGTGAAATTCTTGTTTATGTTCCAGATACTGGTAGTCCTAACGCAATGCTGGTAGGCAATAAAAAACAACCAATCAAGATTGCCGCGTCGATAACCGCACGATACAGTGATAAGAAAAACGACAAAAGCATTGAAGTATTTTATAAAGACAACAGGGGTATTAAGAAAGTTCGCGTGCCGGCAGTAACGAATGAAGAACTGGCAAAATGGAGACTATAGAGATGAAACGTTTATGGGCACCGTGGCGAGTTGCTTATATCCGTAATCCCGGCAAAGGATGTTTCTTCTGCCGATCCATCAAGGCAAAAGACCCTGGTAAAGCATTGATAATCGAAAAAAGCGTAAAGGCATTCACGATCATGAATCGCTATCCCTATAATAACGGTCATCTAATGATTTCACCGATAAGACATATCGGTTCGCTTGAACAATTAAACGAAGACGACATTCTCGATCTCAATCACCTCTTGACCAGAGCTATCAAAGCCCTCAAAATATCTATGGCTCCTCAGGGTTTCAACATCGGCATAAATCAAGGAAGCGTTGCCGGCGCAGGTGTCATTGATCACATACACATACATCTTGTCCCGCGATGGCAAGGTGACACCAACTTCATGCCGGTTCTAAGTGAGACGAAAGTAGTGTCAGAAGCACTCTTAGAGACCTACGGGAAAATCAAAGACGGTCTCAAGCACTTAGATAATCCAGAAGGTGAAGGAAATCCTAAATTTTAAACTAAGGAGGAAAGATGAAAAAACTGTTTTTGGTGTTCTTTATGGGAATTATTCTGTTAAGCTTAAACTGCGGGACTGATTCTATAGATGTAAAGATTAGCCTTACGAATCCAAACAACAAAACAGTACCATTTAATGGCTATTACAAACTAGCAGCAACTGGCGACAGTGTCGTAATGGATGCTGCTACACCAGGGGAATATACCTTTACCCTTGAAAAGGGTGAAAGTCTAAACGGGTCAGTATTCAAAGATACTACAGATCTTGTTGACACCTTACACTTTCAGCTTTTCTTGGGTGATGAGGAAAAACTCAGCCATAAAGTAACAACCTCACAAGAGATTATTCAATTTCAGATCGAAGCACAATAGCGATTTGTACAATTCAAAAGGCGCCGAGTTTCGCAATAATGAGACTTGGCGCCTTGGTTTTTAATTTAGACTCTGCGGAAACGATCTTTTACGTGTATCAAGGGAAGATACCCCGTTCTTTATACACCTTTTCCAGCCGTCTCAAGGCGACAATATAGGCAGCAGTTCGCCAATCGGTTTTGAAGTCTTTTGCAGTATCACGTACTCGTACATAAGCATTGATCATTTTCTTATGCAGTTTTGTATCGACTTCTTCAAGATCCCAGAATTCACTACGTTTATTTTGGAGCCACTCAAAATAACTGACAATAACCCCACCGGCATTACAGAGAATGTCTGGTAGTATATCAATACCTTTTTTATTTAGTATTTCATCACCGTCTGGATCGGTCGGACCATTTGCTCCTTCAGCGACGAGTCTTACTTGTAGTAAAGGTGCTGTTTCAGCTGTTATCTGATTTTCCAGGGCGGCAGGTATAAATATATCGGCTTTTGTGCTCAATAGTGTCTGATGGTCGATCTTATTGGCATTTGGATATCCTATGACACCACTGGTCTTACTCACATATTCAGTCAAATCATCAGCATCAATACCATTTCCATTAGCAATAGCGCCGGTTGCATCTTCAACTGCTATAAGTTTGGTACCATGCGTTTTTAAAAGACGGCTCGCCCAGGACCCGACATTTCCAAAACCCTGAACCGTATATGTGGCACCGTCCAAGTTCAACCCCTTTTCCTTAGCCCATTCCTCAATTGTAAATACTACTCCTTGACCAGTTGCTTTATCGCGTCCCAGACTACCACCTGCTTCAACTGGTTTGCCAGTTACAACGTGGCTATTTGCTTGTCTTGTATGGGGTGGCTGGGTTAATAAATATGTATCAAGAATCCACGCCATGATTTGGGAATTAGTATTAACATCAGGTGCCGGTATGTCATATTCAGGACCAATATTGCATCCCAGTGCAAAGGTAAAACGCCGTGTAATGCGCTGTAATTCGCCAGGCGAGCATACGCTGGGATCAAACTGAATGCCGCCCTTAGCACCGCCAAACGGTATATCCACAATCCCTGATTTCCAGGTCATCCAAGTTGCCAGGGCACGTACTTCGTCGATATCAACGGCTGGGTGATACCTGAGACCACCTTTGTACGGTCCCAAGGTACTGTTGTGTTGGACTCGATAACCAGTATACATCTCAATTCTACCATCATCCATCTTCACCGGGAAATTCACGATTATTTCATTAGTAGTCTTAGACAGAATCTTACGGATATGAGGATCTAATTCCATGAGGTCCGCGGCTTTGTTGAATTGCCTGCATACGTTTTCATACACGCTCGCTTTCTTATGAGTATCTTGCATAGGTACCTCCTTTTACCTTCAATATCAATAAAATACTACCTACTTTGCTAACCTTTCTTCTATTACTTTAACTAATGAATCGGCATCAAGTGAATACTCTTTGTAAAGAACCTCCTCATTATCAGAACCCCCAAAATGTTCTATGCCGATTTTTACAAAATCTGTCGTTAAGCGATCCTCGGCGATTACTTGCCCGATAATACTACCTAACCCCGATGCAACTATGTGGTCTTCATAAGTTATGATTAATTCAGTTGCTGCCGCCTCAGCGATTATCTCTCGTTCAATCCCCAAAGGAGACGATATATTATACATGCGTACGCTAATACCCTTTGCTTTCAGAGTTTCCCATGCCTGTATCGCCTTATTGAGCATCGGCCCAAAGGTAAATACTGTACAGTCACTACCTTCGCGTATTAGATCGATTTTTCCATATGTGTAGTTGTAATTTTCATCAAAGAAAATACGTCCATCTTCAGTCTTTATGATTGGCAATTTGGTCCGCACAAGCCCGATAACATGATTGCCTGGTTGACTCAGGACATATCTTGTAACATGGTCTGTTTGATTAGGATCACAAGGGATAATTAAACTAAACCCAAAAAGGTTGCGCAAGAGACCGATATAATCGATACAGTGATGGGTTTTACCATCTGGGCCCACATTGTATCCAATGTGGGTTGCAATTATCTTAACGTTTGTTTCGTTAATGTCGTTCAATCTCAATTGATTATAAACTTCGTCAAGGGCAAAAACGCCAAAGTCTGCCCAGATAGACAGTATACCACTTATTGATGCTGCTCCAGCAATGGTCGCGGTGCTGTGTTCGCTCACGCCACATTCAAAGAAGCCATCCGGTCTAATCTTGGCAAAATCACTAACCCGCACCGAATCCGCAAGATCACAGTCAAATACAGCCATGGCCACATTAGGGTTCAAACCCGTAATATCTGTCAGCGCATTACCAAATGCTTCTCTAGGATGCATTTCGTCATGGTAGATATGAGGAGTGCCTATCTTCACTCCAGGTAAATGTATTTGTTTGCGGGTAAAACCTGCGCTTTTCTTGTTTGCCTTACGCGCCATTAAATCATCAATATCGTCTTCAACACCTAATTCCTTAAGTGCCTTCTTGCTCTCCTCCCGAGAAGCTGCTCTGCCGTGATACGACTCGGTATTTTCCATAAATGATACACCATGCCCCATCGTTGTTTGAGCAATAATCACATACGGGTTTGCCGTATCCCGTCTTGCTCGCCGGAGCGCCCTGCGGAGCACTGAGAAATTATGTCCGTCCACCTCGAGTGTCTGCCAACCGTCAGCCAGGTAATTTTCTTTAATGTTAACCGGCATAATTTTTTCGGTCCGTCCTGATATCTGAAAATGGTTGTAATCAATAATCACGGTAAGGTTATTCAAGTTGTACTTCCTTGCAAAACGACGTGCCTCACCGACCTGGCCTTTCGCCTGTTCCGCATCGCTCATTACAACATAGGTGTCAAAATTTGCTTTGGTCAACCTGGAAGCCAAAGCAAAACCACATCCTGCAGACAGCCCCTGTCCAAGATTGCCGCTTGACCATTCAGCACCTGGGATGTTTCTTTCAACATGACCTTCAAAAGGACTGGTTATTCTCCTGAAGCCGAGTAGCACGCTCTCCAAATCCACAAAGCCAAGGCGCGCAAGGCAAGCGTACAGGGCAGGAGAGGTATGACCGTGGCTCACGATGATTCTATCCCTCCTGGGGTCATCATAATTCAAAGGTGATATTTTCGCAAAGGCAAACAATGCCAGATAGAGGTCAATCGACGACATCGAGCCGGCCGGATGCCCTGAACCTGCGATTGTTGTCATTTTAATAATATCACCGCGGCACAACCGAGAAAGTTCGATCAATTCTGCCAATTGTTTTTTTGCCTTGCGATCTGAAGATGCTTTTCGTTTCATACCACCACCACTTTGAAATCACCATCAGCTACAGAATAATCGCCTTTTACGCGCAGAATCAAGTTATGCTCCTTGGATAGCTTGGCGAGTGTATCTAAATGATTGAGACTCAAGAAATCGGCAAGCCTTGGTGAGGTTCGCAACTCGACCATCTTACCTTCAATAGTCCCTCCGTTGTTGAGAAACCATCGTTCTATATAACCCACGGTACTTTGCCGGGAAACAATTCTTCCCTTTCCTTTACAGACCGGGCATGATTCGCTCAAAGAGTGTGTAACACTGGCCCGTGAGCGCTCGCGCGTAAATTCAAATAAGCCGAATTCACTTATCCCGCCAATCCGATAGCGCGCCCGATCATCCCTGATCATCACTTTGAATTCCCTCACCATTCTGTTGATATTATCCCTCTTTTCTAAATCAATCAAATCAACAATGACCAAACCACCGATATCTCTTAATCGCAGCTGCCGGGCAATTTCTTTCAACGCTTCAAGGTTTGTGAAAAGAGCCAATCTCTCCGCCTGTTTTTCCTTTGACGATTTTCCAGTATTTACGTCAATCGCAATAAGCGCTTCAGTTTGATCGATGACGATATAACCGCCGCTCCGCAACCAGATTTTGCGGTTTTGAAGTTCTTTCAACTGTTCCTCAACGTTAAATTTTTGAAAGATCGGTTGGGGGTCATTATAGTACTTGACGCGTGATCTCATTTTCGGCGAGACGACACCCAGGTAACTAAGTATCCTCTGGAACTCAGCTTCACTGTCAATATATAGATTCCGAATATCACTGTTAAATAAGTCGCGCACGATCTTGATTACGGTATTAGGCTCATGATAAACCAATACTGGCGCTGCACCCTTTGCTTGAGTCAACTGTCTATGCCAGTTTTTCTTTAGAATCTCAACTTCTTTCTTGATTTCATCAGCCCGGGCGCGTGCTGCGGCAGTTCTGATTATTAACCCCATACCCGACGGTTTTATCTGCTTGCCTATCTTAAAGAGGTTTTCTCGCTCGCGGCGGTGACGAATCTTGCGCGATACACCAATGTTCTTGGCGTTTACCAAAAGAACAACATACCTCCCGGGAATGGAAATGTACGATGTTACACGGGGCCCTTTTACACCATAGGCGTCTTTTGTGATCTGAATAACGATCTCTTGATTCTTCTTCAGTTTTATCTCTTCGGGTCGATATTCATGTTCGAGTTCAACATCACTTTCGAAGACTTCAGAAAACTCCTCGAAAGGGATTTCGTTCAAAGGTAGAAATCCATTCTTATCAATACCGATATCAACGAATGCCGCTTTTAACCCAGAGATCATATTCAGGACCTTTGCCTTGTAGATATTACCCACCAGACTGAAATTTTCAGGTCGTTGAAGATAGTATTCAAGAAGTAATCCGTCACCGAGTAAAGCAATTCTTGTTTCGACGCTTGAAACGCTAATAACTATATCTTTCCTCTTCACTTTACCTCCATTGGAGAATATAGTATCCCTTCTTTCTTTATAAATATTGTGGTCCTGGTAACTTTAAAAAGCTTGTTTTCCTCCGCAGGAAGACCTGTAAGACCACCAAGCAAATCATAAATATTTATCTTCCCGCCCCCAAAATATAAACCACATGTCAATACATTATCGTCATAGTCTATTGATTCTAAGGCGTCCTGTATCTTTTTCATACCAGATTTTGTCTGAACATACACTGGATTATCATCAGGAAAATCCAAAGGCTTTTTGATTACATCATTAGGTATCATGACTTCGTAGTATATCAAGTTTATCGAACTCGAAAGTGAAGGTGTATGTGACGCCATAGCTCGGACTTCAAGAATTCGTATCCCCGAAGGAAAGCGTGTGTTCAGCTCCATAGATATATTACCGAAGTATTCTGAAACAAAAGAGAAATCAAAAAAGTCCCCTTTTACTATTTGTCCAACGCTCTTTGGTGGACAAAAGGAAACCTTGGGGATTGGTGAAAAACCTTGAGTAAACTGAATTGGTAAATCTGATCTGCGCAGCGCGCGATATATTGTCCTTGTAATATCCAAATGTGAAGCATACCTGAATAGTTCGCCAACTGAGTATTTCACTCTAAAAAGCGTGGATTGCGGCTTTCTTTTTGGGTACCGACCATAATGCACATACTTCTCGGTGCTCACTGAATGCTTCACTATCTTACCATCACAAGCCCCACAGTTTGAGCAGCTGTCATAAAAACAGTTCTCAGTTGTTACTGCCTTCTTGGCGCGCGTAAATTCTTCTTTTAAGAACTCCTTTTTAACACCAATGTCGAGGAAATCCCATGGATATTCCTCTTTTGGCTCCAAATACTCATTTGGGTCAATCCCCACTTCATCAAATGCCTGCTGCCAGCGCGCAAAATCAAAGCCTTCACGCCATTCTTCAAACTTCCCGCCGTGCCTGTATACAGCTTCGATAACCGGGAAAATTTTCGCATCGGCTTTTGACATAACCGCTTCAATAAAAGAAACCTCAGGAGCTTGATATTTTATCTCCACGCGGCGTCTCTTCATCTGCTTTATAATTTTAATCTTCTCATGTAGCTCGCTCAACGGTGCCATCGCTACAGCTTGAAATGGCGTATGCGGTTTCGGCACAAAAGGATTAACTGACAACTTTATTCCGCCCCTGGGGTATGCCTTCAGTATTTGACTTACCAATTTATCCATTTCCCTAATGTCTGCACTGCCTTCAAAAGGTAACCCAATCATGAAGTATAATTTCACCTGCTTCCAACCTAACTTGTGGGCTGAATTAATTGATGTAATGAGTCTATCATTTGAAAATGGTTTGTTTAATTTGCGCCTTAGGTTCTCACTCGCGGTCTCTGGAGCAAACGTCAAACCAGTTTTCTTGATTTCCCTAAGGAGCAAGCCCAAGTCTTCACTGAACAATTCACCACGCATGGCAGGAAGTGAAATATTTATCATTTTCTTTTTCAGTATTGCATTCAGCCGCCTTATCATATTTAGCAAATCGGGATAATCAAGGATAGAAAATGAAAGCAACGAAATTTCCTCCCAACCAGTTGCTCTTATGCCTTTCTCAACTGCTTTTAAAACTTCCTGCTCTGGTCGAATTCTCAGTGGGCGATTGACGTAACCGGCTTGGCAAAAACGGCAACCCCATGTACACCCTCTCATTACTTCAATGGCGAGCCGGTCATGGGTGATTTCGCAAATCGGCAAGATTGGGGGTGAAGGTAATGTTTTCTCATCAAGTCGATGCACTGACAATTTCCTGATGGTTTTCTCGTATTTGTGTATTTGAGGAACCCATACGCCCTCCAGTTTTGATATCTCTTCAAGCCGAGCATTTTTCTTTTCCTTGGGGGTATCTTTTAAAATCCTGGAAATCTGGCAGATAGCTTCTTCGCCATCACCAATTACGAAAAGATCAAAAACCGAAGAAAGCGGTGTCGGATTCAAGACTGCAGGACCACCGGCAATGAGGATCGGATGGGTTTTATCCCGGGCTGAACTTAAGAAAGGGATTTGGGCGAGTTCCAGCAAATAAAGCACGGTTGTGTAACATAATTCGCTTTGCAAGGAGAAACCGAGCATGTCAAAACTATGTATTGGTTGCTTGGTTTCCAAACCATAAAGAGGGATATCACACGCACTAAGTTTTTCGCCAAAATCAGGCCACGGAGCAAATACTCGCTCACATTGTATGCCATCCTCCTGGTTTAGAATGTGGTAAAGGATTCGTATACCCAGATTAGACATACCAATTTCGTACACTTCTGGAAATACAATGCCAACTCGGACAACTGGATCTTTCTTTATTATAATATTGTATTCCCCACCTGTATAACGTATTGGTTTCTTTATAAGCGGCAGGATGTTATCAAGCATAACAACTACAATGCAGTAAGCGCAGTATCACTTCGTTCGCAGTATCGCCTTCGGCTTGCAGGAGACGAAAGATTTTAAAATAATTTTCCCCGAATCCGCCTGCAAGGCGGATGATACTGCATTTCCTGCAAGTGCAACGATCCTGCGGTTTGGGCGTTACAATAGTCCATATCCTTTTTCTAATGCTTTATCATTCAAAGCTAATTGTTCATCATTCGCTTTTACAAACCGCTTGCGTTGTGCCTTCTTCAAGGTCTCCAAACTCAGTAACTTAGTTTTTTTGATCATGGCACCAAGCATTACCATGTTTGCTATCCGTGCCTGTCCCAATTCTTCAGCAATCACATTGGCTTCAATAGGAACAACGGCAATATCCTTTCTCTGCGGTTGAGACTTAATAAGTGTTTTGTTATAAAAAAGCATACCGCCGGGTTTTATTGTTGGCTCAAATCGCGTCAAAGAAGGTTCGTTCATGATAACTACAATATCAGGATTTGCCACAATGGGAGATGCGACCGGCTCGCCTGAAACAACAACTGAACAGTTAGCAGTTCCACCCCGCATTTCTGCGCCGTAAGAGGGGAAAAATGTAACATATTTGTCTTCGATCAGCCCGGCATAAGCAAGAATAATACCAGAAGAAACAATACCCTGTCCACCAAAGCCAGAAATGATAATCTCTTTTGTCATTTTCCCTCCTTTGATAAATCCCGGAATACACCAAGAGGATAATATTCAGCCATTACCTCACCAAGCCATTTCTTTGCCTGAACCGGTGTCTGCCCCCAACCAGTAGGACACATCGATAGTATTTCAACCATAGAGAATCCTTTATTACTGATCTGATGCGCAAATGCAGTCTTCAAGGCTTTCTCGGTTCGAATTACGTTCCTTGGCGTATCTACGGCACACCGCTCCAAATAATAAGGTCCATCAAGGCTTGCGAGCATCTCACAGACTTTGATAGGATAACCTTGCTTTCCAATATCACGTCCTTTGACCGATGTCGTAGATTTCATGCCGGGGAGGGTTGTCGGTGCCATCTGACCGCCGGTCATGCCGAATATCGCATTATTAATGAATATTACAGTAATGTTCTCACTGCGTGCAGCTGCATGGATGATTTCTGCCGTACCCATCGCCGCAAGGTCACCATCGCCCTGATAGCTGAAAACAATGCATTCTGGTCTGGTACGTTTTAAGCCAGTTGCAATTGCTGGTCCTCGTCCATGAGGGGGTTGAATCATATCGCAGTTAAAATATTCATCGGCAAAGACTGAACAACCAACCGGAGCAATACCAATAGTTCTTTCCCTTATGTCGAGTTTCACAAGCAGTTCACCGATAATGCGATGAACAATACCGTGTCCACAACCAGGGCAATATCTCTGAAGTGTTTCAGTCAATCCAGCGGGTCTCCCAAAAATCATCTTCATCGTGCACCTCCTAACACCTCTTCAATTCTCTTATATATTTCTGGGGGTGTAGGTACACCACCGCCTGGTCGTCCATGAAAATAGATTCTTGAACGGCATTCAGTAGCAAGTTTCACGTCATCTATCATCTGTCCATTGCTCATTTCAACAACTAAGAAATTATCGACTTTCTTTACCATGTCACCAAGAACATCCATAGGGAATGGCCAAAGTGTGATTGGCCTTAAGAGACCAACCTTGAACCCTTTATCTCTTGCCATCTTCACTGCAGCATCTGCGACTCGCGAGCAAGTGCCATAAGCAACAATCACCAGATCAGCATCATTACAATACTTGGTTTTAAACCGTTGTTCATTACTTTTTATTTTGGCATATTTCTCAGCCCTGCGTAAGTTCAATACTTCAAGCTTACCTGCCTTCAAATCATAAGAACGAACCACTCTCCTCTCTCGTCCCTTGCAGCCGCACAAAGCCCATTCTTTTTCTGGCAGACTCTTGGGATCAATCGGTTTAAACGAGAATTCAACTGGTTCCATCATCTGACCCAAGAGTCCATCGGCAAGAATTAATGCCGGATTGCGATACTTCTCAGCTAATTCAAAAGCGAGCTTAGGAAACTCATAGAGATCCTGCGCTGAATGGGGTGCTAGAGTTATCGTGAAGTAATCACCGTGCCCACCGCCTCGGGTCGCCTGGTAATAATCAGATTGCGCCGGCGCAATATTGCCGAGTCCGGGACCGCCCCGAACTATGTTTACAACCAGTACTGGCATATCAGCACCTGCAATATATGATATCCCTTCTTGCATCAGACTAATACCTGGCGAAGATGATGATGTCATTGCTCTTTTACCTGCAGCTGCTGCGCCAAACAACATATTTATCGCAGAAATCTCACTCTCGGTTTGAACAAACACACCACCTATTTCATTCATCCTAATGGACATGAGCTCAGGGATCTCATTCTGCGGGGTAATCGGGTAACCAGCAAAGAACCGGCAACCTGCAGCAATAACGCCTTCAACTACAGCATGATTGCCATACATCAATTTTTTTCCTGCCATGTCGCCCCCTTATTTATATATCTCAATTGCTGGTTCTGGACATACTTTAAAGCAATACCCACAACCAGTACATTTTTTCATATCCGTCACCATTGCAGGATGATAGCCATTTGAATTGATCCGATCAGGTATCAATATCAAGATATTTTCAGGGCATACATTATCACAGCAGAGTCCACATCCTTTGCAGACTTCTTCCAGAATCTTGACTTCAGGCATTAAAGCCTCCTTTCTGAATTGTCAGGCAAGCCTGTTTTCTAAATTTAACTTCAAGAATTACTTAGCAATTGTCCTTTTGTAAACAAACAGAGCTTAGTTTCTATCTATCCTCAGCAAGATATTATATCCAATAATCTAACAAAGTCAACATTCCTCATGTAATATGAAGCGTTATCCCTTAAAGGCTGGTCTTGATCTTCATAAATTCTGGTATTGACAGAAAACAAATTTACCTTATACTATAGCTACTTATGACGATTTTTCTGTTATTTGTTGTCTCTCAATTCAGTGTTAATTATCAATATTTCATCGATTCTTCAGTAAGTGATTCAGTTTTTGTCGGTCTTACGCGGGGAGATTATACAATATCAGACTTTGCCGATGATCCGGTTGTGCTCTGGTTCTGGCGCAGTAATTCCGGTGATGCTCAGGCTGACTCGCTCCTTAAGAAAAACCACATGCGAAGAAATTTCTATCTTTCAGCAGTTCTTAGATGGGAAGCAAAAGAAACATCAGATGACGAGACAAAAGTCAAGAAACTGTATCTTGCTACCCACCTCGACTCAGCTGCAGCTGAGAACTTCTTGTCTTTTATGTCCTTAGCCATTACGCGCCGTGATTTCAGGCATATCAAGACAGCTTTTTCCCTCCCGGTGTTTTCCGATTTTAGAAATCAGCTTTTTGCCATAACCAACTTAATAATCTGGGTCTTTGCCATTGCATTTCTTTGGGGAATCGTCTATGTCCTAGTAAAAACCGTCTACTATTTGCCTGCCTTGGGCCATCAGCTTTGGCCAAGAAAACATGTTCCATTCATAGATATTTTCAAAGTTCTAATACTCCTAATACCAATCATCGTGCTACGTAACCTGTATCTTATTTACATATGCTATACGTTTTTGTTGATGCTCGTTATGACCAAACGAGAGAAGAACTGGTTAAGATTGAACCTCGTTTCTTTGCTGCTGATATTTGTGCTTTCCCTGCCTGTTAACAATTTCATAATCTTCCTTAAAGAAAACAACCACAGCTATCGAATATATGAACTCGTCACTTATGATACCGCGATCAATGTACAGGAGATCGATGGTCTTGACAAGGAATTCTTAGCATATGGACTCAAACAGCAAGGGAAATTAGAACAAGCTTTGTCGGTGTATGAAGACCGTTTTTATGGTGGCGTGCGCGACGTTGCGGTCATTAATAATCTGGCTAACATCTATTCCCTCTATGATGAAACTGCTCTTGCTGAATCGTTGTACAATTTGGCGATGTCAACCAAGAACCGCGGTGAACCATACTTTAATATGGGCTTGCTGAAGCTAAAAAATATTGAGTACCTGGAATCGTCAAAATACATGGAGGAAGCCCGTCAAAGAGGTTTTTCAAGTCCCCATAAGAACCCGGTTGATATCAAACCGAATAATAGTGATCTCTATAAACATATACTCGCTGAAGAATTGGAAATCAACGGCTTTGTTAAAACCATCTATATAATCCCTCTGATTATTATCCTGATCATAAGCTTCCTCCCTTTTAGATTACCTCCTCCATTCTACTGCACAAGCTGCAGCCGACCTATATGTAAAGATTGTTTGAAAGAAGTCGATGGAGAAACCATTTGTCAAAATTGTTTCACAAGATTTAAATCCACAAAAAAGGCTGAGATTGAACAAGACTTACGAAGATCAGTAGGTAGAAATCGAAAGAGAATCAAAAGAATCATACTCTATGCGTTCAATATAGTCCTCCCGGGTGCAGGGTTGATATACATTAGAAAACATTTCACCGGTATGATTTTGGTGTGTCTGGTACTGCTTGGCTATATCCCTCTATTCTTGCCGCATATCTTTGTAAAACCTACGGGTTGGATAACGCTTCCTTTAGGTTCAATTGTCTTCGCTTTCGCCGCAATTATTGCTATCATATGCTATATATTATCATTTTCCATCATTAAGGAGCACCATGCCGATTGAAGGTGATCTAAAAAGCCTTAATCTATCGAGTGTCATGCAATTGATTGCCCAGGAGAATCTTACTGGCGTGTTAAGGATTAGGCGCCGAAATGAAATAGTAGATATGGGGTTTTCCAGTGGACAGGTAACCGGAGCTTTCTACGAAAAAGGAGATAAGGCTGAAAGGATGGAGAAATATCTTGTTAGATCCGGGATTATCGGAAAGAACGTATACGAGCTCGTCGAGGAAATTCACCGTGAAACAAGAAGACCGATTATGAACATCATTCTGGAAGACAAATACATAACAATGGCTCAAGTCGAAAATCTAATAAGATTCAAGGTCCAAGAAGTTATTGACGAAATCTTCACCTGGGACGGCGGTGCGTTCAAATTCGAGCAGAACTCCGTTATTTATCCAAAAAGCATGATAAAAATCCGCCTGAATACCGAGGCTTTAATACTTGAAGCAGCCCGTCGGTTCGACGAGTGGGCAAAGATAAGCAAGTCTGTAGCTTCGGGCGATATCGTCTTCAGAAAAGTTGAACGACCCGAACTTAAATTAAAACCATCGCATGAAGAAGGGCGCGTCCTGTCGTTATTGAATGGTCATCGCAGTGTCGATGACCTCATTGAGATATCAGGGTTAGGAAAATTTCGTACTTATTCATATCTATATCGGCTACTGTCCACTGGTCAGATTGAAATGTCATATGCAAAACCAACACCAAAAAAGGCTCGCCCAAAGATGAAATTATCTCTCAAATTCTTGCGCGCGCCACTCACTTTTACCATCATAGTCGTTATTTTAATAATAGAATTTCTTATTGGCAGTTATGTCTCAAGCCATAGCATACTATCCATTGATTTAATAAACAAGGATTTCTACATACAGAATCATGAACACTACCGGGAGATTTTCTTTTACAAGCATGACCGGAAGCCGTCAGTCAAAGAAGTCATTGAGATTTTCGAAAAATAGATGATTGGTTGTAAATTTCCTTAAATACTTGGATTGAACTTGCTATCCTTTGATTCAAAAGTGAATTGAGTAAAACTGTAGAGCTGCATGAGTTCTTCATAGGAAAATGTGGCGTTGCAGCTCGGACAAATGTAAAACCCTTCATCAGTGATCGTCATATCTACGTATTTCGACGTAAAAATACAAAAAGGGCATAATACCTTATCGATTTTCGCCATGGGTAATTATAACTATCTGGAGTGCATTGTCAATCTATCTATTTGAATACTCTCATCCTTCCGTTCTTGATATAACACCAGGACATAGCCCTTGTGTTGTTGGCACACAGAATTCCACCTTTCTTGTCAAGCCCGACAAGACCACATCGACAGCCATATTTTGTTGCATAGTCAATCGCCATTTTGCCAGCGATACGGGCTCGATAACTGGACATAAAGCAAACCGCCCTAAATGACAACAAGTGTCGCATTATCTCCTCGCCATGTCCGGTTGCCGTAACACCGCCGTGTTTGTCTGCGTAGACACCACCCCCAATAACCGGTGTATCACCAACCCGACCAGGCATGTTCAGGGATATACCACCGGTTGAGTTTGCTACTGATATCAACCCATTTTGATCTATAGCAACTACACCAATGGTGCCGTAGGAATCGGCTATTTCCTTAAGCTTGGGGAAATACGAGTGTTTTATATTACTCTTCTTTCGCTGCCAGAGCCGTCTTTTTTCTTTTGTCTCTGGGTTGTACGGTTTTATGCCCATTATCCGGGCAAATTTAGTAGCACCTTGACCACAGAGCAATAGATGGTCAGTCTTTTCCATTACTAATCGCGCCACGCTTATTGGATATCGCACGTTTTTCATTGCCGCAACTGCGCCAAACTCCATTTTGTCTGTCATAATAGAGGCGTCCATCTCAACCTCGCCTACTAAATTTAGATAAGAACCAGTACCAGCATTAAATACTGTTGTATCCTCAAGGAGCATACTTGTTCGCTCAACCGCATCAAGGCTCGAGCCGCCCTGTTTCAATATGGAGTAGCCAATGGACGCTGCCTTTACTAATCCATTTCTTCTCCGTTCGGGAAAATTCAAACCTCCTGCTCCACCATTAACAATGATTGCACACGCGGTCTTTTTCATCTCTGTCTTGCAATTTTACCGAGCATCTTGAATGAACCTGCTTTCACGAGCACAAAATATAGTCCCGAACCAATATCTCTGTTTTGTCCATCCTTACCGTCCCAATGGATTTGCTTATGCTCGATACTTTCATGAGGAAAAGTCTTTATGGCGCGACCAGAAAGGGAAAAAATCCTGACTGTCGGCTGTAGAGAATCCGGGTAATCAAGCACAATGTCGCACCCGGTCTGAAACGGACTGGGGATGGAAAACGGTGCAGCATAACGCTCGATCAAGACATCGGTAAAATCACTCAGATTACTCGTATTGCCGTATTTGTCCTCAGCAAGAACAGCAAATCCATAATCACCCCTTATTTTACCAAAAACGTATAACGAAGTATCTGAAAGATACTCTCGTATATACTGACCATTTATTAAATCCTTGATTTCGATATTATCGATATAACAGCCACCACGGTTTATTGAGCTATTTGTGTAATAGGAAATCATCAGTCGGTCATTCCCCGGCGGTAAAACAACCCTGCGTCTTTGCCAACCATTTGACCAGCCGTAATGAATATCTCTAAATGTTCCAAATTCAATTATTAAAGAGTCGGTCATATCCTCAGTGTTATAGTAAAGATATATATCGAGAATGCCCGGGTCACTTAGAAAAATTTGTTCTTTCGTTTCAATGGAGTTCTGGAGATTGCTAACATTATCTGAGAAAAAACAAGCACTGCCTGAATATGCATTGGTCGAATCTATAGTAAACCCTTGAAAATTCCACTGGCTCGAATCCTCGCACAAGTCATTAAAAACTGATACTGTACTACCAGTCATCTCTAATACTTTATACGTAACTGGTGCAAGGTCAAAACCTGCATTCCAGGTCAGTCTGAAATCGTTGTTCTTACCTATGCTACTCGCGGTCAGCCAGCTTATCGACTTTGGTCTGATATCATCTAAATTATAAAACCAGTTAAGAAATTGTCGCCATCTCGATTGTGCCCAGTCAAGTCCTGCATATTCATCGATAAGTTGCTTGAACAACCGGTATTCTCTTGGAAACCAGATGGTCAAACCAGTAGCCAGTGAATAATCATCTCCCCAAAATTGAGACTCTAAGATCGTCTGGTCATACGCCTGTACAAGCTCGCTGGTCTCAGCGTTCCCGAGGAGGGAGTCTAAACCTTGCGCAAGATCTCCCATATCAATAAATTCATCATCCGGACCCGGTGTTTGATTTCGTATGGGTATGGTCTGAACGTTTTCTCTTACCGCAACGAGGGAAGAGTTAGGCAGTCCTTGCATCATGGTGTTGGCTAATTGGTCAATCTTACTCTTGAGATTATCCATTTCTGTCAGCTTGAGTGCCGAATACACTACCGGCTGTATATTGGTATAGGTTTCAACAAGCAAAGATACCGCAGCCTTTGCCATCTCTTTTTCATTGCGCTCGGGATCATCAATCAGGTGTTCGAATATTTTATCATAGCAAAAACCTTGTATTGGACAAAGGGTCTGCGCAGCCAACAAGATTTTCGCATAATCTTTTAGTTCAAAGGCAACTTCTACTTGCTGCATTAAACACGCATCAAATGCAAAAAGGTCGATCTTTTCTTGTGTATAATCGTACAGAGAACTCATCGCTTTGCGTAAGTCACCGTTGAATATGCCCAATTCATTACCACTTGACCAGTCACTGCCAAAAGAACACCTGGCTATTAATGTCCATCCTGAACCATGGTCCCACAGTATTACGAAATACTTTTCTGCCGGATAATTATCAATACCCCACCCAAGAAAATCAAGCAGGGTGTGCCAATCACACATGTCAATGATACCTAAATTTTGGAGTTCATAAGAAGTGCCCGCACCCACAAGGAGCCGTCTGGCGCCAATATACGGTTTGTCAAGCTGAACAACAATGGCAACTTCATCATTAGAACCAACCACTTCCATTTCAACGAGGTCTGAATCAGCCCACGCAGCAAGGTCATTGTCGGCTGCCATATAAACAAGCGCAGTCCATTCGCGGGCGAGCAGAAATATCGGGAAGATAAACATTAATAATAACCTGAGCACACCTAATTCTATGGAAATCCATATGCAAGTCAACTAATGAATTGTTCTACTTGCAGATCGAGGTCTTGACCCCGTTAGATACTGAACTTCAAATATGCTTATGCTCTTCGATCGTGTAACAGTGTGTTATTTTTATCGTATTGGAATTTCAACAAATTGAAATTCCAACAGCCCCTTATCTATCAGATAAGAAGCTGGACTCAGACCTGCCCGCTTCTCTTTGGCAGGCGGGTAGGCGTAAGTCTAATACGACCCAGCCCAGCACCTATTCTTAATAGTGTATATGCACCTTTTATTACTTTAGCCATCAACAAAAAAAGCATATGTAATGTCGATAGGCATTCTGTAAAATAGGTGCTGGGCTGTCCGAAGGAAGATAGAGCACGAACCTAGCCCTTTCGTGAAAGAGCTGGGCGAGCGAAACGAGTGGTTATCTAACGCAGAAACTTGGACAGATTGTTTAATAGACATTTTAGGAAACCCTCACCCCATCCCTCTCCCTAAAAAGGGAGAGGGTGTATTAATTGGTCACTTTCCTCTCCTCTCTGAGGAGAGGACAAAGGTGAGGAGTTCATTTGATAAATTCAAAATCAAGGGATAAAGAGGTGTCCAGGTTTTTATATCTAACGGGGTTGACATTTTTTATAAATAAAATATAATAACAAAAGGAGGACAGATGCAGATTTTGACAACTCTGTTTATTTTCCTTTCTTTATCTGATGGGATTATTCCAATTGAAAAGGTAAAAGAAGTTGGCGAAACATTTGCGCAAAATCGGTATGGTAGCTGTCTATACAAAGACATGATTCCATACTATGATGTTGATGATGAGATTGTTGCCTACGCCATTGTTTTTGAGACCCTAAATAAGGAACCGGTAACAATCATTATGGGGGCAAGGGTTGATTGCTCCCCAATATTTGAATTCTCAAAGTCACTACCCAGATGCTATACAGAACTTGAAAAGGCAAAAAAGAAGGCCTGCGCACTATCAGGCACATCTGTTAAATTTAACAGGGTTTACTATTTTGGACCACTTTCAGAATATTTTTCTTTTTCTAATAGAACTCAAGAGATTTTGATCAACGTCTATTCCTTTGAAATTTATGACAAAGATTCTTTTAAAATGCCGGCAAAAAGAGATGGTAAAATTGAAACGACATTAAAAAGGAAATGGCAGGATTATTTGTTTCAAAAAGATTATCCAAAACAGTATACTGGCTATGTTGATTCAGTGCCATTTGTAGATTGGAGTTATGGTTGTCGCTCAAGCTCTGCGGCAATGATATTATGGTATTGGGACCCAAGAGATTATGGAAGACTCGTTGACTTCTTCTTTGACCGCTGGAATCAACCTTGGAGTCGATGGGATTATAATCTACCCAATGTCATAAGGGAACTTGCAATGGCAATAGGAGATACCTTGCCCGGGGGGAGAGATATTATTTATGTAACTGATTCTCTAAATGGTTATGATTTTCAATCCGAGATCTCACCTGTTGGCAACCAAGGAAATCAATTTAACTTCTCCTGGATAAAAAATGAGATTGACAATGGGAGGCCATTCCTTTGGGAAGTCTACTATTACTACTATGCTGGCAACTTTATTAACCATCGTTGTTGTGGTGTTGGCTATGATATTATTCCACCGGATACATTTGTGGTCGTGCACAATACCTGGGATAGAATAGAACACTCCTGGGCATTATGGACCTATTATCAGGGGACATATTCTTATGATCTAGTAATTACCATAGTCCCTGGTGGTGCAAATCCCAATAATATATTTATCACCTTTCCCACTGACTCTGGTATTGTCTTTCAATATAATACACCAGTTGATATTACCTGGGATTCATACGGCAGTGATATTGATTATGTAAAACTCTGGTATGCATCAACATACGATTCAATTGAATGGACATTGATTGACTCTTTGGCACCGAATACCGGTATTTACACCTGGATTGTGCCAGAAGAATCTTTATGTGCGCGCATCAATCTGCAGGCATTTAGTGTCCTTGACTCCCTTGAGGCGGCAGATGGAAGTTTTTATAGTTTTACAACCGAGCCCACCGGTATTTCAGAAGAGAATACAAATATTACAGAGTTCACATTTAATATTTCGCCAAATATATTTACCAATCGTTTGAGTATTGAATTTTCCGCACCAATTGCCGAGCCTATTTCCCTTGAAATCTATGATATTTCAGGACGGCTCATTCGTATTTTTCCTATTAATCTGTGTAATCGAAATAAATATGTGAAATCTGTGTGTTGGGATGGAACAGATAATAAGGGCAAAAAGGTTTCATCGGGTATCTATTTTGTATCTCTAAAACAGAGGCATAAGATTTTAGTGAAAAAAGTAGTTCATTTGGTTGAATAACAGCCGTAAAAGGCTGTAATATATAACGGTGTTTTTCGCAATTGGGTTATTAACGTGATTTTCATTTTGCTTATAATTAAGATAGGAGAATAAATGATTATTATTCTTTTGCTCACTCTGAGGTAAGAATGAAAAAACTATATATTTTGATACTTTTTGTTATTGGTCCCCTTAATGGAATAAGTTTCCGCAGGGTCGCTGAAATACCGAGCGGTGTTGATGAAAGAGCTTTTGGTTTTGATACTGACCAGGATGGCAAACAAAATTTAGTGTTTGGTTCACCCACAGGTGATATAGATTTCGGCATGCGTTTCTGAGAGCATATTGGCTTTGACCAATATTTTCTTGAAGATAGCGCCTTATGGTCAGTTGTATTTGATATAGGTTATTTAGATGCTGATTCGTTAGTAGATATGGTTGGTAATAGAAATGCAATATGGCCCTGGCCCCTGTATGTTTATGAATCGCCGACTCAAAACTTAAATCCTACTGATATTGTCTGGCAAGATAGTGGATTTATGAACATATACGGTGGTTATATTACTGATCTTGACCAAGATGGATTAAAGGAGATTCTTTTCAGTTATTATGATACTAAACTGTACTGGTTCAGCGGGAATCGGACAAAACAGGGGTCTGATTTAAGGTGGAAAATTGGTTATTATATTCCATCCTTTTCGCCCTTGCCAAGGCCAGTTTTTCATACCGCTTGTTAATAATTTCCTCTTTCCGTCCCAA
>JAUVZL010000066.1 GCA_030602565.1 Candidatus Stahliibacteriota bacterium
TTGGGACGGAAAGAGGAAATTATTAACAAGCGGTATGAAAAACTGGCCTTGGCAAGGGCGAAAAGGATGGAATATAATAACCAATTTTCCACCTTAAATCAGACCCCTGTTTTGTCCGATTCCCGCTGAACCAGTACAGGGTAGCCAGGCAAAGGAATTTAGCCAGGCTCTTGAATTTACGGTGAGTGCTGGTCCCATATCGATGAAAATACCTATGAATAATCTATCGATATCTAAAGCAAAAGATAAATTTGAAAAATGGTTTCTTGATTTGGGTCTGCGAATGATTATCTTTATCGACGATTTAGATAGATGCGATAAAGATGAAGCATTGTTAGTCTTAAAACTCTTAAGGGAATTCGCAAATCTGAAGAGGACATTCTTTATTATTGGATATGATAAAGAGAGACTTAGAAAAACAATAGATATGGATATTGAAAAATTTGTAGACCAAGAGATTCCATTAAATATTGAACAATTCAAATTATGGGAATGGTTTTGGGAAAAAGCAAAGAAATGTATTGCTTTATATGATAATTTAAGAGATGCGTTAGAAAATGAGGTCATTAAGAATGATTTTTCTAAGATTTTTAGTCAATATTGTTATACACCCCGTAAGACTAAGCAGCTTCTAAATGATCTGCTACTGGCGTTACCGGTAGTTAAAGATAATATTTACGTTCCTCATTTCGCTATGGTTTCAATTATGCGACGAGATATCCCGAATTTATATAATTATTTGGCTCAAGGAGGGTATTGGATATTACAAGAGGGGTTATATAAATCCTACGGCGAATTTCCCACTCGACAATTATCAGAGAAAGAAATTGACATCATAGTTAACAATCTATCCAATAATGATGAAGGATTGAGATCAAGGATTTTTCAATATTTAGAGGTATTGAGTGCAGATATTGAATCTCGTGTTAATCTTGATACGGGTAAAGTCGAACTCTCAATGGAAGATTTAATTTGGCGAAGTAAACGAATTATAGAAAGGGTCGAAAAGAAGCAAATCCTTCTTGAAATATCTGATAAAAAAGTTATATGGCGCAAAGGATGCACAGAGGCTTATTTCATCTGGCGACCTCCATATTTTGTTTATACAGATAAATCATTTGAATTATTATTGCGTGACATCAAAAATCTATCAGATGAACAGGACAAGATTACAAAACTATTGCTGGAAGTTAAAAGAGTGGTTGAAGAAGATAAATTAGACAATTTTTTAAGCATTGTTCGAAGAAAATTAGAAACAATTTTTAAAGAAAAGTTATCTGAGATATTTCTAAAAAGTTTAGCACAAGTTAAAAATCAGAATGATCTAATTGTAGATTTTGTAAAAACAGTTTTGGAGATTATTTGGCTTTATCCAAAAGAACTACGATTAAAAATGCTTGTCGCGACAATAAAAAATGCAGTAAATCCAGGGTTTCTTTCGAAGTTATATAGGGATGCTGAAGTTAGAAACCGCACTGCCAACTGGTTTAATAGGGATGATTTTAATAAAATAATTCCAAAACACACAGAAGAAAGGTATGATAAAATCTTAGGTAAAGAACCAACCTGCCTTTGTGCTTTTGGCATTGAATTAGACCGGATTCTCTTTTTGATTGAATGGCAAAAATCAGAAAAGGTGGCTAAATATCTTAAGGATTTGGAGAAAAGTCATCCTAAATGTGCAGAAATTTTATCAGCACATATTGAGGAGGCTTCACACGGAGGACATATCTTTTTTAAAGATGTTTATGATAAATCTAAAAAATTAAATAAAAATGGTGATTGAATTGTCCCATCTGTTCTAACATAAGAATTCTTGACGAATGCACAAAAAAGACTACAATAATGCTGAGAGGATGAGAAAAGATAAAGAAAAAAAGAAAATTATGCGTAATGGCTGTATGAATAATTTGAAGGGAATGGAGCACAGGAGTTAATATGCAATTAGATGAAGAATTGAAAGAAAAATTGATTGAGTTAATTCAAAAAGGTAAGCCGATACCGTTTGAGTATAAAAATCTATTGTTCCCACCAGATGAAGTCCAGGGTGAGTATGAGCTTGTTTACAAAGGAAAAAAGAAGAAAGAGGATATTTTAGCGGATACGATGTCAGTTCCTTTTCAAGCAGTTAAAAAATTCGGCAATGTAAAAGAAGGCGAGTGGCATAACAAACTAATATTTGGTGATAATTTGCAAGCACTTAAGCATCTGATGAATGATTCCGAAGTTAAGGGAAAAGTACGGTTAATCTACATTGATCCCCCATTCGGCACTGGTGATATTTATGATGCAAAAGGTGCACCAGCATATTCTGCGGCATTGAGGGGGGCAGAATTTATTGAATCTCTGCGTGAAAGATTGGTTTTCTTGCGAGAAATTCTTGCTGATGACGGAAGTATCTATTTGCGTATTGATTATCATTTTGGTCACTACGTTAAGGCAATAATGGACGAAATTTTTGGGAAAAATAATTTTAGGAACGAAATTGTTGTTAATCGTGTTAAAAAAAGTGATATCAGAGCAAATAGATTTAATACGGCAACAGATTCATTGTTTTTTTATACTAAATCGAATAATTATATTTTTAATAATGTTACTAAAAAACTTGAGGTGAAAAAAACTGAAAGATGGCATGCTTTGGACTCTCAGGGGTCAGGTCCATCACGGATATTTTTTGGCAAAGAACTCTCACCACCACCTAGTAGGCATTGGACTTTTACCCAGGAGAATATAGAAAAACTTATAGCGCTAGGTGGATTAAGATTAAAATGTAGGAATTGTGGGTATATTCATACAGGAGGAAAGTGGAAAAAGTGTCGCAAATGTGGTGCAGATGAACCAAAACCAGAGTATAAACTAAAACCTACAGGATATCAATTACTCGATTCCAACTGGACCGATATCCCAGGATACACTTTTAAATGGAATTATCCCACCGAAAACTCTGAGCAGCTTCTTGAAAGAGTAATAAATGCATCTTCCAAGCTAAATGATATAGTACTTGATGCATATATAGGCTCTGGCACAACTGGTGCAGTTGCAGAAAAGCTGGGTAGAAGATGGATTATGATTGATTCATCAAAATTAGCGATTTATACGATAATAAAACGGATGTTCAATTTGAAAACTGAAATTGGGAATAAAGGTAGACAATTAAAACCACAACCGTTTGTACTTTACAATGCTGGATTGTATGAAGATCATGGTTTTATTCTTAAAATGGGTGAAGATAATTATGAAAGTTTCGCGCTTGAATTATTTCAATGCGAACAGAAGAAGCTTGATATAAATGGTTTAAAAATGAATGGGATGTTATTTAACTGTCCTGTAAAGGTCTTTTCACGAAAAGGATATCTAACTGAAGAATATATTGATGAATTACATAATACAGTGGGCGATTATATTAAAGCAAGAATGTTTATTATTGCACCAGCAAGCAGAGTTTATTTTCTCCAAGATTATATTGAAAAAAATGGCATCAGATATTATATCTTACGAATTCCCTATTCAGTAATTGACGAGTTACACAATCGCCAATTTACCAGACCCATGCAACCATCATCACAAAATGAAATAAATCAGAATATCGAGCAGAGAGGATTTGATTTTATTCATCCTCCTGAAATAAAGGCGAAGTATTATTTAAAACAACCATCGGGACAATTATTTGATGAAATGGTAATCGAAATAGAATCGTTTGAGGCAGTACAGAGATCAAAAGAACCAGTTAAATTTAAAGATCCAAAAGAGGCTTTAAGCATGGTATTGGTGGACACCAATTATAATAGCAAAAACTTTAATATGATCCATCGTTTCTTTGCTGATGAAATAAAGAAAGAAGGCTACAGAGTGAGAGTTCATGAA
Source organism: Candidatus Stahliibacteriota bacterium (assembly GCA_030602565.1). Classification (GTDB taxonomy): domain Bacteria; phylum Hydrothermota; class Tepidihabitantia; order SM23-42; family SM23-42; genus JAUVZL01. The sequence continues at coordinate 3,865 of JAUVZL010000066.1, forward strand.
ACAAAACCAGGTAAAAAAATTATGATTATCTATATTGACATCTTCGGTAATGAACGCATTGAGGTAAAACCAATAAGTGATTTTAGGAAGAAAAAATAGATGATTATTAAAACACAGGATTTAGTTTTAAAAGTAAGAAAAGATGTTGATCCCCCAAAATTAGACTTAAGTAAATATGATGACTTTCTTGATGAATTATGTGGGCATCGTGAATTTCAGAAAGATGCAATAGAAACTGTTTTACGTTTTCTTTTAGGCGGCGAATATATGAATACCGCAGAATTGGCAAGAGAAAACTTTGATGATAATCCTAAATTACAAGAATACTATGGAAAATTTGAATATTTCAAAGACAAACTTGAATTTCCCAACAAACTTACCTGTACGGTTGATTTAGCAACTGCAACTGGGAAAACCTGGGTTATGTATGGTATTGCCCAGATTATGCTATGCGAAAAGGCAGTTGACAGAGTCTTAATATTATGTCCCTCTACAACAGTAAAATACGAATTAATGAAAAAATTTGAAAAGTATGTGTCGGACAGGCATCTGCGTGCAACTCTTACTGATGTACAAATTTCATATAGAGTTAATCCAGCCGTGAAAGATGCGGCAAGAACGATTAGAGATGAAGAAATTTGTATTGATAATATTCATAAAACTTATGATTATGTTTCTTCCTCGATTGAGTCAAGTTTTGCGGGCAAAGGTCAACGAACTTTGGTAATTAATGACGAGGCTCATCATATTATATGCCCAGAAGCTGAAACTTCAAAAGCTGACATAAAGTTGATGCTGGAATGGAAAAAGTTTTTACAAGATCCCAAGTATAATTTTAAATATATTGTTGGATTAACAGGGACACCATATAAAGGGAATGAATATGCAAGGAATGTTGTTTGCCGTTATAGTATAATGCAGGCAATGGAAGGTGATTTAGCAGGCAATTATGTTATCAAAAAAATTAATTATGTACAAAAGTCCGAAGCCAAGAAATGGGATTATAAAATAGAAGAAATCTATTCAAATCATCAAAAAAATAAAAGACTGTGGCGAAAGGCGAAGAAACATATAACGATATTTATTACTAAGACAATAAACGCGGCAGAGAAACTTGCAAATGAGCTCATGAATTTCTTGATTGATAAAGAAAAAATTGATGTTAAAGAAGCTGAACAAAAAGTGTTAGTCGTAACATCGAGTCCTAAGCATGAACCTAACAGAGCTGTTTTGAAAACAGTCGATGATCCAGCGAATAAAGTGGAGTGGATTGTGTCAGTTACAATGCTTACTGAAGGGTGGGATGTTGATAATGTATTTCAGATTGTACCACATGAAGAACGAGCCTTTAATTCTAAACTTCTGATTGCGCAAGTTTTAGGAAGGGGATTGCGAGTACCTCCTGAATATCAGTCTGAACAGCCTGCAGTTATAGTTTATAATCATGATAAATGGAGTGAAGCGATTAAGGATTTAGTATATGAGGTATGGGATTATGAACATCGGGTCAGAAGTTATATTGTGGAAAAAGAAAAAGATTTTAACTTCCAATTACATAATTTAGATTATAGAAAAGAAGAAGTTACAGTAAAAAAACATCCAAGAACTGGTGCGTATAGAATTCCAAGAATTCCAGAATTAAGTACACAGTCGGCGATCATTAAATTGCATACTACGTATTATCAAGTGAAAGAGAAAAAGGAGAAAAAAGTTACAACGAAAATTCCGATAAAAATGTATACGGTTGACCGAGTCGTTAACGATATAATGAATAAGTTAGCTGAATTTGATGCAGAAGGTAAAACTGAGTATGCTAAAACTGTGAGTAGAAAGTCTTTGAAAACTGCAATTCTCAAGGTTTTAAAAAAGGCTGACCCAGAAAAAACTGGTATGGTTAGTGAAGAAAACAAAAATCGCATTGAAAGATCATTTGATGTTTTGAAACGAGAAGCAACCGGTACCACAACGATCAAAAGAATCGCTGAGAAACCATATTCTATAGATACAAATGATTTTGCTATGGCAAGTGCTAAAATAACTGAATTTCAGAAAAATAAGGCGATGATTTATGAATTGAATTCAGTGAAACTGTCTCGCAAAGAAGATATTGAGTTCATTGAAGAAGCAAAGAAAAAAGCAACCTTTGAAAACGTTATTCCAGCGAGTAAATATACCTTTAAATGTCCATTGAATGTCGTGATTGTGTCTTATGGCAATGAACGGGATTTTGCTGAATACATTGTAAAACAGGAATATGCTGACTGCATTGATGTTTGGATCAAGAATGTTGATAAGGGAACCGATAAGAATTCCTACCGAATTCCTTATAGTTATCGCGCCGGGAGTGTGAGTTCTCTTGCAAGAAATGGTGGGCATCAAAAAGAAGCCTATTTTTATCCAGATTTTATAATTAAAATAGGCAAAGATATTTTAATCATAGAGATTAAATCTGATGAAGATATTACAGAAATTAATAAAGCGAAATTGAAGTACGCCAAAAAACATATCAAAGAGTTAAATGACAAACAAAAACAATGCAAATATTACTTTAAGTTTCTGTCTCGTCAGGATTTCTCACGATTCTTTGAGGCAATAAAGAATGGAACATATAAAGATTATGTTTCTAATTTAGAAACAGAGCTTAAAATCAGGTGACGGAATGGCTTTTGTTTTTGATCTTCACTGCGATACGCCGCGTAACATCATCAAAGGTAAGTTCAATCATGTAAAACCTGATACATTACACCGCGACAACTACCTTGGTGCAGTTTTTGCTCATTTCATCGAACCTAAGATAAAGCACCCGTTTGTTGACGCGGTTAAGCTGCTGTCATCGACCATCGCTTATACAGAGAAGAAAAAAGCGATTCAGATTATCCGTTCTTATAAGAATCTAAACACCAAAAAGCTCAACCTTTTGCTCGGGGTTGAGGGCGGTCATATTTTTGATAATACATTCAAGCAATTTGAGGCATTCTATGATACGGGCGTACGTGTCTTCACTTTGACCTGGAACAACTCAAATAAACTTGCCCATGCTGCCTTAGAAGCAGATAAGAAAGGTCTGACTAAGAAGGGTAAGCAGTTTATTAAAGAGATGGCTAATTATGATATAATAATTGATCTCTCGCACGCCTCAACAAAGACGGTACTCGATGTGTGTGACGTGTGTAATAATCAGGTTATTGCCTCGCATTCATGTGTTCGGGCATTGAACAAAACTTTCTTTAGAAACATAGCGGATAAGGCGATCAAAGCGATTGTTGAAAAAGGTGGTCTTGTCGGTGTAAATTTTTCAAATTACCATCTTGGTAATCATAGCATTGTCGACCACATCGATTATTTGATTGAGAATTTCGGTATTGATTCAGTCGCGATTGGCAGTGACTTTGATGGTATAAACGATGCGGTGATCAAGAGCCCGGCAGGTTTAAAAGATCTGAAAAAAGAACTTCTGGAAAAAGGCTATAAAAAAACAGATGTTGAAAAGATATTCAGCGGGAATTTCTTACGCCTTTTTAAGAATGTGGAGTAGTGGCTTGATTTATCAAGCATAACTTTTTGCCTTCCCGATGAATCGGAAGACTACAAATTTATTCAGATGATTGTAGTCGCCCCTGCCTGAGGCAGGCAGGTGATTTATCAGGCAAGAACTATTAGTTTATCCGATGAATCGGCTGACTACAAGGAAGTAAGAAGCAAGAAGTGAGAAGTAAGAAGCAAGAAGTAAGAAGTGAGAAGTAAGAACTGAGAAGCAAGATACAAGATACAGGATTCAAGATTAGAGATTCAAGAAGCAAGTATTCCGTTTATTATTTTGAATATTTGAATTTGTTTAGTATTTCGAATTTAGGATTTTCCTTGCCTTGCGAGGAAATGGAGGTGAGCGGACTCGAACCGCTGGCCTGTGCGTTGCAAACGCACTGCTCTCCCGCCTGAGCTACACCCCCAAACAGATGGGTTTGGTTAATGGGTTAAGAAGCCGGAAAAAAGCTCTCCAGCATCCTTACCATAACCCAGCCTCAATCTTTTAGAATCTTCCGAAGTTCAGTTCAAGACCGAATGAATTAAGAATGGTTACGTCTTTGTCAAAGAGGCGCTCCTGGTTCAAATGGAAATCAAGTCTGAACTCCCTGATTCTTATGCTTATACCAGGTTCCACAATCCACCGGGGTGATTCAAACCCGTCGACAAAGTCCTCTTTAATGCCAAGGAGCAATGCTACCTTTCTGCTTATCGGCAGATCTAATCCCGCGTGGATATGGGTATAATCATTCTCAATATCACCACGGCTAAAGTCGTATTCAGCAATAAGGAAAATAAATCCTTCATTGAAAATAAGACGCTGCAGCATTAGCCCGATTCTATGCCGGTAATACTCATAAGGCTCGTTCCACGAGTCCACTGAATATTTGGGCATGATGATATAGTCGCCTTTTCTTTTTGCCAAACGAGCGTTGAAAGTAAACCATTCTTCATTGGTCGCATCGTGGATCAAGAAAGAGATGTCAAAGCGGCGGTTGAAAAAAAGTCGGCCTATACCGATCCCAAAGGTCGACTGGTCTTCACCTGGTGAACCGCATATCCCGATTTCGAATTTCTTTAGACTGATTGCGTAACCAAGGTTGAATCCACGGTTTCCTACAGGGTTCTGCCAGACACCGAATGTACCGAATTTGGGTACTGGAGCCATTACCACACCATAATCGTCAATTTCGGATTTGATATCGCCATAGATATTGTTTTGGTACATTACTAATTGGTGCGGATAGACGCCGATGTTCACTATATCATCAATATAGTCACCAGCCATCAATACATCCATCCTGGTCTGGTCAGCCTGTGCTGAACTTACTATTACGAAGATGCTGAAAATTACTCCAAGAATTATTTTCTTCATAAGCTGATTATATAGGGCAGTTTTAAAAAGTCAAGAGAACTAATGGCTCAACTGAGTTGAGCGGTCCTGGCACTTTGTGCGGTATTGGTTCACTAACGTGAACGGTTATGGCTCGTGCGAGCGGTTTTATTGTCCTATCCGATGAATCGGCCGACTACAAATTTATCAAGATGATTGTAGTTGCCTGATCCTTCAACTGTGTTCAGGACAGGTTTATCAGGCAGGAACTATTAGCTTATCCGATGAATCGGCTGACTACAAGGAAGTAAGAAGCAAGAAGCAAGAAGTGAGAAGCAAGAAGCAAGAAGCAAGATACAGGATTCAAGATTAGAGATTCAAAAAGTAGGTATTCTGTTTAGGATTTTGAATATTTCGATATTATGATTTGAACAAAGGTCCTTGTTTCGGTTTTATGCCAAAGTGCTCATAGGCAAGTATGGTGACTTCACGACCGCGCGGTGTCCTTTTTATGAAGCCTTCCATTATCAGAAAAGGTTCGAATACTTCTTCTATAGTCTGGGCATCTTCACCAACTGCTACGGCAAGACTGCTAATGCCGACCGGACCCCCGCCGAATTTCCCGATGATCGTTTTGATGATTTTCTTATCCATCTCATCAAGACCACGTTGGTCGACTTCAAGCTTTTCCAGTGCATAATCACATATTGCCAGGTCTATTTTGCCTTTACCTTTTACCTGGGCAAAGTCCCTTACTCTTTTTAAGAGGCGGTTTGCAATTCTTGGTGTACCGCGCGCCCTCCTTGCGATTTCACTTGCCGCATTATCTTCAATATCAATCTCTAATATCTTTGCCGAACGTTGGATAATGTAATAGAGATCGTCAGCTGGGTAATAATCGAGCCGGAAACTCATGCCGAACCTGGAACGTAGGGGTGAGGTAAGAAGTCCAGACCTTGTTGTTGCGCCGATCAGCGTGAAGTGGTTGAGATTAAGGCGCAGCATCTTGGCGCCAACCCCCTTATCCTGCATTACATCAAGGCAAAAATCTTCGAGTGCCGGGTATAAATACTCTTCAACTGATTTGTTTATACGATGTACTTCATCGATAAACAGGACATCTGTCGTATTGAGGTTACTGAGGATGCCGGCAAGATCATAAGGTCGTTCAAGGATAGGCCCAGCAGTAGGGTAGATATTTGCTTCCATTTCCCTGGCAATGATATGGGCGAGTGTGGTCTTACCGAGACCGGGTGGTCCAAAGAGAAGGATATGCTCAATTGGTTCGCGCCTTTTCTTGGCGGCTTCAATAAACACTGACAGATTCTCGACTATTGTTTTTTGCCCGACGAATTCATCTAAGTTCTTCGGTCTTAAAGTTAACTCATAAATTTCCTCACCTTTAAGTAGCTCACTGTCCAAGGGTTTTTCCATTTTATTTCCTCAATGCTTGTTTGATCATTTCCTCAAGGCCGAGGTCCTTGGGTATTCCCTTGAGTCGGTTTACTGCTTCACTGCGGCTGAGTCCCAATGAACAGAGCGCATTCACTGCCTGGCTAAAGGTTCCTGATTCCTCTACGAACTTCAATTTACCCTTGAGCTCAAGGACTATCTTACTGGCAAGTTTCTTGCCTATTTTGGGAACCGAGAACAGCAATTCAAGATTCTCATCTTCAATAGCTTGGGAGATCTCTTCGGGTAAGAATCTGGACAGGAAGTTAAGGGCTGATTTAGGTCCTACTCCTGATACCGAGATTAAATCCTGGAACATCTTGAGCTCGCTGCGGCTGAGAAAGCCGTAGATGAATGCCTCTGGTTCTTTGAACAGGCATTTGGTGTAGAGCGTAATCTCCTGGGTTTCTTGTACTTTTTCAAAGGTCGGTAATGAAGTGTGTACAGCAAAACCAATACCGGAAACGTCGAGTATAAGAAAGGGTGGTATTTTTTCTACTACTTTGCCCTGCAGTCTACCGATCATTTCATTTCCTTCATTTTCTGGATTGCTGTATAGGCAATAGCAAGGGCGTCAGTTGCATGGTTGGAAACACGCTTCTTGTCACTCATGAAAATTTTTTCAATAAAGTACCTTACCTGCTCTTTAGATGCCCGACCATTTCCTGTCGTTGTTAATTTTATCTTGGTTGCTGCATACTCAGTCAATGGCATTTCATTTTCGAGCAAAGTAAGGATGATTGCACCACGCAACTCAGATGACTTCATTAAAGTCTGGATGTTTTTATGGTAGAACACCTTCTCAAGCACGGCTATATCAGGTTTATGATCATCGAGTAAATGTTTGATCTTCCTGCATATTTCCAGAACTTTAGCGTGGGTATCCTTTCCTTTTGGTTTTATCGTACCGGCACCAATGCACTTACCATCTTCGATAATGCCATAACCGGTTGCAGTGAGCCCCGGATCTATGCCTATGACTTTCAACCTTCAGCCGAGATTTTTTCCATCAGGGCGTCGGGGATCTCGAAGTTAATATAAACATGCTGAACATCATCAAGATCATCAAGCAATTCGTATAGTTTCAGAGCCTTTTCCGCTTCTTTTACTGACAAAGCTACAGTGTTTTGTGGGATCTTGCTGATTTCACTACTTATTGTCTCGACATTGTTTTTCTCCAGAATATCCTTTACTTTGGGGAAATTATCAAGCGACGTAATGATCTGGTAGGAGTTATCTTCGGTTTTCACATCAATAGCACCGCCATCTAATGCATAGGATATTACCGTATCTTCATCGTACTTGCTTTGGTCAATTATTATAATCCCCTGGGTTTGAAACTGCCAGGCAACAGAACCCTGGTTGCCCAAGCTGCCATTGTGTCGTGACAGAATATGTTTGATTGCGCCGGTAGTTCGGTTGCGGTTATCAGTTACAACCTCGATCAGGATTGCGACACCGCTCGGACCATATGCTTCATAGGTTACTTCTTCTAAAGTCTGACCTTCGAGTTCACCAATTCCTCGCTTTATTGCACGGTTGATGTTTTCATTTGGCATATTCAGTGATTTGGCTGAGTCAATTGCAGTGCGGAGTCTCGGGTTGGCATTGGGGTCACCGCCACCATGCCTTGCGGCTATGGTTATTTCTCTTATTAATTTCGTGAAGACCGCACCCCGTTTTGCGTCGGCACTTGCCTTTTTTCTTTTTATCTTTGCCCATTTTGAGTGTCCAGACATATGCTTCTCCTTTTGGTAATTTTAGTCAGAAAAGAAATAAAGTCAATGCTCGATAACAACCGTTTCATTTTTTTTACATTTGACATTTCACCAATTCTCTCTACACTCATTATATGAAGGGGATAAAGTGGCCAGTTTTCTTTTCAGGCATTGCTGCAGTGACAGCCCAAACCCTGATGATCCGTGAAGGCATTGTTTTGTTTGGTGGTTATGAGCTAATTTCCGGGATTCTCCTGTGTTTTTGGCTTGTCTGGGCTGGTATGGGCAGCTTTGTGTTCTCGAAGTTGAAATCAAGGTTGTCGAATAAAACAACTTATTCTATATTACTCATTATGTTGAGCATATTCATGGTTTTTTCCATAACCTTTATCAGGTTCGCGCTGGAGATTTTTTCATTACCGTTTGGTGAGGTCATTAGTCTGGATAAGATTATTTTGATCTCCCTTGTTTCCCTTGCTCCGACCTGCCTGGTTTTTGGCGCGCTCTTCCCAGCTGCTTCAAGGTTGATAGAACCAGAAAAAGTATATTTCTACGAAGGGATCGGTTCATTTTGTGGCGGCATCGCGGTATCGTTCATTCTGATCCAGATTCTTCCAACTTATGGTATACTATTGCTTGTGGTATGTTTGCTATTCACCTGTGCGTTTATTATTACAGATAAGAAAAAATTGTTGATTATCCCTGTAGCCCTACTCCTGATCTTTTTCAAAATCAATGATATTGAAAAGTTTTTCCGGAGTGCGCAGATGCCTGGTCAGGAGCTGGTCGGTTTGCGCGAGTCCAAATATGGTATGATAGCAGTTACCAGGACCGGTGCTCAGGTAAATTTTTACGTTAACGGCGTATATGATTTTTCTTATCCTGATCTGTATTCCAGCGAAGAAGCAGTACACTATCCTTTGCTGCTCCATGGTAAACCAGAAAGTGTTCTGCTCGTAGGCGGCGGCGTTGGTAGTTGCATTAAACAGATATTAAAACACCATCCGCGTCAGCTGACATATATTGAACTCGATCCGCTCCTCATACACATGGGTGAGTTTTACACCGGTGAATCTTTTGATGATCTTGAGAATGTGTCCGTAGTATTTGGCGATGCCCGTTTTTACATCAAGAAGACAAAGAAGAAATATGATGTGGTGATAATAAATCTGCCCGACCCGGTCAATGCCCAGGTCAATAGGCTCTATACAACTGACTTTTTTGCCGAAGCTAAACGGATTCTTAACAAACAGGGCATCTTGTCGATCCGCATCAATGCTCCGCCAGATATTATCAGCCCTTTGTTTGGCCAGTTTCTAAGTACCATCGCAAAGTCATTGAACACATCTTTTGAACACACACTTGTTCTTCCAGCAGCAAAAACGACTTTTCTAGCTAGTAATTACGAAATAGCCTTGGCGAACGTCGTTAATATCTTAAAAGAACGAAGTGCCGAGAGAAATCTGGCATTACAATATGTTAATGAGTACTATTTTGACTATAACCTCACCGCGGAAAAAATGAATTATCTTGAAGAAAGAGTTGAAGCATCTTGTGGGGTTTTGAATACCGACCTCAAACCAGTTTGCTACTATTTTACCATGATTCTGTGGGGTGGTGTGCTTTCGGAAAATGTCCGCGCCATGTTTATTAAGTGGTTCAATATAAACCCCTTGTTTTTTCTTCTGCTCTTTTTTCCGGCACTGCTTTTTTTCAGACGCCGGTCAATTATTTATCTATCAGTATTTACGATTGGTGCGAGTGAAATTTCAGCCGAGGTTATTCTCATAATTCTCTTTCAGATATATTATGGCTATGTATACGGTTGGATAGGTGCGATCATTGCGTTCTATATGCTCGGACTTGCCCTGGGTACGCTGTTTTACATGAGGTCTATGTTTTTCAGGAGAAGTACGACAAAGATCCTATCCAATGTTGAGTTCATAATGGCTTTTTATTTTGTAGTTATACTACTCGTTTCAATCCTGAAAATACCAGGAACAACCCTTTTGATTTCGTTCTTGATATTTTTTGGCGGTTTTATGGGCGGTCTGCACTTCCCGCTCAGTATTGCTCTTCTTAAAAGAAGGAATGCCGGCAGTGTCTACAGCGTGGACCTGCTCGGTTCGAGCCTCGGCGCTCTGATAACCGCGGTAGTTTTTATCCCGATTCTGGGTATTGTATTTACGCTTTTTCTGTTTTTTGTATTCAATGTAGTGGTGGGTATAGGGCTGAGGATATTTAGCAGTAAATAAAGCAGTCACTTGGCAATTAAGTCATTCAGGCTGTTGATTTAGTGGAGTAGGGGCTTTAGCCCCGTCAAAAGCAATGAAATTTCATCAGTTTTCACGAGCATAAATGCCTGCCTGTGCGTTCGCACGCAGACAGGCTCTACTCCAGTGAAAAATGACTTTTTCAA
>JAUVZL010000082.1 GCA_030602565.1 Candidatus Stahliibacteriota bacterium
TGATTTAGTGGAGTAGGGGCTTTAGCCCCGTCAAAAGCAATGAAATTTCATCAGTTTTCACGAGCATAAATGCCTGCCTATGCGTTCGCACGCAGACAGGCTCTACTCCAGTGAAAAATGACTTTTTCAACAGCCTGAATGACTTTTAGTGAAACGATCTAAACGAACGAAACGAATTAAACGCGTTAAACGTTTCCAATGAAATATTGACAGTCCATTGATAATAGTTATAATCATAGTGATATGCCAATCTTGGAATTCTCTTGTAATGAATGTCAGAAAATATTCGAGGATTTGATCCTGAATAATCGAGAAAAGGACGCTCTAGCGTGTCCGCGGTGTAAGAGTAAAGATTTAAGGCGCTTGTGTTCGACATTCGGTTTTCGCAGTAGTGGTAAGTTTTCAAGTAATATCGGTTCGTCATGTGCAGGTTGTTCAGTGACTTCTTGTGCAGGATGTTCTCATGAGAAGGAGGCAAAATGAGGAGAGAGCTATTAGTTGAGAAGATTGGTGAGAAATTCGGACCGGCCTTTACCAAGGCAGATATAGAAAAACTGATAGACGCATTTTTGGATACAATCTTTGAAGTGTTAATAAAGAATAAAAGGGTTGAGTTAAGGAGGTTCGGTACCTTTGAGCTGAGGAGACGTCCCGGCCGGACAGCCCGAGCGCCAAAAAGCGGCAAGGAATACACGTTACCTGATCGATATGTGCCCTTTTTCCGACCCTCGAAGATCTTTAAGAGCGAAATAAACAAGCGCACGAAAGCCGAGTAAAACAGTAAAATCTGAATTTTCTACTTATTTACTCCGTTGAAAAACCTCGTCCTTTGTGGCGGGAAAGGTAAAGAAAAAGTGAATCGTTTTCTACGGGGGTAAGCTGCGGATTTACGATCCGTACCGGTAATTTACAAAAGGAGAATAATACAATTATGAGGAAAGTGCTTTTATTATTGCTGCCGTTTTTTCTGTATGGCGGTACCGTCGGGAAGATCAGTGGTCGTGTTATCGATGCTGAGACTGGTGATCCCCTTTACGGCGTAGATGTTTATATCCCGTCACTTATCCATGGCGGTGCCTCTGATGTCGATGGTAGCTATTTTATTCTTAATGTACCGCCTGGTAAATACGAAGTTGAGGCACACATGATCGGTTACCGCATTGAGATAAAAAGGGATGTTAAAGTTTATGCGGATCGGACAACATATCTGGATTTTCTATTAACCATCGGTTTGATTGAGATTGATAATCCGATTATTGTGGTGGCTGAGGAACCGGTTATTCAGATCGACATGACCTCAAAAGAAGTAAGGATAACGCGCGCTGAAATCGACCTTTTGCCGGTTACCAAGCCCGCGGAAGTTCTTGCTCTTCAAGGTGGCGTGACAACCGATGCTGGAGGTGACCTGCACATCCGCGGTGGTCGAACTGGAGAACTTGCCTATTATATTGATGGTATTGAAGTATCTAACCCTTTATTAGGCAGTGCTCCTAATTTTGACAAGAACATCATCTCTGAGATGTCACTTCTTTCCGGTACGTTCAATGCCGAGTATGGGAATGTAATGAGCGGCGTGGTTAATGTTGTTACACCTGAAGGGAGTCCAAAGTTATCTTCGCACTTTGAATACACTTCCTTTGCAGTTAACCCGTCGCCGTATCGCAAAGCTGATTGGATAAATCCGGATTCAGCAACTGACGCCCACCGCGATTCATTAGGTAATTCTCAGTACGAACCACAGCAACTGGTAAGAGATTATCAAGGTGAAGTCAATGCGCACGTCACTGGACCGATTCCATTTGATAAGGGGACGCGTTTTTATGTGGCTGCGAATTATTTCAACCAGGAATCGTATTTGCCTTTTGGCTACGAATATGGTTATGGTGCAAACAGTAAACTGACGCGTCGCTTTGGTTCACAATTCAAGGCTTTTATCGATGTCCATTATTCATATGGTGAAACACAAAACTATAGCCATCGGTATAAGTATTTGTATGATAACTACCTCATCAATCATGCGCGGTCCATAAGGGTTATTGGAGGGATTAATCATATACTGCGCAATAATCTTTTCTATAATTTGCGCTTCGGCTATATCGTCGATAGTATCGAGACAAAATCTTCAGACGCGGTCGCTGATACGGTTATTGAATCGGTATATGACAACTACTCAGAGTTTTATGTTTCAGGCTATCCAATATTCCAGCAGGAGATCACGACCAAGAAATATGTATTGAAGGCTGACATCACGCTTCAAGCAGCCAAAATGCATAATGTGAAATTGGGTATTGTGAGTAACTTCTACAGGTTCAACTTGGATAAACGTCAGCAACTGTTCACGCGTGGTCCGATTGTCTATCAAGAATATGCAAGAGAACCTTCCGATGGTGCGGTATTCTTGCAGGATAAGATTGAACACAATTATCTGGTGGTCAATGCGGGTCTGCGCTTTGATTACTATTACCCGAATGCAGTGATGTGGGAGGATATTGAGGATCCGACATCGCCGCTTTATGATGTTGATCCGAGTTATCAATTATCGCCGCGCCTTGGCTTATCTCATCCAATCACAGATAATTCAATGCTCCATTTTGCCTACGGTCACTTTTTCCAGACACCACCTTATGAGATCATGTATTTCAACGCGAACTACATAACGTATCCTGAAAGTATCCCTCGTTATGGGTTAGTCGGTAATCCACGGATCAAACCGCAGCGGACTACTACTTATGAAGTTGGTATGAAATATGCAATAAAGAATATTTACGGTATCGATGTCACCCTTTTCTTAAAAGACATCAAGAACTTGCTAGCCACCACCCAAGTGCGTGATTTTCCGTATGATTACATTATTTACACCAATGAAGATTTCGGTTCAGTACAAGGGTTTGAGGTAACTATAAAAAGAAAACTGGTTTCCAGATTCGGGTTCAATATCAATTATACTTATCAAATCGCGCGCGGTAACCGTTCATTTGCCATGCAAGGTTTTTATGATGTTTATACTGGTTTGCCTGAGCGGATGAAAGAATATTACTTGGACTTTGACCGCCGCCATACTGTTACTGGTATTTTGAATATCGCATTCAACAACCTGGGTGGTATGGGACTCAATTTTAAAGCGGCAAGCGGGTTGCCTTATACACCTTACATAAGCGAAGGTGTCGTTGTCGAAGAGAATTCAGCGCGCATGGCGTGGGAATACTCGTTTGATGTGATGATCCATCAAGGTTTCAACATTGGCAAGACGACGGTTGATTTCTTTGTCAAAGGTAATAATATTACAGATCGCCTCAATCCCCGTTATGTCTACCCGCGCAGCGGCGAACCCTGGAATACAGGTGAAGCGGCTGGTGGTTTAATGGGATCACAAGACTATATTATGAATCCTGCATACGTTGGTGCGCGAAGAATGATTAAAGCAGGCATGAGTGTAGGATTCTAATAAAGGAGTTAGCATGATATTGATACTATGCTTGATATTTTATCCTGAGGTCGATAAGGCAGTGGGTATCTCAGATAAGGGTGAATTGTCTGACGTAACCTCAAATTTCGGATTAATCGCGAACCTACATTACTTCACACCATCGTTTCATTGGCCCAATTCAGCACCTTTCCAACATCAGTACTGCCCTGGATTTGGTATGATCGCGGCGCGTGATTATAATGTCGTTGAGTCATTTGTGAACCTGGCAGCGCCTGAGTGGGCACCTCTTGAAGGTTCCTTTGGCACCCTCTACTCAGGTGAAGAGACAACGCCAGACGGCACGCCTATTATGGCGACCTCGGACAATGTCGATACCTGGCCCCGGCAGGCAGGTGAGCCGCTTTGGCCCGGACCTTATCGTCGTGATCCAGCAACCGGCCTGGAGGTTGAGGGTGAGTTTACTTCAGACCAGGATCTTTTCTGCATTTTCAATGACCAGGGTGTTTTTGGTTTGCAAGTAGATCAGTCTACTTATTCTTACGGAAGGATCTATGCTCAGGATTTCATCTTCTATGATTTTCGCATCTATACAACTGGGAATACCGCGCTCGATAGTATGTATCTTGGTTTCCGCGGTAATTTCCGCTGCGATTATGATATGCAGGATTACATAGGCTTATACCGTGATTCGAGTGTTACTTTTGTTTATTACTGGGATGCTGATGGCATACCTCAGGAACCGTGGGAATCAGTCGGCTATATCGGTGTAGGGTTCTTAAATCAACAGATAACGAATTTTCATTATTATAAGAAACAGGATGAACCGAGTGAGGATTTCAGGTTCTATCCAATAATCATTTCTGATCCGACTGATCCGAATATTGATTCATCACTGTATTTCCACGGTAATAACATCAATATTGATGATCCTTCACTTGTTCAGGCATTACCACCTGAATCAACGAGCGCCTATAACTATATTGTTTCTTGTGGACCGTTATCGATAACGCCTGCTGATACCTTGCAGTTGACTGCGGTGGTCATTTGCGGTGAGGACTCAGCTGACCTTTTTGACAACCTGGCAACGGCGCTGACTTTAGCGGATAACTACTTCCTGGGTAGTGGACCACCGTCGCCGCCTATTGTTTACGGCGTGCCCGGTGAAAAGCGAGTAACGTTGTACTGGGATCCTCAGCCGACTGAATCTTCAGCCGATATAATCACTGGCAAACAAGATTTTGAAGGTTACAAGATCTACCGGAGTGAAGATCAGGGTAAGACATGGGGTAAGGAGATTACCAATGACAAAGGTGAGGTGGTTGGCTATGTCCCACTCGCCCAGTTTGACCTGAAAGACTCTATTTTTGGCACTGATCCGGCATTTCCTTATCAGTCTTTGGGTAATGAAACTGGCTTGAAACATTCTTTTACTGATTCTGCGGTGTATAACGGGATAGAATACTGGTATTGTATTGCGGCATATGATCAGGGTAATCAGCACCCGGATTCTTTAGAGCCATCGTATGAAAATCCCAGAGGCAGACCAACCACGGCGAATGTTGTATCAGTAATCCCGGCTCAAATGCCTTCAGGTTATAACCCGGCTTATGTACAGGACGGCGACACTTTGCAGTCAATCCTCAGCCCGTGTGAGGGATTAGCCATGGTTAGCATCCTTGACCCAGACCAACTCCAGGCTCGTACATATGAAGTCACGTTCAATGATTCGTTTTTTGATGGCAGCCTATGGGTGGATTCAACGACCTTCAATCTTTTTTGTGTAACTACTGGCGAATCCTTATTCGCTTATCAAGAACTCTCTGATTCATCCCTTGATAATATCCCGGCAATCGACGGTTTCCGATTGACCTTATTGAACAGCGGAAGTGGCGTGAAATCCATGGAATGGACAAGTGTCGCTGGCGATACCTGTACATTTGACTGGTGGACTGGTTATGTTGGTTCAATGGGCCCCATTTATACCTATATCTCTGGCGTAGCTGATTTCCGCATTGTAGTTGACCACGCCAACCCGGCAACTGCGCAGGTTGAAGATGGATTTGGTGGTACATACCCGCCGATTCAGATACCGATTCGGGTATATGATATCACCGATTCTTTAAACCCGGTTGATGTAAGTGATTCGACCTGGCTGCTTGATTTTGCGTATGCTTTTCCTGGCAACCCGATGTTTGGTCCAGAGGGTTGGGATTTAATACCCGGCGGTGCTGGGTATAACCCTGATCCTACGGGTCAGGAATATGGTTTTGTTGATCAAATTGGTTGTTGGAGTGAAAATGGTGATGCCGTATACTTTGCAACTCAGAACGGTCCAGATACGGAAACCGCACCTTCAGAAGGTGATGAGTTCACGATTCTGACCTATAAGCCATTTTCTTCCAGTGTCAAGTATGAATTCACGATAATACCGTTTTCCATTGATGCGGATCAGATTGATTTATCCTCGGTTCGCGTTGTACCTAATCCATATATGTTGCACTCCAAATATGAAAGCACGCCGTATGACCGAAGACTGATGTTTGCGAATTTACCACAGCAGTGTGAGATACAGATATACAATATTGCCGGCGAACACATAAGGACGATACAACACAGCAATAATCTTAGTTACGAATACTGGGATCTGCGAACCAAATATGGACTTGAGGTTGCCTATGGCTTATATGTTTTTGTGGTTAATGCTGATGCTCAGACCAAGGCAAAAGGTAAGTTTGTCATAATCAAATAGGGAGTAGATGATATGATAAGACCAAAATTAGAAGTATGGCAAGGCTTTCCTCTGGAACCGGGACAGGTTAGCCCAGCAATAAACAATGCAAACCTGAATGTTTATCCTACATTTGTTTTTAGGTATTTAGGTATTTTAGGCATTTAGGTATTTGATTTACCAAAGGAGGACAAACAATGAAAATGCCTAAAACTGGAACGATATGGATACTACTAGTTTTTATCTCTACAGGTTTCTGTTTTAATAAGGTGGGTACGACTGCCGCGCCTTTTTTAAAGATCGAGTTCGGTGCTCGGGCAGTTGCCATGGGCGGTTCTTTTGTTGCCCTTGCCAATGATCCATCAGGCGTATACTATAACCCTGCAGGTATTGCAGAACTACAGAACACTTATGTTTCAGGTGGACATACCGAGTGGTTTGCCGATCTGAACTATGAATATGCTGCCTTAATACTTCCTACGAAAAGACTCAACTTCTGTCTCTGGGGTACCTTTCTCTCGTCCAGTGATATGGAAGTCACCACTGTAGAAGTTCCAGAAGGGACTGGTCAGTACTTTAAATATATCGACGGTTTGCTCGCTTTTACGACCTCGGCACTTTTGTCTGACCGACTTTCAATCGGCTTTTCTGCAAAATACATACAACAGTCACTTTATAATGAAAGTGCTGCAACGTTGGCATTGGACATCGGTTCACTATTAAAGACGCCACTTAAAGGTATGAGGCTCGGTATGTGTCTGGTAAATTATGGTGGCAGGATGCAGTTGTCAGGGAATGATCTAATCATCCAGACAGATCCCTGGCCAGAGTACCAGGGAAATGCAGACGTTGAAGCAAGATTGACAACCGAATCTTTTCCTTTACCCATGGCTTTCAAATTAGGGCTCGCCTTTTACCTCATGGACAAAGAAGAGGCATTTATCCTTAATGACAATTACCAGCTGCTGGTTGCTATTGATGGTATTCATCCAAATGACGGCGAGGAAAAACTGCAGATTGGTGCTGAATATGGTTTATATGATAAGCTGTTTCTGAGAGGTGGTTACAAAGTAAATTATGATACGCAAACGTTCACCGCCGGTGCTGGCGTCAAGGCGAGTATTGCCAGGCGTGATATCTATGTTGACTATGCCTATGTTGACATGGATGTGCTGGATGCCACACACAGGTTCACCCTGACAATTGGATTCTGAAAAGAAGATGGCATGAGAAGGCGGAGGATGGCAGAAGATGGCTATAAACACGGCGAAAGAACCCAAATAAAAAACCCTCATAGCCCTATTTGCGCCTTCTATGAGCCTTATGTAAACCCTCTTGAACAAAAGGAGATTTCATGAATAGGAGGAGTTTTCTAAAGGCGGTGGGATTTGCAGCACCGCTGTTTGCTTTCTTAGGAAATATTCCAAAGATGCTATGGGCAGGAAAACTAGAACATTCAAAAAAGGATTTCTGGAAAGATAAAAAGTTCATCCAGAATACGGTCGATATGTCTGGTTATAAAAATGGTATGATAAAGGCGAAGATCGATGGTGACTGGAAGGAATTTAAAATACGTAAGGCGAGCGATGAATTCATTAAATGGAATTTAGAAAAACGGCTTAAATTCCTTGAGGACATCAAAAAAGGTGTGATGGGTTGGGGTGGTCCGCATCAAGGCGCAGTGGCGACCTATGGGCTCGGTCGTCTCGATTCCAAGTTCACCGTGAATAACGCTATAAAGGGTATAGGCTTAGCGCCCAAAGATGAGAACCTTGATGAGGCGATCAAACGTCTAAAAGATACATTTGAAAGCCCCATGCCGGAGAAAATGGATATCCTTAAATCACTGTATGAAAAAGACGCGGATTACTTTGACTGGCGCAAACAGACTTCTTTGGAACTGTACAGTACACCGACCTTTGAAACGCATACCTTCTTGAATGTAATGGATAACCCGGTGGCAACGGTCGTTTACCTTGACATCCCATCTTTTGAGATACGTACGATAGCACGCGTTGTTCACCCTGAAGACAAGTCGGCACTCCCTTCAGAAAAAAAACTTCTCGAGTTTGTCAACCTTGCTCATGAGTACATGCACGGTAAATTCTCACGCATATTTCCCCTATTACTATTCTACATTATCGAAGAGTTTGATAATACACCGGGTTCAAAATTGGGCATCAGGACCGTACCTGAGAGACCAAAAGAATAGACAAAGGGACAAGGAGAAAAAGGAAGTTTTGAAGTTAAAAAGTTGGGAAGATAGGAAAAAGGGATAATAATGTCAAATGGAAAATTGCAAATGTCAAGTCAAATTCAAATCCCAAATGCCAAATCAGTGTATGAAATACTAATCTTAATTGTAGTTGCCCAATTTATTGGGCAATGCCTGATGAATCCCGCTCCTTCATAAGGGGCGTGGATAAATCCCGCTCCTTCATAAGGGGCGTGGATGAATCGGGCGACTTATATGTTATACTATAACATGATTATAGAGCTTTCAATAGAAGCACTAAAGAAACTCTTTTCTTTAAAGGGAAAGAAAAGAAAGGATTACGCTATCAGC
>JAUVZL010000077.1 GCA_030602565.1 Candidatus Stahliibacteriota bacterium
ATCACAGTGGGCCATGGAGTATTATCGTGGTAAACGGCGTGAAGGGAAAAAGCATCAACATGCTTTAAGATGTTTGGCTGATCTTTGGGTAAAGGTTGCCTATGCGATGTGGCGAAAAAAAGAGCGCTATGATGAACAAAAGCATTTAGCATCAATGGCTCAATTCTGGTTAAGAAATAATTCTCGAATGAAGGCTTGACATAGTAAGTCTACAAAGTATGGGTAAATTGGGCAACTACAAAGTGCGGGTAAATAACCCTTGAAATTTAACTAAATGTATATAGAATTACATAAAGAAAAAAGGAGGAAGTATGAAGAAAATTCTTATCGTTATTGCAATACTACTGTTTGTTGTGGCAGCGGATGCCAAACGCTACAGGTCATTGGTTGAGGTTGAGCCAAAGGTTAGTCTTTATATCGGCAGCGTACGTTTTGGACTCGGCTGTGACGTAATATTCAACCCCTTGAAAACAGTGGGGTTTCGCTTTAGTGGTACAGAGCTCAGCTTTGGTAATTACACACAATTCTACTTGAATTTTGGCAGCTCTCTTGATGCACTTATTTATTTCCCGATGCGGGGTCCGCAACCCTACGTACATGCTGGTTTTGGGTTTAATATGATAGATACTGAAGCCGGTTCAAATACGTCTTTCGCAATCCGCGGCGGCTTAGGTTTAACCTATCCATGGAGCCGGGGAACCAATCTTTTTGTCGAACCCGGTGTTATTATCACCGACCCAGGTGACCCCGGTGATACTGATGTTATATTTCGTCTTTCAGTGGGAGCAAGGTTTGGTGTTTTGAAATGATCGAAGAAACGATCATTTCAAAGGCAATCATTGAGTCCTATCTCAAAGATTTACTTGCCTCAGTTGAAAGCGATGTCATAATCGGTGGTGCTGGACCATCTGGACTATGCGCTGGCTATTATCTCGCACAAAAGGGCGTTAAAACTCTACTCTTTGAACGAGGACTCAAACTTGGTGGTGGTATGCCGGGTGGTGGCATTATGTTCAATCGAATCGTTGTACAAGATGAAGCAAAGTCAATGCTCGATGAATTCGGCATTGGTTATCATGAATACCAGCCCGGCTACTACGTTGCCAACTCATTAGAGACAACCGCATGTCTCACTGACAAAGCAATAAAAGCAGGTTTGAAGATATACAATTTAATCTCCGTAGAAGATGTAATTGTGCGTGAAAAGAGCGTGAACGGAGTTGTTATTAACTGGTCAAGCGTTGAATTGGCAAAACTCCACATCGACCCATTATCTTTCAAGTCCAAAGTAGTGATCGATGCTACTGGACATCCGTGCGAGATCGCTCATATCGTCGAGAGAAAAAGTGGCAGCAAACTGCTAACACCTTCAGGTAAAATCGAGGGTGAAAAGTCCATGTGGGCAGAGGTTGCTGAACAATTAACTATGGAAAATACCAAGGAGGTCTTTCCCAATTTATATGTCACTGGCATGGCGGCAAATGCCGCATTTGGTGGACCAAGGATGGGTCCGATTTTTGGCGGCATGCTATTGTCAGGCAAAAAAGTCGCTGAAATAGTGATTAAAAAACTTTGAATCCAGGACGAGCCTAAATGCTCTATTCCGTTAGTATAATAAAAAAATGAAGTTGGGAAGATACGAGGATAAGAAGAAAAAGGGGAATTAGAAAGTCTGGGGTTGACGAGCCTAAAGGCTCTACTCCCATATGGAGTAGGGGGCAATAGCAAAAAGGAGTAGGGCGTTTACGCCCGTTAAGAAAGCGTGTTACATTCAACTACACCAACCAAATTAAAAGAAAAGCGGGGAATAACAAAGTATTTTGAAAACCTAGGTTTGTTTTCAACAAATGCCCGATTATTCCTTATCGGGACATTCTTTATGGGTATGGGGTTTTCTGGTTTTATGTTGCTTTTCAACCTCTACCTTAAAGAAATGGGCTTTCTGGAAAGTCGAATCGGCAACATAATAACTGCAACAACGCTGGGTACGCTTATAATGGCACTACCTGCTTCAGTATTGATTAGAAGGGTCCCAATAAAACGTATCCTCTTAATTG
Source organism: Candidatus Stahliibacteriota bacterium (assembly GCA_030602565.1). Taxonomy (GTDB): domain Bacteria; phylum Hydrothermota; class Tepidihabitantia; order SM23-42; family SM23-42; genus JAUVZL01. Next base: position 2,058 of record JAUVZL010000077.1, read on the forward strand.
CCACGCCGATTGCAACATTTTCCTACCTAATCCAAGTAAGTGTATCAACATATCATTTGATTATCGCCGGTGGGTTTATGGCTGGTTTAGCTGCGGTTTTCTCAAGGGTTGCCTCCGCGCCATTTTTCATGCGCAATAGTACCCAAAAAGAAAGGCCTTATCTGTTCAGCATGCAGTTCGCGCTCATGCTCGTTGCCGGCATCATCGGTAGTCTCTTAGCCGGTTTTCTTCCAGGTATTATTGAACAAACCGGTACTGTACCCTATCTTGCATACAGATACACATTGTATATTTTTGCCTGTTTGGTGTTGATCGCACTATTACCCTATTCAATGATTAAAGAAAAACCCGTCGGCAAAGTAGATAAAATGAAAATTCACTCGTGGCGCCTTATTCTAAAATTATTTTTGCCTGGCTTGGTTGTCGGTATTGGAGCAGGTTTGAGTATCCCTTTTCTAAATCTTTATTTTAAGAACGTCTTCCAGACCGGAACCAGTTACATCGGCATACTTTATAGCGGTCAACAGTTATTTATGATAACAGGTCTGCTGATTGCGCCGGTCATTGCAGAAAGAATTGGGAAGATAAGAACTGTCGTCGTTTCACAATTAGTATCAATACCCTTTTTAGTAGTTCTGGGGCTAACAACTAATTTTATCTTAGCCATTATAGCATTCCTTATCAGGGCAGCACTAATGAATATGGCACAACCTTTGTTCACCAATTTCGCAATGGAAAAAGTGAAACACGATGAGCAAGCGTTTACCAATGCTTTGCTTGTAATAGCCTGGACCGCAGGGTGGGGAGCTAGTGCTAGTGTGGGTGGGTTTCTCATTGAGCGTTTTTCTTACTCAATACCCTTTTTATCGACAAGCGTGCTTTATTTGATTTCGACAGTAATAATATTTGCTTTTTTCAAGAAGGAACGTAAGGGAAAAGAATTGTTGTAGTTGCTCTGTGACATTAGTTTCTGCTGGGTGTCATTCCCGCCCCTGCTTTCGCAGGGGTAAACTTGTCCCCGTGAAAACGGGGAGCGGGAATCCAGAAGATTTCTTCCTGTGGATTGCCCGATCAAGCTTGTCCTCTGACTTAATCAGGGGATCGGGCAATGACAACAATGACAACATGGTGTTTTCAAGAATTTATGTCACAGAGCAGTAGTCCCCCGATTTATCCCGCTTCGTATTATAATTCTATAAATAGAATTGCGGGATTTATCGGGCATTATCTGACGAAGTACTGTGTTAGTTCTCGATATAACTCAATTCTTTATCAAATTTCCAGTCTTTGTCAAAAAAACCGGCTGCTTTTACACCACCCCATCCGTATTTAAGCGCTGACTTGTCATAAATAAGAAAATCAGGTAGACCAGCACCGGCATAAAGAGTAGAAAATAAACCTATTAGTCTCTCGGTTTGTTTTGTGGTTGCTGAATATAATAGTACGAACTTTTCAGGGTTCAGGGGATTAGGACATATTTCCACAAGACAGAGATCCCCCCTTATTGTATCTTGATCCGCGATCACTCTACCTTCTTCAATGTGCAGAGGTAATCTGTAGCTAATCCACTTGAGAATGGAATTAGTCACAGGATTCCCAAAGAGTACAAGGTTGTAATTTTTAATAATCTTTTTAGTAACTTCAGTGTCAGGTAGTATCTCAACAAATCCATTTGCCCGGTACCACCAGGCATAAGATTGTAATCGTGCCTGATGCAGGTTGTTTTCGGTTGAAGATGAATCACCTGTGGTGCCGTATACCAATACAAAGGGCTCAAAATATGCCTTTTTTATAGGACCATAGCGTCCTGCGCTCTTTTCAGAGTGAGCTCGGGTTGCCCAGAAAAATCCGTCGCCATTTCTTTTAAAGGAAAGCTCACACGGTTCTCTATATTCAAACGTGATGCGCTGACCATTTATAATAAGATTGACAATACCGGGTGATATAAAATTGTCATCTAAGAACAGGGTAAAGGTGTTCACATTTGTTTCATTCACGATAATCTCGCACGTATCGGTCTGCTCCCACAATCTATCATTCTCAAGTATTTTCTTTCCGGCATGTTCAATTTCAATCAAGCCATCGTAATAAATATCTTCGAGTTCATCGATCCTCACCCAGTATGCTTGATTTGAATGATCAATATTTGATGTTTTAAAGACTATATGTTCAGGGTAGGGGTTGCGCACCTTGCTTTTCAGAAAATCCATCATTTCTTTTAAATCGACACAGTCAGTACCTGGCGTGGAATCTATATTCCACCAGTGACCTTTGCCGTCAACCTCGTTGTATATATAGTCATAACCAAGATTGGTCAGATACTTGCAGAACATCCTTGCCTGGATCGGTGGAACATTGTCATCGGCACCACCCTGTAAAAGATATATTGGTAGATTATATGCGTTTTCCAAGAACAAAAGCGGATTGTCTTCTCGCAATACCATATCGCGATACTTTATCAGATCAGGATGCGCAAAGAGCTCACTTTTTTGAAGAAACCACGGGACATAGAGTTGAAAGCTGGTCCATCCAGCAGAAGGTACCATTGCCGCGAAGATGTCTGGATGGGTCATACCGATATGCCAGGCACCATGGCCACCCATAGAATGTCCAGTAAGATAGATTCTATTTGTATCAATCTTGAAATTCTTCTTAACATCTTCCAGAACCTCAAGAAAATCAAGTCTACCCCAATCCTGCCAGTCAAAACCAAACCTGCGGCGATTAGTCGGCGCAACGACAAAAGCCCAATCCTTTTTTGTGTAGGCTTTCACCTGACCTCTTGCCTCAACCCCGGCTCCATGACAAGTCATTATGAGGGCATAAGATGAGTCTTCATTATAGTTTTCTGGTGGCAGAATCGCATAGTATTGGCATGAATTATCTATACTAGAGATAAAGGTCTTAACATATGCTTCATCTCTATGCTTCACTTTAATCCAGAAATCTTCTTGTGTAGAAAAAGTGTTAAAGGAAGCCGTTATAGTTATCAGAATACTATCCTCTTCTGTTTCTATTTTAGCTTCTGATTCAATGTTCAATGGTATCTTAACCGCTGAAAAAGGCGTTATATTAGCAACCGTTTGAATGCCTGTTTTAATGTTCACGCCTTCTATTTTAAGTTGAATATCAAAGAGTCTCTGATTTGTCGTATTGACAATCGGGATCCCTGCCCAGGCACATGCAGGTTCACCCCTTAAAAAATCCGGTGTAGTAATATCTTTGGTTATCAACATTAAAGGACCTGGTACCGGGATGAGTTTAAATGTGAATTCATGGTCCCCAAACCCGCTGAGCTTGACTATCACCCTGTTCTTTCCCTCCTTTAGAACAACCGGGACTTGCAAAAATCCATCGCCATAGGGATCACCCGGGAAACCCACACCGTTCAAGATGAAGGAAGAGACATCTTGTGCGATAACCAATGCTCTCCTTGTACTGCCGCTACTAAAATCACCGTAAGCATAAGCGCCGCAGAGAACTCCGGCAGCACCATAATAATCCTGAATACTATCCCATAAGACATTTTCATATTCAATCTTAACTATTCCATTAGCAGATTCTATTGTTTGCCACGTGACTTTGCCGCCTTGCACGAGAAGACTCGGATATATCGACCTTTTATCTGGCTCAAAATCCTCAAGAAGTCCAATGTTTTCTTCGACGCCGATGATCCCCTCACGCATCCCCATTGAAAAAGGACCCAGATATTGCCACTGGTGTATTGTGATTGTATCGTTAATACCAGGAATAAATGAAAGATTATTTATGAAAAGCAATAAAATAATATAATAATTCATATGACCGTATAATGATTATAATTAGCGCTTGCATTATGTCAATACTAATAAGGCTGACCGAGAATTAGGAGTAGGGCGTTTACGCCCGTATTTTGGAGTGCAATGTCTCCTGACATTGCATGCAACGAGAGGTCTCGTTGCACTCCATATTTAACGGGGCGGGCTTAAATGCCTGCCTGTGCGTTCGCACCTGTCTGCCCTGTCTGCGTCGCCAACGCGACAGGCAGGCGTGCCATCGGCACAGGTAGACGCAGACAGGCCCTACTTCTAATTCTCGGTCGTTTGACTATTGGGTCTTGACTTGAGTGGGTTTTTTGTTAATATATTGATAACTGGAGGTAAGTATGAAGAGAGGTTTTATGGCGCTTTGTTTAACCTTTTCTTTTATCATGGCATCGAATACAGGACAAGTAAAAGGGAAAGTGATTGATGAAGATGGCGAAGCTTTGGTTGGGGTGAATGTCGTAATCGAAAAAACAGAATTGGGTGCGGCCACTGATTTGGAGGGCGAATTCATCGTGCCTTTTGTCCCAGTGGGTATGCATACAATAACCGCGTCTTATCTGGGTTATAATACGGTGTCGAAATCCAACGCCATTGTTTTTTCCGACCAGACAGTCTTTGTTAATTTCACGCTGAGCCCCGCAGTAATTACCATGGAACCGATAGTTGTTAAAGCGGAAAGACCCTTAGTTATTAAAACCCAGACGCAAACCCAAAGGATCATAACGGGTGACGATATTGACATGATGCCGATAAGCGATATTAACGAAATTATCACGCTGCAGGCAGGTGTATCAACCAGCGAGAGAGGAATTCATGTTCGGGGCGGTAGGGATACAGAAATCGCTTATTATGTTGATGGAATACTCACTAAAGCACCGCATTATGGTCATCAGTCAGTGAAGATGAATAAACAAGCGGTTGAAGAAATTGCAATAACCACCGGGGGCTTTGACGCAGAATACGGTGAAGCTCTATCCGGAATCGTTAGCATCATAACGCGTGAAGGTTCTGCGAAACCAAGTGGCAGATTCCGTTATACTACCGACGAGGTCTTTGCTTCGGATAAAATAAATTATGGATACAATCTTTATGAAATAAGCCTCGGGGGTGGAGCCTTGGACAAATCCCGTTTTAGATATTTTGTCTCGGGTGAAGCACTAATAACTGATGCATTTGAAGCAGCAAAATATAGGATTCAGTCTGAAAGGTTTGATTACAAGGTAAATGGGAAACTATCTTATCGTCTGCCCGGTGCAAAAGGCAAGGTTACTCTTTCCGGATTCTATTCCCGTGAACAGTTCGCACACTACAAAGACATCTGGGGTGATCTCAGCTTCATATACAATCTTGAACGTAATACGGCGGAAACTCTGAAGAATTATCTCGCCAGTGTGACGTTTAATTATATGTTAACAAAGAATACTGTTTTGGAATCGAAACTGGGTTACACAAAATCAATTCGGTTTTACGCAGTAAGAGATCTCGAAGCAGAAGCCGCTGCAAACAGACAATGGTATGATGACTACATTTTTAAAGCCAACCACTTTCCTGAACTGTTAATGGAAATGGAAGATGATTCCTTAACAAAACTTTATCTTGTTGATTCCATGATGAATTATTACGAGGAATGGAGTAAGTATAATGCTGCAAGTTTAAGAAATAACCCGTTTGGAGCAACCGGTTTTTATTATACTGTAGGAGACAACAGGCTCTGGAGGTATTTATATAACCGTGATTATCAAGGAGTTTTTTCTATCACAAAATCAATCGCTAAAATACATGAAGTTAAATCCGGGGTTAGCCTGATGTCTCAAAATGTGGGCTGGTTTGACAATAACCTACCCTGGGCAAGAATCCCTTTCTGGGACATCTATGAAAAAAATCCTTTGAAAATAGCCGTCTATTTACAGGATAGAGTGGATTTTGAAGGTATTATTTGTCGAATCGGTCTTCGCTACGACTATTTCGATTCAAAGGCAAGTGGTTTGAACAACCCTTCAGACATGGATGATACAACCATGGTTCAATACCCAGCTAAATGGCGTTTTTCTCCCCGTCTCGGATTTTCAATGCCTATTACCGAGAGATCAAAGTTACGGTTCAATTATGGGCATTTCTTTCAAGCCCCCACAGCACACAACCTCTATCGTTCAACCAACCCGGTCGTTGTCTGGTTACTTCTCCATAGATATAACTCAGTCCTTGGCAACCCTGACCTCACAGTTGAAAAAACAATTGCCTATGAATTGGGTTATGAGAATCAAATATCTGATGCTTTTGCCTTTGGTTTTGTTGCTTATTACAAAGATATCTACGACCTCATTCAAACACGTAGGGTGCTGGCCCAACCTTATCCTTATTATCAGGTCACGAATGTTGACTACGGTAATGTAAAGGGTATTGAATTTACTATCAAGAAAAAGATGTTGGATTACTGGCGTTTTGATTTGTCCTATACATTGCAATTTGCCAAAGGTACTGCTTCTTATGCCTGGCAGCATTATTATGATGTTTATGTTGGAGGTCCGGATCCAATATCTGGTGAATACGCCTTACCACGGATTGATTTCTGGCTGGATTTTGATGAGCGACACATTGTAAATTCAAGCGTTGGGATTATGCTCCCTGATGATTTCTATCTCAGTCCACTAAGGGATTTTTCCACAGATTTCATAATCTCATATCATTCGGGGTTCCCTTATACACCGGAAGACTTAAAGGGGAAAAAGCTTGGTGACCAGAATTCTGCGCGTCTGCCAGGGTATATTAATGTCGATGCAAACATTGTAAGGAAAATATCTATTATGGGGGTAAAATTCTCTCTGTTCACTCAGCTTTATAATCTCTTTGACACAGAACAAGTGATTTCAGTCTACAGCACAACTGGTAAGCCAGATGATGATGGTGGAGAGGCATCTATACAGGTCCAGGATTTCTCAACAATACCTCTTTCAAGCGCATATTATACACCTCAAGCAGACTACGACCATGATGGATTGAATTCGCCGCCAGAATTATGCGGGGAATATATAGACGCGCGGCGAGTCTACTATAATAATCCTTATCACTGGAAACAGGGTTTTAGGATACGGGTAGGTATCGGCCTAGATTTTTAACGAGCTATGAAGGATCTTCATAACTCGTCGATTACGGTGATTATAATATCACTGTAATCGAATCTTTTCATCACTGCCATCGATGTGAACCGTTGGTTCAATAAAATAATATCGCCGTAATCTTCTTTGTATCCGCGTAATCTTTTCGCCCTTGGCGAAAAAAAACCCGGCAGCGACCTACTCTTCCATGCCGTCACCAGCACAGTACCATCGGCCCAGATGGGCTTAACTTCTCTGTTCGGAATGGGAAGAGGTGTGTCCCCATCGGTATAACCACCGGGAATATTGAGGGAACAGGGAATAGGAATTAGGGAACAGTAATTTATGAATTATCATACTGATCCCTGTACCCTGTTTCCTAAATCCTAAAAAATGGCGGAAGATCATCCAAATCGCTCGACTGATTAGTACCACTCAGCTCAATACATTACTGCACTTACACTTGTGGCCTATCAAACCTGTCATCTACAGGTAGTCTTGTGGTCATCCACGGTTGCCCGTTTCAGAGCGGGAGATCTTATCTCAGGGGGGGCTTCCCACTTAGATGCTTTCAGCGGTTATCCCTTCCAGACATAGCTACTGAGCACTGCTGCTGGCGCAACAACTCATAAACCAGAGGTCTGTCCATCCTGGTCCTCTCGTACTGAGGACAGCTCCCTTCAAATCTCCTACGCCCGTGATGGATAGAGTCCGAACTGTCTCACGACGTTCTGAACCCAGCTCACGTACCGCTTTAATGGGCGAACAGACCAACCCTTGGGACCTTATCCAGCCCCAGGATGCGATGAGCCGACATCGAGGTGCCAAACCGGGCCGTCGATATGAACTCTCGAGCCCGATCAGCCTGTTATCCCCGGAGTACCTTTTATCCGTTGAGTGATGGCCCTTCCACACGGAACCACCAGATCACTAGGCCCGCGTTTCCGCTCTGCTCGGCCCGTCGGCCTCACAGTCAGGCTCCCTTGTGCCCTTACACTCAATGTCCGATTACCGACCGGACTGAGGGAACCTTTGGGCGCCTCCGTTACATTTTAGGAGGCGACCGCCCCAGTCAAACTGCCCACCTGCCACTGTTTCCTGCCTTACAAGGGCAAGATTAGAACCTCTGACAAAGCAAGGGTGGTATTTCACTGTTGGCTCCATCCCGGCTGACGCCGGAATTTCAAAGCCTCCCACCTATGCTACACATGCTTTGCAAAAATCCAATAGCAAGATGCAGTAAAGGTTCACGGGGTCTTTTTGTCCTATCACGGGTAGGCGGCATCTTCACCGCCACTTCAATTTCGCCGGGCTCCTCGTTGAGACAGCGCTCTAGTCGTTACACCATTCGTGCAGGACGGAACTTACCCGCCAAGGAATTTCGCTACCTTAGGACCGTTAGAGTTACGGCCGCCGTTTACCAGGGCTTCAGTCGGGAGCTTGGTTCCGGGCTAAACCGAGGTTCATCCCGAAACTAACAACCTTCTTTAACCTTCTGGCACCGGGCAGGTGTCAGTCCCTATACATTGCCTTGCGGCTTAGCAGAGACCTGTGTTTTTGTTAAACAGTCGCTAGAGCCCTTTCACTGCGCCCTCACATCTATTTGCATAGGTGTAAGGGACCCCTTCTTCCGAGGTTACGGGGTTAGATTGCCGAGTTCCTTAACGAGGATTCACCCGAGCACCTTAGGATACTCACCTCGCCTACGTGTGTCCGTTTCCGGTACGGTCAACTTAGTTTCTGACATAGAGGCTTTTCTCGGCTGAATCTCGAGATGGGTTTGTGACCTTTTGGGTCTCCCTATCACACTTCAAGGTTAAGAGACACTGGATTTACCTGGCGTCTCCCTTGGAGTGCTTAGATCCTGTATTCCAACACAGGACCCATCTCTACCATCAGCGTCCCCCCATAGTTCATAACGAAACTAAGGTGGTAGCCGAATATTAACGGCTTTTCCATCGCCTACGCCTTTCGGCCTCGGCTAAGGCACCGACTAACCCTGGGCGGATTAACCTTCCCCAGGAAACCTTAGGCTTTCGGTGTCTCGGTTTTTCACCGAGATTATCGCTACTTATGCCGGCATTATCACTTCCAGTTCGTCGATCCTGGCTTGCGCCAGAACTTCAACCTACAATGGAACGCTCCCCTACCCCCAGCATCCGTCGAAACGGATACTGAGCCGCAGCTTCGGTGATTGATTTAAGCCCCGATATATTTTCGGCGCAAAGTGGCTCGGCTGGTGAGCTGTTACGCTTTCTTTAAATGGTGGCTGCCTCTAAGCCAACATCCCAGGTGTTTAAGTCACTTTACATCCTTTTCCACTTAACCAATTCTTAAGGACCTTAGCTGGCGATCAGGGTTATTCCCCTTTCGGCGATGGAGCTTATCCCTCACCGCCTCACTCCTGGGTTTATAAGTAATAGCATTTGGAGTTTGATTGGATTTGAATCCCGAGAGATCCTCCTCTATTCAGAGCTCTACCACTAATACTGAACACCCAAGACTGCCCTTAAAGGCATTTCGGGGAGAACCAGATATTACCCAGTTTGATTAGCCTTTCACTCCGACCCACAGTTCATCCGAGGATATTTCAACATCCACCGGTTCGGACCTCCATTTCGTGTCACCGAAATTTCATCCTGACCATGGGT
>JAUVZL010000053.1 GCA_030602565.1 Candidatus Stahliibacteriota bacterium
TTGGCTGATCTTTGGGTAAAGGTTGCCTATGCGATGTGGCGAAAAAAAGAGCGCTATGATGAACAAAAACATTTAGCATCAATGGCTCAATTCTGGTTAAGAAATAATTCTCGAATGAAGGCTTGACATAGTAAGTCTACAGCGTCAGTAGATTGTAGTCGCTCAATTTATTGAGCAATGCCTGATGAATCCCGCTCCTTCATAAGGGGCGTGGATAAATCAGACAACTACAGCGTCAGTAGATTGTAGTCGCTCAATTTATTGAGCAGTCTGATAAATCAGACAACTACAGCTGTAAAGGCAAACATATGATGTTAAGTCTGATAAATCAGACAACTACAGCTGTAAAGGCAAACATATGATGTTAAGTTACTAAGTTACTGGTAACTAAGTTATTGAGTGCTTTACGCCCTACGCTTTACTCTCTATTCCTTGTCTTCAGCCAAAGGCGTGCCTGCAGTCCGCCATAGGCGGATGTGTCTTCAGAGAATCGTGTCGCCAGCCGAAGGCGTGTCTCTGTTATTCTTCTAATTTCAGTAACGCGCCGAAACTCTTGATACAAAAGAATACTACATTTGAGTGGTAGTCAAAATTTATACGCGGCATTAGGGAATTCACCCAAAAGCGATTCTTCTTTACAAATCGGAAAAGTTTTTCAATGTCTTCATCACTGAGTTTTGCAGCTGTTTTTCTCAAGGCTATGCCGATATCGAGGTCAGACGCCAGTATGCTACGCCAGGTGGTTTCATAGTCTGAGAGGCTGGCGCTATTGCGTAAGGTATTGGTAATTTTTTCCACGGCGATTTCTGAACAGAGGAGCCCGAAGAATATTCCGCCGCCAGTGGTTGTCTTTATTTGTCCGGCAGCTTCTCCAACCGCAAGGATATTATCTTTGACACTACGCTTGATAGGGCCAAATGCGATCGGCTTGGTTTTCAACTCTTCATCAGGTAGTTTGGCAACTGAAATATTTAGTCTGTGCTCGAGCATTTTCTTTAGCCACGGTTTGGTCTTTCGATTCAGGAGAATCCCGATCCTTGAGATATTTGCACCGGCTGGTATGACCCAGCCGAATGACCCGGGTGCAAAACTGGTGCCAATATGGATCTCAACATTTGATTTTGAGAATGATATAGGTAATTCGATTTGTGAGCCATACAAAAACTGAGCAGGTTTACCCAAACCTGCTTTCTTATTCAGTACATAATCGATCCCCGTGGCAAGGACAACGACGCGCGCGCGGTATTTTCTTTTTTTAGTGAGTAGCGTATAAAAACCAGATGATTTCTTTCCGATATTGGTAACTCGCTGTTTGAGATGCAAATCAACCCCGACACGCTGGGCTGACTTGAGTATACCTCGATCAAATATTTCGCGGTCTACGATATAGGCAAATACCTCTTTAGGGTTGTATTCAAGTTTTGTCTTTGATGGTGAAATGAAAGTTGCAGAATCTATTCGTGACAGGATTGACTTGCCCGGTAGATCAAAACGCTTAAAGGCTTCTTTACCAATTACACCGGCACATATGACATCTTTGCCGATTTCAGCCTTTTCGTCGAGCAGACAAACCGCAAAGCCTTTATCAGCTAAAAGGTATGCTGTATAAGAACCAATAGGTCCAGCACCGATAATGACCACATCATATTTTGTCATGGCTTTTCATTATATCTAAAATCACGGATAATTCAATAAGAGAAATAAGAGAGAGGTGGGGATGGTTTTAGAACAAATAATCTATCTGTAGGTTTATTTTTGTGTTGTTTTCATTATTGATGAAGTCATAGACCTGGGCGCCGGGTAGATCTGGATAATATATGTCAGGGTTGTTGTACAAACCCGTGTGGGGAAGATGTGTGAATTTTTGACGGAACTTCAATTTGAAGAGAAGGTTGCCGATTTTCTGTAAACTGACTATGTAGTATTTCATACCGTGTCCGGACAAGAAATCAATACCCACGTCTTCAAAAATCCACTGGCTCATACCGTCAGTTGACCACAGAACAATGCCGCCTTCGATCGAAGAACCCTTTGTAAAATTGTGGTCATAAGAAATCGCAAGAAAACCTCCGGTAAGGTCGAGGTCATTATCGTCAGCACTTGTCAAAGCAACATTTCCCCAGCGCGCTTCAACCTTCAATGCATCGTAGTGTGACAGGAAGAAGAAGACCTTGGCACTTGTCTCAATGGTCTGTGATAATGTTGCAGTTATTGGTTTAGGAAGATGTTTTCTAATTATCTTTTGAGATATTCTGATACGCACTGGCCATACTGGTCGGAGTTCGAATTCAAAGTATCCGCGTTGATTGACGAGGTTGTGAGCCAAGTTTTTGAAGATGTCGAGGTAGGCGCGGGTCAGGACAATGCTTCTTGTTATTTGATAACGGGTTTCAAGATATAAACCTTGTTCAGGTTTAGGGGTCGGATCCTCATACATGCTGATGTATTCAGGGTCTAGGAGTGCATAGGGTTTTTCAAAGGGGGTGTCTTCAAACCGACGATACTCAGAAAAACCGCGGTGAAAAGGGTTATCATAGCCGATATCATAGTGCCGGAAAAGCAGATTAAGATACAAAAAATCGTATTGGATGCGCCCTTTTATCAAAAATGCATAGCTTGGGTTAGAGGGATCATGCTGCCTGATAAGTTCACCAGAAACAAAGGTATTAGCAATGGGTAATTGAAATGTAGCGCCATAAAATAAACGTAAGCTGTCAGTTGATAGGGTTGTTATCTCAGGATAGAATGCTGGGTCATATTTGTCAAAAGGTATGTCTATCCATTTTACATATGGGTTTACTGGCTTGTCGTATAATAGCTGCATCGCTTCAATACCAAATTGGGTACCTGGGTTGCGCTTGTCCAGAGGCGAAACACACACCTGGGCAGCATAAATTTGTTCGTTGATTTTGTTCTTGGAAACTGAGAACCTTGTTGGGTTGTGACATAAACGCCATATCGAACCATCCGGATTGACGAGCGCATTGTGTTTATTATCTGAATAGAAGAAAGAAGGTTTTATGCCTAAACCCGATACTGAAAAACGGAAACTGCCAGCAGCACCAAATAAATCGTAGTCCGAGTTGTCAGTCAGGTCTCCAAAAATGCCGGTCGAGCGTGCATAGATGCGTGCTCGGTATTCATCGCTATTATCGATCATCAGACCTTCACCCCATACTATTCGATAATTGCCAAGATAAAAGCGGTCAATCAAACCAACTTGAGAAATACCAATATATCCTTTGTACTCGGTGTCATGTTGGTTGTATTGAATGCCCAAGCGCAGTGTTTTTTGATAATTTATTTTACCACGTACATTCAAAAGTGGTCTGGGGTCGATTGTCTTGAGTGTATCGAGTTTGTACTTGAGGTTGTTCTCGAGGACATTACATTCCTGACTCAACCATGAATAGACATGCTGCAGGTCCATTGATGTCGTGGCAAATTTATCTAAAGCACTCTCGAGGTAGGATATTCGAGTTGCAATATTATTATCTTCTCCAGCGTCAAAACGATTCACATTCTCAAGTTTGAGACGGAAGCTACCAGTAGGTTTTTTGGGAAGTTGTTGGTCAATGAATTGAACATATTTGCGCAGCGAGGTGTAAGCGTAATACGAAAGACCTTTTGCCCTTCTTAAGTCCCGGGTAGATTTAATTTTTCTGACCTGGAGCTGACGCATAACCGCGGCTGCATCAATCGGTGTCATTCTGTCGATCATCAACAGCTCGTCGAAGTTTACGTTGTTAATATACATAGGCGATCTTATAAGATCTTCCCATTCAGGGATCGCTGCTTTTGCTGGCGGTTCTTCACTCGCTAATTTTTTTTGTTCATTGAGGATTGAACCCCATTCAGTACGCGCGGGAAAAGGCACGGCTATTTTGATCAGAGGTTTTATGAGTTCAAAAGTTTCAGCATCGATGCCTTTGATTTTTCTCAAGTCATAAATGCTTTCAAAAATCCCATAGTTGTTACGATATTCGTAGATCCTGTAGGCGATCGTTGAATCGACCGGCAGGGTATATATTTCGTCGAGTGGAGCTCTATTCAGGTCGATTTGGGCTGCCATAAGAAGTAGTAGTATCATAATAGTTATTTTACCGCCGTAGCTCGACAGATATTTGCAGAGTAAACTCTGCCACTACTACTAAAAATTGAATTTGGTTGAAACATTATGGGTCAGGGGTAAATCAGGGATGTATTCTACGGCATAGTCTACTTCAATAAATTTGTACAAAATACCAGTGCCAGTCGAGACCACCGTGGGGTTTGTTTTCATCCCGACTCTCAGGAAAAGCATATTGAACAATTTGAATTCTCCAGCACTATGTATTCGGTATTCATCCTCGATCATTGAGACATCGATTTCCGAAAGGATGTCATCAAGCGGTCTGTAGGCAAGACCAGCTCTGAGTTCATAGGGAAGTTTGCCGTCTTGGAAAGTGCCGAAACACGGTTGATTGAGGTTATGTACATATGCGCCGAGCGACCATTTCCTGTAGACCTTACCTAGAAGACCGAAGCTCAAACCATAGGAAAAAGCAGTACCGGTTCGATTATTGTCAATGAAATAGATATCAGTGCTTATGCCAAATTTAAAATCTTTACTCAAGCTCCGACCATAAGCCATAGTAATTGTTTGTTCTTTTTGTTCAGAGAAACCAAACTCACTTATCTGAAGACCAATGCCACCATTGAGCAATGGTCGGGCAAACCCGACATTAATGTTATGAAGGCCTTCAATTCCAGAAAGCACATATTCATAACCAGCGGTTAGATGATTTCCATTAATAGTTGATAAGGCAGCAGGGTTAAAACGGATTGCGTCAACATGGTTTGCCGAGGCTGTGTAAGCTTGAGCCAGTGCTGCAGAATGTGCTGACACTGAGTATCTTTCAAATGCTTGATTTATGAATAAAACGAAAACAAGACTGATCATTAGAACTGTGTTCCTATCACAATCAGAGTCCTTAAGGTTTTTGATTTAGCATTAGAAGCGGTTGCCTTGAGGCTGAGTAGGTATATGCCGATCTTGCACGCCCGTGAATAGTCATCTTTTCCGTCCCAGTACAGGGTGCGCGAGCCACCCGCGCCTGAATATAGGTTTTTCAAACAACGGAAGTTCATATCATGTATGGTTAGGTCGAGACGATAGTCAATTGGCGCATTGATTCTGATCTCTGTTTGTTCTCCAATACTCGGTATAAACGTCTTCGGACCAGTTATGTATAGTAAAGGTTCTGCACTCGCCGAGTCAAAGTCTGGTGCGCGGATATCACTTGCTGAGCGAAGTAAAACTTGATATCCAGAAGTATGTGGTTCATCAGGATCGTACTGTCCAACAATCCCGGTGAATACCCTTTCGTCATCTTTACAAATGGACAATGGGTTGATCAAAGTAGCGGTCGTAAATCTCACGGTTATGCCCACATCACCATTGAGCACTTCGATATTGTAGCCAGCACCAGTCTTATAAGGCGGGGTTTTAATAACGCCTTTGAACTCAATGAGTGAACCTTCCATGTTTTCGGTTAGAAAACGGCTTGAACTCAATTGTTTGGGCAGAGGTACTGTGTCCATGGACAAAAACCAGGCGTAGCCATGAGCGATTTCAGTCAGTCCATTATATTCAGTAATCGTACCGACAACCCTTATACAAGCGCCCAGTGAATCAATGTAATCGTAAAAGTCTTGGTCACCGTCAGCATCGTAGACATTAATACCACCGGTAGTGTCCTGGATATAAAAACAAGGGCTGCCTGAGGTAAAAACATAATTTGGACCGGTTATAATACCTTGTGCAGTGACAATAGAATCGACATATTTTGATGATACTCCATCATTACCCGGGGTCTGGATTTCTTTAATGTCATATATTATCGGTTCATATAAATGTGAGAAATCAGTTGTGGCGCGCGGCAAAAGCTGATAACCATCATCAGGTGGCGATGAATAAGTATATTGTCCTTTGATGCCAATGAGTGTAAAGGTATCGAGCGGCGCAAAACTGCCAGGTATGTTCGTGTAGGAATCAATACGTATTATAAATGGTGTATTTAGTGTATCCCAGGCATTATAGTTTTCATTACCTTCAAAAACAAGGGCGTCAATGCATGCAACTTTTATGCGGACGAGTGAACCTTCATACATTTCAGTGTTTAAAGTGCTGGCATCGATATTAATAGGCGTTGGTATAGTTGCATTATGCTGGATAAGAGAATATGTGAAATCAGTTAACTCACTCTTACCCCGGTATTGATCTACAGTGCCGGTAACAACAATACTGTCTCGGTAATCCAGCGAGTCATTGAAATCACCAAAGAGGTTGACTCCACCTGTACTGTCCTGGATATATGCTTCAATATCAGCAAATATGCCCGGCGGAGCAGTTACCACGCCGGTAATGGTGACGACTGAATCTAAGAGGTCAGGCACAAAGTTGGAATCAATATCCTGAAATGCATAGGAAATAGGCAAGATGTATTGTTGCCCATTATTAGTGCCCGGGCTTGGAAAGGCATTGCTAATCCAAGTTTGCGAACCATTAGGTAATCGAGCTATTGAATAATCTGGGATGACATCTGAACCAACGTATGATTTTCTGTCTATTTCTCGGGAGACTGCATCGACGAGGATGACCGTATCACCACTTTGGTCCAAATCTGGCCAGGTCCCTGTCCAACTGCCAGATGCGACGGTGTCAATGTCTGCATCGATAATATAGAACTCGCCGCTCGCATAGACGAGCAGATAACTCTGTGCTGGCATTGCAAACCCAGTTGGGATAGCTAATGTGTTTGCACCGATTAAGTCCTGCAATTGATAATTGCTTATGTCGCTCGAAACGTCATTTTTGTTAAAGACCTCGATGTACTCTTCATCTTCATCGCTGTAATTACCATTATTATTATGGTCAAAAGACTCTGGGTCAACGATGAATTCATTGAGTAGTAATAGGGTATCGGGCGGCAGCGCGGTCGTACAGGTCGGCACATTCGATATACCTGACCAGTTTGTATCTTCATCCGCAGTTTTTAAGGCAAAATAGTATTGGGTTTGACTGGCAAGTTCTTGGACCGTAAAGGAATCAACCTGACCGGCTGAAGATGGTGGTGGTTCTGCAGAACATTCAGATGCTGAATAGAAGTTTGCTTCGGTTATTAGGAACTCTGCATACCGTATGTCATAATAACTTGCCTGACCGATATTCCCATCATCGCCCGGTGCTGTCCACTGCAGCATTACATAGTCTGTGCCGATATCAATACAGTCAAGGTCAAATACTGGATCAGGCGCAATTGTGTCTGGGCTTGAAACAGTGCAAAACCAGAATGGATAATTGCCGCTTGGCGAGCCATTATTATCGCCGTCAAGCTGATTGCCAGCAAGATCCCGGATCGTATCATATACTATAACATATACAGTCTCGGTAAAGGAGAAATTGACATCCGGGTTAAAATACACAATGTAATTAAGGCTGTCATAGGATAGGGAACCAAGGTGTTGACCAGACACAACACCTTGTACATCGAAAGCCCCAGGTATGATCGTCTGAGTATCAATTGGTTCGCTGAAATATATTAGGATATTAGAGCTTGTGCCGACCCCTGTATCTGCATTGGCAGGTACAGTGTTGACAATTGTCGGCGGTACTGAATCGATAAGAAAGCTTATTACTTTTACTGAGTCGAGCCAGAAATTACAGTTCCACTGATTTAGTGAATCATTGGGTTGATCCACATAAAGGAATCTTATGCGTGCATTTGTATATGTGTTATAAGGTGACATGTCAATATGTGCGTTTTGCCACGCATTCGTATCAGCACCTTGGCCTATTTTCAAGAGATTATGCCAGTTCACGTCATTGTCTGTAATATCGATATACATAGTGTCATCAATACCCAGATTATTAAAGGCTTGGGAAAATCTGTACCAGAAGTACAGGCTCTCCACACCAGCTGCGTTATAAAGATCAAGGTTGGGGGTTTTTAAAGTAGACCATCCGGTTCTAAGAGTATCTGATGCATCATATACCCTTACTCGTGCTTGGAAAGAGTCAGGGCCAGAAGGGCCTGTGTAATTGAAACGGTACCAGTTGTGCATTAATGTGTCAGAATGCAGCGTATCCCAACCTGGAGGAGGAAACTCGATATTTGAAAAACTTTCGTTTAATATTGCAGTTTGTTCAAACAAGAAAGTTGAGGCACATAAGGCTATGACAAATATCACGCTTCATTATATGCTAAAATCATGCATAGTCAAGGATTACTGAAACACGCAACCCTATTGAGATATGTATTAACAATTTACCTTAAAAGATTCGGTAAATTCATTGGATTAGCGTGGGTAAATCCAGGTCTTTTGTAAAAGGGCGGGTTGAATTAGATGAAATGATTGAAAATATATCCATTCTGTATATACTTTTCGAATGCGTGAGTTGCTTAAGCTTAAAAAGTATCTTGTTCAATACAAATTTCACTTTCTATTTGGTGTGCTAGCACTTATTGTAATCGATTTACTACAGCTCATTATTCCACGCATTCTAAAATGGGCGGTCGATGACCTTGCCACTGGTATTGCGGATCTATCAAATCTTGGGTTTTATTTCTTTTTAATCATCCTGATCGCCATCGGTATTGCCATAGGTCGTTTCTTCTGGCGATACCTAATAATCGGTTCGTCGCGGCGCATTGAACGTTCCTTGAGGACTGATCTCTATGAACATTTACTCACGCTTGATTTTTCCTACTATGATCAGCAAAAAACTGGTGATCTCATGGCCCATGCGGTCAATGATGTCAATGCAGTAAGGATGGCACTCGGGTTTGGTTTTATCATTCTCATAGACGTTTTTATTCTCGGCGTTGCTGCTTTAGGCATGATGGTGAACATTAGTCTTAGACTTACGCTGTACGCGCTCATTCCTTTCCCAATTATCGCTATTATATCGACCAAATTTGGAGGTTTGATCCACCACCTTTTTGAGAAAGTACAAGAATGCTTTGCCGTGCTAACTGAACGTGTGCGTGAAAATATTTCTGGGATGAGAGTTATTAAAGTATTTGTTCAAGAACAGGGTGAAATCCAAAAATTTGACAAGCTGAGTCATGAATATGTAAAGAAAAACCTCAGTTTAGTCAGAGCCTGGGGTATGTTTTTCCCAAGCATTATTTTTCTGGCTGCCCTGGGTCAAGTCATTGTTTTGTGGCTTGGGGGCAAGTACGTCATATTCGGGCAAATATCGATCGGTTCTTTTGTGGCTTTTATTGCCTACCTGCAAATACTCGTATGGCCTATGATCGCTATTGGTTGGGCAATAAACATATTCCAGCGCGGCGCTGCTTCTCAAGGTCGGCTCAATAAGATTTTTGAGAAACGCCCTAATATTGTCAGTGGCAATAAAGTTATTGAGCGGGTTAAGGGCGCTATTACATTCAAAGACATCACCTTTACATATCATAGTAAAGACACACCAGCATTGAAAAATATTAGCTTATCAATTGCGCCTAAGGAATTTATCGGGGTAACCGGTCCGATTGCCTCTGGCAAAACCTGTTTTGTTAATTTGATTCTTCGTCTTTATGAACCACAAAAAGGACAGATCTTGGTTGATGGTCAAGATATCAAGGATCTAACGATCGAGAGTTTGAGGAGAAATATCGCCTATGTGCCACAAGATACATTTCTTTTTTCAGATACCATAAAAGAGAATATCATCTTTGGTACCAGCGATGTAAACCAGGAAGAAATAGAACATATTGCGCGCGTTGCTCAAATATACGACGAGATCATGCAACTACCCAATAAATTCGATACGCGTATTGGCGAACGCGGTGTGACCCTCAGCGGCGGTCAAAAGCAACGTATTGCCCTTGCACGAGCCTTATTACTAAAACGCCCAATCCTGATTCTTGATGATGCGGTATCGTCAGTCGATGCGGAGACCGAATTGAAAATACTCGAGTCAATCAAACATGAGATGAAAAACCGAACATCTATTGTTATTTCCCACCGCGTCTTTGTGCTCAAGGATGCTACTAGAATCATCGTTTTTGATAACGGCGAAGTAGTTGAACAAGGAACCCATGAGGAGCTACTTGCGAAAGCAGGTGTTTACCGCGATATTTTCAGGATACAACAGATTGAAATGAAATTGGATGGCACATGATGTACGACAACCATCAAGAAGAACAAGATATCGGTAAGGTTTTTGATTTCCATATCATAAAGCGACTTTTCGGCTTTATGAAACCTTATCTCAAGTACCTCATCATTGCTTCGGTATTTTTGGTCTTCGCCGCAGGGGTGGAGATCCTCTATCCTTACATAGTAAAAATCGCCATTGATGATTATATAATCAAAAGTGGGCGCAAGGTTTCTGATACTGACGCTGGACAAGATCTTATTGAGATAGCAGAGAACACTTTTTTCGTAACCCAAGCACAATTAGAGGAAATGAATGTAGTATTACTCCGTAACTGGGAAAAAGAGCATAAGCTGTCTTCAGAGCGATACTATTATTTCAATAAAGATCAGGTCGATAGTCGAATACTGGACTTGGTTGCACAAAGAAGCGAACTGTTCGAAGAATATGGCAATCTTGTGCTCATTGAGTATTCAAATCTAAAACTCCTAAAATCAACCGATATAGCCTTACTTCGGTCCAAAGACATAAGCGGGGTTTTGAGAATCGTTCTCATTTTTCTTGTGATCATACTCTTTGGAGCAATCGCCAACTATATTCAGATTTACCTTTCGCAATATGCTGGTCAGTTATTCATGCATGCCATCAGAGCTAAGGTTTTTGCAAAACTCCAGTCCTTGCACCTCGCCTTTTTCGACCGTAATCCGGTTGGTCGACTTGTAACCAGGGCAACGAATGATGTCGAAGCGATCAATGAAGCATTTACCCAGGTTTTTGCCAGATTAACTAAAGATGGACTCCTCTTGGTTGGTATCATTGTCATAATGATGATGATAAATATACGACTGGCTTTGATATCTTTTGTTGTTATCCCTGTTCTTTTAATCGTCACATTCTATTTCCGGGTTCGGGCGCGTGCCATCTACCGCCAAGTCCGCGCCAAACTCGCCAAGTTGAATGCACGATTTCAAGAGAACCTTTCTGGTATCCGTGTGATCAGGATTTTTACAAAAGAGAAAGATAACCTGGCAAGTTTTGATGGGGTAAATAAGGAATATTTGACCGCTAACCTGAAACATGTAATACTCATGTCCTTTTTCAGACCGCTGATTGAAATCATTAGTTCTATAGGCATCGGTTTAGTCCTCTACTACGGTGGTGGCCAGGTAATAACCGGTAAAGTATCATTAGGTGTACTTGTCGCATTTATTAGTTATGTTGAAATGTTCTTTAGGCCGATTCGAGAACTAACCGAGTCGTATACACTATTGCAGTCTGCCATGGCGTCAAGTGAGAGGATTTTTCTCCTCCTCGACGAGAAGCTTGGGGTTGTTGTTAGCCAGAAAGCTCGGGACCTTAAAGAAATGCAAGGCGCAATTGAGTTCAAACATGTCTGGTTCAAATACGATAAAGACTGGGTCATTAAGAACGTTTCATTCAAAGTAGCCCCAGGCGAACATGTTGCATTTGTCGGGCCAACTGGTTCTGGTAAGACGTCAATTATCAATCTGATATCAAGACTCTATGATGTTCAAAAAGGTACGATCTTCATTGATGGTTTTGATATTAAGGACATAACATTACCGGCACTTCGTTCTCAAATAGGTGTGGTGCCGCAAGACATCTTCCTTTTTGCCGGTGACATTAAATCAAATATCCGTTTGAACTTCTCGTTGAGTGATGAAAAAGTGCAAGAAATTGCGGCACTCATAAACGCTGATAAGTTCATTAATAGGTTTCCAAATAAGTATGATGAAGATGTCACGGAACGGGGGATTACTTTTTCGACTGGAGAACGACAGCTTTTGTCCTTTGCTCGTGCACTTGTTTCTGACCCGCAAATTTTGGTGCTCGATGAAGCTACAGCAAACATCGATGCCGAAACAGAGCTGTTGATTCAAGATGGTTTAAATAAGTTGATGCAGGGCAGAACAGCAATTATCATCGCCCATCGCTTGAGCACTATAAAAGATGTAGACCGTATCTATGTTGTTCAGAGTGGTGAGATAAAAGAAGTTGGTACGCATGAGGAATTGATCGCCGAGAAAGGTATCTATTATAAACTCTACCAACTACAGTCTTTGCAAATAAGAATCAAATAAATAGCTCTGGAATCCCAAGGGGATTGGAAGAGAGCACTACGTGCTGGAAAGGAGCCCGCCACAAAACATGTCGGACTGGAAGTTAGCACTGCGTGCTGGAACGAAGAATCCTTTTCATGTCGTTGATCTTGTTCATTTAGGATTTTAGGTATTTTGCCTGTCTTTAGGCATTTAGGTATTTTGGACTTTTAGGTATTTGCTTATCTTTAGGCGTTTAGGTATTTTGCCTGTCTGCCTCAGGCAGGGACTTTTAGGTATTTGCTTATCTTTAGGCATTTAGGTATTTTGGACTTTTAGGTATTTGCTTATCTCTAACGGGGTTGACATTTGTTACGGTCGTGTTATAATATTGCGATGTGTGGGATAGTTGGATATATTGGGAAAAAGTCAGTTGTACCGGTTCTGATTGAAGGACTGAAAAGACTTGAATATAGAGGGTATGACTCTGCCGGTATCGCCGTATATTCAGATACCGGGTTAATTGTTCAAAAAGTAGCTGGTCGGGTCTCGCGACTTGAAGATTTGATGAAAGGTCAGAAAATTGCTTCAACAATCGGTATTGCTCATACCAGATGGGCAACTCACGGTGAACCTACTGATAAAAATGCTCACCCTCATACTGACTGCAAGGGACGAATTGCCGTTGTCCATAATGGGATTATTGAAAATTGCTATGCTTTAAGAGAATATCTGAAGCAGCAAGGACACAAATTAAGGACCGATACCGATACCGAGGTCATTGCTCATTTGATTGAAGAAAATTATGAAGATAACCTCTTGAAAGCAGTAAGGATTGCACTTTCCGAAGTAGAGGGGACATACGGTTTGGCGGTAATCTCACTTGACCATCCAAGAGAGATTGTATGTGCTCGTAATGGAAGTCCTCTTGTTTTAGGAGATGGGGGGGATGAGTTTTTTGTGGCTTCTGATGCCGCGCCCATAGTACCATATACAAGGCAGGTTGTTTACCTGGAAGATGGAGAGCTTGCATCGATCAAAGATACAGGATTTACAATTTCAACCTTAGAAGAGAAAGAGATAACCCCAAAGATTGAGGAGATTTCGTGGACATTAGGCCAGATAGAAAAGGATGGGTACTCCCATTTTATGCTCAAGGAGATATTTGAACAACCGTCTACGTTGAGGAATGCAATAAGGGGAAGGTTGAATATGACAGATGGAACAGCACGGTTGGATGGTCTTGACCGACATCACGAACAGCTAGAGTGCGTAGAAAGAATTGTAATTACTGCCTGTGGTACAGCATGGCATGCCGGACTGATTGGGGAATATATGCTTGAAGAGATGACAAGGGTTCCGGTTGAGGTAGAATATGCCTCTGAGTTTCGGTACCGAAGCCCGGTTGTTGATAAGAAGACAATACTTTTTGCAATCAGCCAATCGGGTGAAACCAGTGATACACTTGCCGCGTTGAAAGAAGCAAAGAGAAGGGGCGCAACGGCTCTTGGGATCTGTAATGTTGTTGGAAGTACAATAGCGAGGCAGACAGATGGCGGTGTCTATATTCATGCAGGTCCTGAGATAGGTGTTGCTTCCACAAAGGCGTTTACTTCCCAGATAATGGTGCTAGCTCTCATCTCCCTTTTTATGGGAAGGATGAGAACGATATCTGTCGATAAAGGCAGAGGGATCATTAAAGCTATAGAGAAAATCCCTGACCAAGTGGCGAGGATTCTTGAGCTTGATAAAAAAATAAAGGATATCGCCCTGGATTTCTACAAAAAGAAGAATTTTCTTTTCCTCGGAAGGGGGTATAATTTCCCGGTTGCATTGGAAGGAGCCCTCAAACTCAAAGAAATCTCATATATTCACGCCGAGGGTTACCCAGCTGCCGAGATGAAACATGGACCGATTGCGCTTATTGACGAGGATATGCCCGTTGTTTTTATCGCAATCAGGGACTATGTTTTTGAGAAAGTCCTTTCAAATATCGAAGAAGTGAAATCAAGAGAGGGTGTAGTGATTGCTATTACAACTGAAGGTGACAAAGAGATCCAGTCAAAAGTCGAATACTGCATACCAATACCTAAGACTATCGATATCCTGACACCTTTATTAACAGTTATCCCTTTACAACTTCTCGCCTACCACATCGCAACTTTGAAAGGGTGCGATGTTGATCGGCCACGTAATCTCGCAAAAAGCGTCACGGTTGAGTAAAAAATAATTGAAAACAGACGATTTAAAACTCAATCAAATAAGGTTGGCAAAAAAGGTCATACTAAGGGGAATAAAGAAAAGAGTTAGATTTATCGCCGGCGTTGATGTTGCGGTAGCGCGTGAATGCTTGGTCGGCTGCATAGGGATATTCAGTTTCCCTGAGCTGAAACTGGTTGAGTATGTCAAAGCCACAGCCCCTGATAGCATGCCCTATGTTCCCGGTTTTCTATCATATCGAGAAATCCCGGTATTGATCAAGTGCTATAAAAAAATAAGGAATAAGCCCGACCTTATGCTGGTCGATGGTCAGGGTATTGCACACCCACGTGCGCTTGGTTTAGCTTCACATTTAGGTGTACTTTTAAATACCCCGACCATTGGTTGTGCTAAATCACGCCTGTATGGTGAATTTGTGGACCCCAACAACCCGCGCGGTTCCTGTGAATTGCTCAGGGTGGGAGATGAGACTATTGGTCTGGTTTTAAGAACGCGCGATAAGACAAAGCCGCTTTTCATTTCACCAGGGCATCTCGTGGATTTTGAAGACTGTCGGAAGTATGTTTTGTCATCGGCAAGTCGATACCGTATCCCTGAACCCATAAGGTTTGCCCATAAAACAGCCGGGGAGGAGGCGAGGAGGTTTAATGTCTGAGGTTAGAAGAGATATTGTCACTGATACGTGGGTGATAATTGATACTGAGAACGATACGATACCAAAAGTGCCTTTAGATGAACAGAAATCAAAAACTGACTGTCCATTTTGCGAGGGACAGGAGAATCGCACACCCGATGAGATATATGCAATAAGGACCGATTCACAACCCAATAACCCTGGTTGGAAAGTACGGGTTATCCCTAATATTAAGCCGATCCTAAGAGTTGAGGGTGAATTAAAGAAGATCGGTGTCGGGGTTTATGATATGGTCAGTGGAGTGGGTGCTAATGAGGTCATTGTTGAAACCGCACAGCACATACGCCATTTTTTCGAGCTTTCCCAAAATCAGATAGAACTTGTCCTTGATACCTACCGTGTTAGGATCGAGGATCTCCATCGTGACAAGAGGTTACGTTATATACTAATTTTCAAAAATCACGGTCGGCTCGCAGGTGCGTCAACGATCGACCACCCACATTCTGATCTTATTGCCTTGCCGGCTACGCCGATTCGAGTTAAACAAAAGCTAAACAGTGCCCGCGAGTACTTCGGGTATAAAGAACGCTGCTTATTCTGTGATATCTTACAGCAGGAAATCGAAATGGCTGATCGTCTTATCTTCCAGAGCGAGCGGTTTGTTGTTCTGGCGCCTTATGCCTCGAGATTTCCCTTTGAGCTCTTGATTTTGCCTAAACACCATTCATTCAGTTATAAGTTAATCAGTGAATCAGAAATAAAAGACCTTGCATTTGTTTTTAAGAAAATATTGAAGCTCATGTATGATGTGCTCGGTGAACATCCTTACAATTTCGTCCTCAATGACAGTCCTAATCTGCTACCTCAATCTAATTACTGGAAGACGATCGAGCAAGACTATCACTGGCATATTGAGATAACCCCTCGTATCCACCGAAGTACTGGATTCGAACTCGGTACTGGTTTTCATATCAATAGCTTCTCGCCTGAAAAAGCAGCGAGCATCTTGAGAAAACATCTGTGATTAGAGCGATTATTTTTGACCTTGATAATACGCTCGTTGATTTCATAGCAATGAAGCACGCCGCGATTCAAGCCGCGATACTTGCCATGGTTGATGCCGGGTTGAAAATACCAAAAGATGAAGCAGAAAAGAAGATCTACAAGATTTACGATGAAGAAGGTATAGAAGACCAGAAAGTTTTTGATAAGTTTTTGACTAAGGAATTCGGTCAGATAGACTACCGTATCCACGCCGCTGGTATTATCGGTTATCGCCGTGCTCGTGAAGCGGCATTGGTCTTATACCCTCATGTTCAACTCGCCCTTATGGAATTGGTCAAACGGGGGCTAAGGCTCGCCGTGGTTAGTGATGCACCAAGGTTACAAGCATGGTTAAGGTTGTGCCAGCTGAAGCTCCACCATTTTTTTGATGTGGTGATAACTTACGATGATACAAAAAAACGCAAGCCTGATCCCGAACCCTTTGTGAGAGCATTGGAAATTCTCAAGGTGAACTGCCATGAGACTATAATGGTGGGTGATTGGGTAGAACGTGACATTATTGGCGCCAAGTCATTAAACATAAAAACTGTTTTTGCACGGTATGGTGATCGGTTTGATACTGAGAATTCTGGTGCCGATTACGAAATAAATGATATCCTGGAACTCCTCGATATTGTAGATAAGCTTTCCCCGCAGTGAAACAGGTTAGTAATAGCCAAGAAAGCATTTTGGTCAGTGCCTGTTTATTGGGAGTTAATTGCCGGTACGATGGTAAAAATGCCTATAATAAGCAAGTGGCTGCCAGGCTTCGAAACAAAAATATCATCTTTGCCTGTCCAGAGCAGTTGGGTGGTCTGACCACCCCCAGATCGAGAAATATAATCGTGGGCGACCGAGTGATCAATGAAAATGGCTCAGATGTTACCGACAACTTCATTCGTGGTGCAAAGGAGTTTATAAAGATTGCGAGAATGTTTCGTGTGAAGAAACTGATATTGAAAAGTAGGAGTCCTGCCTGTGGGAAACGCGGTATTGTGACGAAATTATTGCCCAAGAAGTTCAAAGTAGAGTACAAAAAATGATGATTCTCTTGTTTGTGCTCCAGATATTACCAGCTCAAGAGAATTACACATATGAAACCAATGACAAAGGAAAAATCGGCACCATGGATATCACCGTACAAAAAGAGTCCCTGGGATATCACGTTGTCTATACTTGGGAAGACAGGATACTTGAACTCATTTTTGATACCTTGGATATGAGCACGATATATGTCAAGAAAACAATTGGCGAGAAACTTGACCTTGAGATAAAAAGAGAGAAGAAGTTCAATGTTTTTTTTAAAGGACGTAAGTTTTCATACCGGGCAGACAAACCGATCTATGACCGCCATGCAATTGAATATGCCCTGCGTGGTTTTGACTACGATGCTCGTAAAAAATTCACCATAAAGTTCCATGTACCAGAATTTATGGTCATAAATGCCGAAATTAATGTCCTGAGTGAGGAGATCATAAGTTGCCCGCTCGGCGATATCGCATGCTGGAAAGTCGAGATGGTTCCAAAAGTACTCTTCTTAAAATGGCGCTTTTATTTCTGGATTGAAAAGGACTATTCCAAGCGCTTTGTGAAGTACTCTGATTCTTCAGGAAAAAATTCCATATTGCTAATTGATTATGCACGTCTTGATTAGCCAGGCAATGTAGGTAACAAAATACCTAAAATCCAAAATGCCTAAATACCTAAAGGCAAAGGGAAATGGCACTGAGTGCGGGACTGGCCACCGCACTTTTGATAAAGTGCGGGGCGGTAATGGTTCACTAACGTGAACGGTTACGGCACTACGTGCGGGACTGGAAGTTAGCGCTTTGCGCTGGAATGATGTTTAGTTATTCAGGCTGTTGATTTAGTGGAGTAGGGGCTTTAGCCCCGTCAAAAGCAATGAAATTTCATCAGTTTTCACGAGCATAAATGCCTGCCTGTGCGTTCGCACGCAGACAGGCTCTACTCCAGTGAAAAATGACTTTTTCAA
>JAUVZL010000092.1 GCA_030602565.1 Candidatus Stahliibacteriota bacterium
TTGGCTGATCTTTGGGTAAAGGTTGCCTATGCGATGTGGCGAAAAAAAGAGCGCTATGATGAACAAAAACATTTAGCATCAATGGCTCAATTCTGGTTAAGAAATAATTCTCGAATGAAGGCTTGACATAGTAAGTCTACAATTTTCTCAATTACCCAATAACTTAGTTACTTAATTACTTAGTAACTGCTTTACTCAATAAATCTCCGCAATGCGTGAGCAGGCAGGTGAGTTCTCGACTTCGCTCGAACAGTAAAGAGTAGAAAGAAATGATGCTTCGCATAGAAGAGATACTTCGTATAGAAATGATCCACGCACCCTCGCACTTTCTGCTACGTAGCATAAATTCTGTTGCAGTAAACCACGCGTCAAATAATAAAGTGCGGGGTGCGGGATGGAATGGACCCACACACCTTTTTTAATCTGTATGGTGATGACCGAACGCTAGATCAGTGTACATAGTACAAATTGTGCGATCCGTAAGAAAATAGATAAATAAAGGTGTGGGGTGGAATGATTTAAAATGAAAGGAATTAAAACTGTTCCAGCCGAAGGTCTCGTCGAAGATATCGAACGGCGTGAGATGAGTTTTTCGAGAGGCGCAAAGCGCTAACTTCCAGCCTATGGCTCTTTTCCAGCACGCAGTGCTAACTTCCAGCCTATGGCTCCTTTCCAGTACGCAGTGCTAACTTCCAAACCAAAGGTTTCATATATACATAGGTAGTTCTACGTAGGCGGTTTTAAGTAATTAATTCAATAGCTATTTAATATCCCGTCGCTAAAATATCGGTAACAACCATAGGAATTTGCAATGTTATTGCTTAAGAGACCTTTTGATATACTCCTTTCTGCAATAGGACTAATAATGTCTTCATGGCTCTGGGTGTTCATATGGATAGCGATTGCCATTGAAGACGGATTTCCTGTAATCATACGACAAGAACGAATCGGCATATACGGCAAGTTGTTTAAGAACTATAAATTCCGCTCAATGAAGAAATCCACATTAAAAGAACAGGTCAGGATCCAGGCTACTGATGGTGACCTAAGAGTAACAAGGGTTGGTAGAATTCTCAGGAAATGCGCACTCGATGAATTACCCCAGTTAATAAATATATTTCTGGGACAGATGAGTTTTGTAGGACCAAGGGCACTTTTACCAGAAGAAAAAGAGGTACATTTGTTGGGTAATGCGTACTCTAATGGCGGAACTCTTAATATCACCGAAATACCGGGTTTTTACCAACGTGCCACGGTCAGACCAGGGCTTACAGGCATTGCTCAGATATGGGCGCCGCGTGATATACCAAGAAGACATAAGTTTAAATATGATTTGCTATATATCCGAAAAAGCGCTTTCTGGTTGGATCTGAAGCTTATTTTTATTTCTTTTTTAGTGACTTTCAGAAGCAGTTGGGAGAGAAGAGGGGTTAAATTAGGAATTCTTGATAGGCAACAGGTTGTCGCGTCGAATACATGGCTACGACCCTTTCTGACATACTGGCTGCCTTTAGGTATTTTTCTCGTATTGATCTTCCCCGCCTTTAATATCTACGATAAGTATCTCTGCACCTGGGATACTTTCAGGGTTTTTGGAGATAGTATAAGACTGATTGTACCGGAGACGCCTCTTTATGTGTTAACGACACTCTGGGGGGCAGTACGTAAGTTATCACATCTCGTTGTCTATGCAGTTCTCACTGGTTTATTATTCCGTGGGTTCAGGGGTGATATCAAGTACCTTTCTCTAAAGAACTTTGTATATCCTGGTTTGGTCGCGATGTGCTTTTCATTCGCTGATGAATTTGCCCAGCATTTCATGCCGAATCGCGGAGCGAGCATAGGGGATTGCGTTGTGGATGGTCTTGCGATCTTGTTTGTTTTGCTGTTACTCTACAGAAAATATCGAACCGGCATTGTGAAAGAGCATCCAGGATTGGGATGGGTAGAACGACCGCATTGGAACACAAATAGTATAAAGAAATATGCCTATTCATGGCTGCCTGTAGTGGCGTATATAGGTGTTCTGTTTGTTGCGGCGAATATTTTGTTAACTAATGAAAACACCCTGCGCATTATTAAACACTTAACTGCGTGGATAGCGCCTGATACTAATCATGCATTCGCGTGCATGGTCGTGGGTAAGTCCCGTGATTGGAGTCATATTCTGATATATGCAGTCTTTACCTATTTAGTGTTTCGTGCGATCAAGAAAACATCTAAGAAAACGATGCTATGCTATGTAGTTATGGCTGGAATCTGCGCATTAGGCTTTGGTGTATTGGATGAGGTGGCACAGATGCTTTTGGCCGGGCGAAGTGCATCAATGACTGATTGGCTGATTGATGTAATGGGTGTTGCAGTTGGAATTGGGTTTATTTTCGCAAAAAGCAAAAATAACGCTTCGCCCCGTACAACTTCGTTTAACGGGACAGGCTGAAGACAAGGTGAAACGGAGACCGGGAGAGAAATATACAAAATACTTGGAACTAAGAACCACCTGTTTTCTCTTCGAGCGACCCCGCACTTTCACAAAAGTGCGGGGGAGTCGAGAAGTACCTCAATGTGTGTTCTCGACTTCGCTCGAAGAGTAAAGAGTAGAATGTGTGTTCTCGACTTCGCTCGA
Source organism: Candidatus Stahliibacteriota bacterium (assembly GCA_030602565.1). Taxonomy (GTDB): domain Bacteria; phylum Hydrothermota; class Tepidihabitantia; order SM23-42; family SM23-42; genus JAUVZL01. Next base: position 2,627 of record JAUVZL010000092.1, read on the forward strand.
ACAGTAAAGAGTAGAGAGCAAGGCGCCAATAACTTATCGAAGATCTCGTCGAAGATATCGAGAGTAACGAGATGAATGTAAATGAGAGAATAACTGCTTTACCCGATAAATCGGGCGACTTTGGGATTCAACGGTTCCAGCACGCAGTGCTAACTTCCAGTCCGACATGTTTTGTGGCGGGCTCCTTTCCATCCCGCCCCGTTAAATACTATGATTCTCTTAATGACTGAACATCATATGTTTGCCTTTACAGCTGTAGTTGTCTGATTTATCAGACTGCTCAATGAATCCCGCTCCTTCATAAGGGGCGTGGATAAATTGCCTGCCTGTGCCGGAACCACGGCAGACAGGAGCGACTACCAGGAGCCAAAGATGGGAACCGTATTCGTAATTCGTTTTTCGTGCTCGTAATATTGGATTTTAGGTATTTGCTTATCTTTAGGCGTTTAGGTATTTTGGACTTTTAGGTATTTGCTTATCTTTAGGCATTTAGGTATTTTGGATTTTTAGGTGTTTGTATCTTCTTCGTTACTCCCATACTTTCCCCCTTGTCGTTGACAGGGCGTTTTTTTTGTGTATTATATTTCGCATAGATAAAAGGTATTGAAGGTCATGAATAAGAGAATAAATGTGGGGGTTATTGGTGTCGGCAATATGGGCAAGCACCATGCGCGGGTTTACTCGGAAATTGAAGGCGTAGACCTCGTTGCTGTTGTCGATGCGGATAAGAATAATGGACGCAGGATTGCACGGAAATTTAACTGTCGATACTATGACAATATCTCGAAGCTACTCGCTGCCGAGAATTTGGATGCCGCGACGATTGCGGTTCCTACTTCAATGCACAAGGATGTGGCACTCGCATGTATTGACCATGGAGTCCCAGTACTTATCGAGAAACCAATAGCCGAATCTATTGCATCGGCTCAGAAGATCATTAAACAGAGCGAAAAGACCAATGTCGCGGTCTGTGTTGGCCATATTGAGAGATTTAACCCGGTTGTGGCAAGGTTGAAAAATCTTGTTTCTTTAAAGAAGTTTGGCAAAATCATCGCAATGAACACGAAAAGAGTCGGTTTGTATCCGCCCCAGACAACTGATACGGACGTTATTGTGGACCTGGCAGTACATGACATTGATGTATGCAGTTTCATCCTGGAGAAAGGACCACAGAGCGTGTATGCACGTGCCGGTAAGGCGCTCGATAGCAAGAGGTTTGATTACGCAGATATTTTTTTGAATTATAATGGTGTTGATGTCATAATCCAGGTTAACTGGATAACTCCGGTCAAGGTGAGGGAGCTGACACTTACCGGCATTAAAGGTTATGCTGAGTTGAGCTACATGAATCAAACCCTAAAGATCTACAAAAGAGGTCATGGTGAGGATATTGAAATAGTAAATATCGAAGAGATAAGCCTCAGGAAAGAAGAACCGCTCAAACGAGAAATCAAAAGCTTTACCGATTACATTCGAGGAAAAAAGGCAGAGGTAGTAACTGCACGCGAAGGTTTGCTGTCATTGCGTGTGGCGTTAGCAGCGATCCGTTCACACCGGCTGCAACAGCGTGTGAAGCTGTAGACGTCCATCACAAGATTACTCATGAAGAGACTCTTCGATATATCCCTGGCAATTACTGGATTAGTAATTTCCTCATGGTTTTGGGTATTGATATGTATATGTATTATCATCGAAGATGGCTTTCCAATACTCATTAAGCAGGAGCGAATTGGCAAAGCCGGTCGAATCTTCAAGTCCTACAAGTTTCGGTCAATGGTAGAGTCAGCATCGAAAGAGAAAGTAAGCAGACAAGCTTCACAAAATGATTCTCGCATCACGAAATTCGGCAGGTATTTGAGAAAGACTGCATTTGATGAATTGCCTCAATTGCTGAATATTTTGAAAGGTGATATGAGTTTTGTAGGTCCGAGACCACTTTTGCCAGCTGAGATCGAAGTATGTGGTGATTGTGATAGTCTACACATCTGTGAGATCCCAGGATTTAAGGATAGAGCAGAAGTTCTTCCAGGGCTTACTGGTATTGCTCAGGTGTACGCGCCGCGTGACTTAACGCGTGTGCAGAAGTTTAAATTTGATCTGGAGTATATCAAAACAAAGAATTTATGGCTGGACATAAAACTCATCATTTTTTCGTTTCTCGTTACATTCAAGGGCTACTGGGAAAAGCGCGGGATGAAGTTAGGTTTTTTGAAGAAACCATGAACGCACATTACGACGTAATCATCATTGGTGCAGGACCTGGCGGTTATCCCTGTGCCATTAGACTCGGTCAGCTCGGCAAAAAAGTCCTCATTATTGAAGCCAAGCAACTCGGCGGTCTTTGCCTTAATCGAGGATGCATACCAACCAAAGCCCTTTCCTATGCAGGAGAGATGACTGACAGTTTCAAAAAGGCAAAGAAAATGGGCTTTAAGATTGATGAACAGGGTATAGATATAGCCGGCTTGAGAGCCTGGAAAGATGGCATTGTTAAACGATTGCGAACAGGTGTTATGTTTCTATTTAAGTCATGCAATGTCGAATATAAACAGGGTTTTGGTAAAGTAATTTCTGAACATGAGGTTAAAGTGGAAAATGACGGCAATGCAGAGACTTTTGAAGCTGATAAAATTGTACTTGCAACGGGTACTGAACAAACCAGTCTGCCTGGCTTGGAGTTTGATCACAAGTACATTATTAATACTGATGATGCCCTTGAACTGCCTGAAATACCTGAAACTTTACTTGTCATCGGTGCTGGCGCATCAGGTCTTGAAATGGGTACGATCTACTCACGTCTGGGCAGTAAGGTTACAGTCGTTGAGCTTATGGACCAGATTCTTCCAGGCATGGAAAGCGAACTCTGCAGCAATCTCCATAAGATCCTGCAAAAGAGCGGCATAAGCATATATCTGGATTCGCAGGTTGCAAAATGTGACATAGCGTATGCAAAATGTCATGTGAAAATAAAACAGCAAGACGCGGCATTAGAAGAAAGCTTTGATAAAATCCTTGTCACGGTCGGACGCAAACCTTTTCAGACCGCCTTTCAAGGTATAGACATTGAAACTGATGATAAAGGATTCATTAAAATCAACCGTAACCTTCAAACCAGCATCCCAAATATTTATGCTATCGGTGATATTGTTGGTAACCCGCTCCTTGCGCATAAGGCAACAAAGCAAGGTACAGGAGTAGCCGAATTAATTAGCGGAAAAACCAAGCAGCTTAAAATAGGAGTAATTCCTTTCTGTGTATTTACTATTCCTCCCTTATCCTCAGTTGGCATGACCGAGAAAGAGGCGATCGATAAAGGGTTGAAGGTAAGGATCGGAAGATTCCCTTATCAGGCATCAGGTAAGGCTCTGGCAATGGGTGAAATCAAAGGTTTGGTGAAAATTGTCGGCGATGAGAACGGCAAGCTGCTTGGTTTGCACATCCTCGGCACAGAATCTTCCAGCCTTATTGGTGAAGGAATTCTGGCAATAGACAACGCTTTGTCAGTTGCCGACATCGCTGAATCAATACACCCCCATCCAACACTTACTGAAATTCTCCACGAAGCTGCGGAGAATTTCTATAAGAAAGCAATACATATACCGAACAGATAGCTCAACAGAGTTGAGCAGTCTGATAAATCAGACAACTTATATGTTATACTATAACATGATTATAGAGCTTTCAATAGAAGCACTAAAGAAACTCTTTTCTTTAAAGGGAAAGAAAAGAAAGGATTACGCTATCAGCAATTCTTCGGACCAAACAGATATAAATCGCCATCAGC
>JAUVZL010000016.1 GCA_030602565.1 Candidatus Stahliibacteriota bacterium
ACTATCACTGGAATGATTGTCCAAACAGAGCCTAAAGCCAGCACAATGCCCGGTAGTGCTAGAATATTTCCAGCATAACCAGGATGTCTTACAATCCGATATGGACCGCTGTCACATACCATATGCCCTCGGTCCGTCTGAATACGCACCACGCTTGAGAAAAAGCGGTTCTCTACCAAAGACCATCCTGCGAAGGTGTATCCAAGCACAATCAAGATGAAGCCCAAGATGTTGAGCCATGTCGGAAATACATGTGACCACCCAAAGTGGTGATCTAGTCCCGCCACAATAAATAATGGGAAAGTCATACTCACTGCCATTAATGGAGAAAGCACTTTATCCCACGATTTCACATCCTGAGCTTTTCCAAATTTGCCTCGTTCTGCCAGCAATCCCGGATGCCTTTTTTCTGCCCACATACGTGGACCTATTCCCGCTACAACTATCAGCGCTGAATAAAGCCAACCCTGCCACCAACTGAGATCCCATCCGCTTATCAAGAGAACCAGTGGTATGAGGAGATGCGTTATTATTAATCCAACCCAATATTTGGGGCTTGCTGGTTGAAATGCATTTTTATCAACTGTTTTCGATGCCATACCTATTCCTCCTTATTAAACTGTATGTCTTCTTCCTAAGTATTTTTGGAAATGACATTGCGCCTAACTTGTTTATACCCGCATTGCAGATATACTGCCAAATCAGAGGTATGGACGCATTGCGTATACACTGCCGTTTTGGGAGGATATACGCAGTATCGCAGAGATATTTCCTTCTCGATGAATCTAACTTATCCCTCATTTCAACCTTCATAAAGAGATTATAGATGTATCTTCCACTATGTCAATCCACCTTTCTTTTCCCGCTGTGTTATCGAATGTGTGATGGTGTCTTCTTCCTTTCCTTAGTAATACTATATTTCTTTCTAATTTCATCGAGTTCTCTCATCTCTAATTCAGGAGACTTCTGATACCTCTTCACCATTTTATTCCTTATATCACGCATCATCTTAACACAATCAAATTTCTTCACGGAGCACCTCAAAATATCCACCAAGTACAGACGTATCAACGTATACTCTCATATTATCACCCATTCAATAATATATACAGCAACCATCATCATCTATTTATTTGCCCCAAATTAATCATCTCGATTCTCTCCATAAAACCCAGGTCTCTGCATTCATTCTGTTTATTATAATTATTCTATTCTCAGTGTCAACAGGAAAGCAAAAAAAATCTCATTGCCCGTGCCTCTCAGGCTGTAGGAGACATATGGGGTCAAATCTCGACAGGGTGACCGAGAATGTCGAAATTTCTTGGAGTAGAGCCTTTAGGCTCGTTAAATGTGATTAAATTTCGACATATTTTCACGGGCGTAAACACCCTACTCCTAATTCTCGGTCAGCCTGTCAACAGGCTGACCGAGAACTCAAAAGATGGAGTAGCAGACCTTGATCTGCGTTAAAAAATAGATGTAATTTCTTCATAAAAACCAAGTAAACATCACTCTGCTATAGCATATTTTTCCTTCACTGTTCTTTCATCTGCTATCAAAAATGTCAAAATGCCTGCCCTCGCCTGCCATGTGTAATTTGTTTCATATATTACATCGTGGTGCAATTTTTGTTTATTTCACCGGGGTCATGTCGAAGATATCGCCTGTCCCGTCGTTTAACTACGGGGAGTTTACCGAGATGTTGAAAATATCGCTATAGTCTCGAATCTAACGAAGTTAGAGAGAGGAAGTAATGAGATGTCGAAGATCCCGAATATTTGTATTGAGGGGCACCGTTCCCACTACTTTTAAAGTAGCATAAAACTTTCTTTTTAAATCATCGTTAAGATAAATAATAGATTTAAGATGCGTCCAGGATAACCCTTGTAATTCTCTCTGCACTGCGGAGAGAATTGGATAAGTATCGTAAAACTTAACCATATGCTACAAACTTTGTTCAGCAAATCCCTTCCCATATCTCTGGGCTAATTCTCCACTCAGTGAGTGGACTATTTGTTTTCCATATTCTGCTCTTTTTGATTTTATTATCTCCTCTTTTATGGTTTTGCCAATATTCCAATAGAGCATCACCATCTCCTGGTTAATTGTAGTAGCAACCTTTCTTCTTGCTTGCTCAATTAAACCAGAGACCTTATCAAAAATACCTGTGGTTTTTGTAATTTTACCCATCTTCAAATCACCTTTAATCTCATAAAAGTACTCAAATTTATTTTGTCATTATCCGTTAATGCCTTGTCTAAAAAGACAAACATTTTACCTTCTCTAAATTTATTTTTTGCGCCATTACTTAAATGCAGGGTTTGGAATTTTATATAACTCGGTTATATCCGACAGTGTCGGATGTCCTGCCAATTTGGCGTATAGGCGACATCATCGTATATACACCTCTTTAGTTGATACTCAATTCTTTTCATCGTTCAGACCTCATTTCCGTATCAAATCCAAAGCGCTTTTAATCTTTTCTATGGCAATTATAACTATTTTAGCAATGTTGTCAAGAAAGCAATGTAGTCTGCTCTATTGTGTATAACGTTTCCAGCATATACGATGTGGCGACCGAAGGCAGCAATGTCCCCTGTCTGCGTGCGAACACGCACAGGCAGGCGAAAGGCAAGGGCGTAACCCGTAGCGTATATCCGCCAGTTATATGACCGAACCGAAGACGAGGCAAGGACACGAAGTGTCCGCAGAGTTGCCCGCATTTCATGGCTGTGTGCCTTTAATTCTCACTTATCTAATTGTTCTAATTTTAACAAATCCCCCCTCTTTTGGTTTTCTTTTTTGGATGACAACCGTTGTTTTCTTCTGAATCTGGCAGATATCGTTCGCAATTTCTTTCTTTCAATTCCTTCAATTTCTCGATAATTATTTTAGGATTTTTAAAGCTATATTTTCTATAAAAGGGACCTTTATTTCCCTCAGGTATCCATTTTAATTCAGGGATACCCCACTCCTCCATAGACAAGACCTCTCTTCTTCCGTTTCGCCAGTCATAATAGCAATAGTCAGTCGATATTAACACATACTGCCCTTTCCCAATATCGTGCTCTCTACTATGGTCTTTAGGTGGATCTCTAACTTCTTCAAAACAATTAGGATCCAACCTATGACAGCAATTGTCTTCTGAGCATCCACAACTTTCGGTTAATTTATATAGATTGTCATCGCGGTTTTTGCCAAATTCACGATAGTAACGGTCAAAACTCATTACGTCTTCTACCTTCATGAAATATATTAACCAATTCCTCTTTTCAGATTTCAATGTACTAGCCACGCGCCCTACAACCCAATACTCCAAATCCTCCTTTGGATTTTCCCTGCCAAACCAGAGCCCACCAACATGTTTTCTTATGTTTACCATGCAACAAGCCAATGACATGAGTTTACCATCGTGATGGGGGGCAAAATTTTTATCTGAAGTGAGATTGTAAATATCCACAACTTTTTCCATCTTAAATCACCTCTTTTGGTACATGCACACAGCCTTTTATTCTTTTTCCTCTTGAAATGCGGGCAATTTCATATAATTCATTCACAAACGAAGTGGTTCGTTTATACTCCATATTTGACAGTATAAACGAAGTATTTTGGTTATACCAACTTTGGCTGTCAAGGGTCAAAAAGATTCCCCACTTTTAAGAAGATTTGTCACCTCTCTCTCCTTTCTTTTAGATTTAAAACATCCAAAGCGCTTTTGATTTTTTCTATGGCAATTATAACTATTTTAGCAATACTGTCAAGAAAGCAATGTAGTGGCTGCAGTTTTATAAATCATAGTATTGACACCACACAATATGTATTTATAATTAACTATGCGTGGCTATATAAGTAATTTTGAAAAGAGATTTAGGGAATGATGTAAAAAAGGAATAGAGATGTTAAAGAAACTCAAATTATATCTTGATACATCAGTACCCAATGCTTATTTTGATGAAAAAAATCCACCGCGACAAATAACTACTAAGGAATTCTGGCAGAAATTGGCTAAGGAGGTGCAACATGTCTTATTTTAGTAAATTTTACCAAATTGAAGTCAGAGATAGTATTGCAAAAGAGTTTACCGATGTCAATGGTAAGGTGGATGATATGATGGCAGGATTACATGAAATCAGAGTAAGGCGAGCAGAGCAAAAGTATGATTTAAAAAAATTAGAAAAGACGATTAAGAAAAGGAAGTTTGTGTTGAGATAACATGAATTGGGGTCGGATCTTCTCGGGATACTCGATACTTTCAGCTTCACTCTTCACATAAGCTATGTAAACATCACTCTGCTATAGCATATTTTTCCTTCACTGTTCTTTCATCTACTATCAAAATATCAAAATGCCTGCCCTCGCCTGCCATGTGTAATTTGTTTCATATATTACATCGTGGTGCAATTTTTGTTTATTTCACCGGGGTCAAGCCGAAGATATTGCCTGTCCCGTCGTTTAACTACGGGAAGTTTATCGAGATATCGAAGATCCCGAATATTTGTATTGAGGGGCACCGTCCCCACTACTAAAAATTCTTTAGCCGTCAACCCGATCTGGCGAGCCCATCGCCGACCCGCCGCGCCGATAGACAAAATGTGAATGCCAAACATTCCGCTATACCCTTTTAAGTCTCTAACTAACCTTATTCTTTCCTTTACACCTCTCTATATCATTCAATCTCTGGCATTCAAGCGAAGCGGCATTTCAGCTATCGTTCTGCGTGTTTGCGAAGTTGCCTTTAGGCAATTTAGCGAAGCGTCGCAAAAACGCTGTTAGGCGAAGGAGAGGACTGTTTCTTCATTTTATTCAATCCATTTAAGGCATGGTTTGTCTTCATTTCGAGCAGTCGTAGACTCGTAATTTGACATTTTGTAATAATTATTTGCGTTGACGTCTTCATTTGACACCTTAAGGAAAATATTTCTTTATAGCCGAATTAAGAAATTCCGCTTGTTGTTCATAATTTCTAAAATAGTGAGTCAAGTCGTAATATTTGGCTAACTCAGTGTAACGGATATCTTTTTTAACCATGGTCTTCCTCTCATTAAGTAATGCCATTTTAGACACACCAATCACTGGCTATTTCATATAACGGTAAAGTATATGCCCAGTGGCTGTTTGCGGGCGTTTCAGCATCAAGTTACCACAAAGTTTAAGCGGGGCAAAACTACTCAAACTCGCACTATCCCAGCCATTGGGTATATACAGTGTTCTGTGCAGTATTTATTTATCCTTTATCATTAAATACGTATTTATAAAATTTCCAGAAGGTTCAGAGATTAGGCTAACCAATTTTTTTCTTCCAAGATTCTTGTCAATTGTTTGCGCCATGCTTGCGCCTACTCTATACCACAGTCTTTTTTTATCCGATAGAATGGAAAGCTTAGCCCAATCTTCTTCAGTTATTAAACTATCTGGATTATTTTTAAAATGAAAATAAATATCAAAGAATTCTTTTTCATACTCTTTCATTAGTCCAGAATCTTGCAGTGCAATATAGTCCTTATCGATATTCATAGCATTCTCTTTCTTCCTGATATCAAGTGGAACAAATGTACCCATGCCTTCCAAGTGAGTAAGATACTCTATTAATTGTGTCATTTCCTTATAATTAGTAATGTCAAGCGATGGCATGATATTGTTTTTTAGCATCACAAATCCCGCATGGTGTAATTCATGAATGGAATAATACTTAATCTCATTCGTGTTTTTTAAATAGTATGAATGAGCTAAATTCACACTGGCATTTTTACCGTAGACGACTCCTAAGTCGTAACCAAAAGTAAAAAACAGATTACTCGAGTAATGAAAGCTGTCTGGGAGATATTGTAAGCACACCTTTTGTGCCAAATCAATTTTCGCAATATTGTTTTTTGCATATCGCAGATTTCTTTTAAAATCATCTAATATTTCCTTCTTCTCATTTGCTGGAGACAATAAATATGTTACAAGCTCTATTTTAGAATTTTTAGGAACATTATAATTAAAAAATTTCGCGTGGTTTAATATATGCTCTGTAGCTTCAAGTTCAGCAATTCTTTGTAAATAAGTAGAATCATCAGATTCAAGATATTTAACCGCCAATTCCGCAAAAGTAAAATCATAAACAATATTACCTTTTCGAATAATACCAGTTTGTTCGTTATCTTGTCTGCAGGATAAAAATCCAGCCAGAAAGATGATTATCGCATAAAAATATTTTTTCATATGTCTCTCTTTTTTAATATTTCACTTAACTCGTTCATATCAGCACTCAGAGTGCGGATATACCCCTTTCTGGGAATGATATCAGCACCTTTTACAGATAGTCTGACTGAATTGCCATAAGTCTTTTTCAATCATTACCTCCCTTTGTTACTGAGGAAAACATGAAATAGTTCTCACATCATCCACGATATGATGTAGTCGCCTCAGCCTGAGACAGACAGGTGATTTACCCACGCCCCTTATGAAGGAGCGGGGTTTATCAGGCTTTGTCCAATAAATTGGACAACTACAATTATTAATGCCCGATTCCTTTAGATTTAAAGCATCCAAAGGGCTTTTAATTTTCCCTCAGGGTACCAGCTTCGGCTTTTGATACACTTACTAAGGAGAACATATAATAGATTAATCACCAAAATCACCCCCACCTTAATCCTCCCCCGTCGAAGGGGGAGGAAAATTAAAGTAATATATGTTCTCCTTAATAATTCCTTCCACAAATTCTTGACTATAAGGAAACGAAATTTTTATCCTATCTGATACCTCTTTTAAAATTTTAACCATTTGTTCCTTATGGTCCATTTTAATCGTTATACCCGTATTGTCAAGGCGTGTCAATAGAAACTCGGACACATTTTTATCCCTTGATTTTGAATTTATCAAATGAACTCCTCACCTCAAGGGGCGGGGTATCTTGCTTTCAATTTCACCCTCACCCCTACCCTCTCCCGTCAAGGGAGAGGGATGGAACTGTCCTGTTAGTACTGAGTGTAATCGAAGTGAGCGAAATCGAAGGGGTGAGGGTTCCCCGAAAACATCTAATTTGATATTTTACTAACCTTAAAGAAACACTTGAATTTTATCAAAAATTGTCTTATAATTCATTATGATTAAGGTCTCCTCTTCAAAAGAACCAAGCATCCCGGTCAATGCATTGCTCATTGCCATTAATGATCAACGCATTGACGACATCTTGGAATACCGTTTTTACAATGACCAATCTAAAACAAGACGTGTTTTGATTGAACACGAGGGAAAAAAGATTGAAGTAATATTTAAACCTGACAAAGCAATCTTTATTCAATTAGAAGACCCAGTATACAAAGAGTGTGAGAATAACTGTGATTTCTGTTTTATAAATGGTCTGCCCCCTGGTTTGAGAAAAGAACTCTATTTCCGGGATGATGATTACCGACTCTCGTTCATGTTTGGTCATTTCCTCAGTCTTACTAATATCGATGAGAAAGATATCCAAAGGATTGCGCGCTTAAGGCTCTCGCCTCTATATGTATCAGTTCACACTACTGATCCGGAACTGCGCAAGAAACTATTCAAGCATGAAAAAGCGAGGTTTATCATGGAACAACTCCGTACCTTAATCGACCACGATATAAAGATCCATTGTCAAGTCGTTGTCATCCCAGGGGTTAATGATGGCGCCAATCTGATCAAGACGATTACTGACCTCGGCGCATTATATCCGGGCATTGCTTCTATCGGCATCGTACCAGTAGGCAAGACCAGACACACAAATAAAATCCCTTCAGTATCTCAGAACCAGGCTAAGAAGATAATCCACGCCACAAAAGAGCTCCATAATACCTACCGAAAAAAGTATAAGCAGGGCTTGGTATACTTTGCCGACGAATTCTTCATAAAAGCCAATATGCCGATCCCTGAAACCGAGTATTATGATGACTTTCCTCAATATGAAAATGGTATTGGCATAACACGAACTTTTCTCAGTGAAATAGACAAATTAAATCTAAAGAGGAAAATACACGGCAGGTATTTGTTCCTGACTGGTTTCTTAGCTTTACCATTTGTCAATGAGCTGAAAGCAAAACTACAGACGCTTGGCTGTATTGATGAGAACCTTATCGTCGCTGCAGTCCCTAATTCTTTTCTCGGTCCCTCAGTTACTGTTTCTGGATTGCTCGGCGCCAGGGATTTCACCGAGGCGTTAAGCAAAATCAATGGTAAATACGACAGGATCATTCTGCCACCAAATTGTGTCAATGATTCAAAACAGTTTATTGATAATCAGACCTTAAATGATCCGCGCATTATTATTGCACCCAAGAGCCTGAAAGAGTTATTGACGTGGCTACAATAGTAATAGTAGGTAGAAAGAATGTAGGCAAATCAACAATCTTTAACCGGTTGATCGGGATGAGATTGAATATCGTGTATAAAGAACCTGGCGTGACCCGGGATAGAATCTATGGCGAAGTAGAATGGTGCAGTCAAGTATTCAACATCATCGATACCGGTGGTTTTTTCCTCGGTGGAAAAGAAGAACTCGCGGTCAAAATCAATCGCCAAATCGAATATGGCTTAGCTGAAGCAGACCTTATTTATTTGGTGGTCGATGCTAAAGACGGTCTAAAACCAGGGGACCAAGACATCTGCCAGTCGGTCCGTAAAAGCAATAAACCAGTATTGTTGTTAATAAACAAAATCGATTGTAAGTACATTGAGAGTGAGACTTTAGAATTCTCTAAGCTGGGATTCAAGAATTCATTCTTGGTCTCAGGAGAAGCGGGTATCGGGTTTGGTGATGTTTTGGACAAAACTATTAAAACCCTGCCCAGGATGACAAAGAAACGTATCCGTAAGAACATAAAGGTATTGATTCTTGGACGACCTAATGTCGGCAAGTCAACGTTGTTAAATGCCCTAACAAAACAAGAACGTGCAATCGTTGATGAACGACCTGGCACCACCCGAGATGTGGTGCGCGCCACATTCAAATATCAGGACAAAAACATCGAAATTATTGATACCTGTGGTTTGCGCCGCAGGACGCACATTAAAACCTCGGTTGAGTTCTACTCCATGGTACGCGCGGTGAATGCTATCGAAGATGCTGATATTGCGATTGTGCTATTTGATACGACCGAAGGCGTCGTTGATCAGGACCGTCGTATTGCCTCGATGGTGCTGTCAAAAGCAAAAAGCCTGGTCCTGGCGCCCAATAAGATTGATCTTATAAAAACAACAAATAGAAATAGAATTGTCCCCTCAACCTATAAATCATTCAAATCCCTGGAATTCGTACCGATCGTACCCATCTCCGCGAAAGAAGACATCGGTTTAGAACAACTCTTGACCTGTATCATAAACGTTAATGCTGAATCCCACAAGTTTGCTGACAAGACCATTGTTCAAAATATGGCAAAGAGTCTGCAAAATCCAACCAATGGATTTCTTGTCAGCTTGAAGCAGGTAAACACTGGACCGCCCCTATTCCGAGCCACTCTATCCACCAAAGTCAAAGAACACTATATAAGGTATTTACGCAAATCAATTCGTCAGTACTTCGGCTTCAAAGGTGTGCCGATACTGATAAAAACAAAAAAATGTCAACCCCGGTCAAGATATTCTCCGTGAGGTGCAGATCATGGGCTACGTGCTCCCTTTTATCATAGGTTTTGTTTTTGGAATAATCCCCTTTTCTTACATACTTGGTAAAATAAAAGGGCTTGATCTGAAAAAAGTCGGCAGCGGAAATATCGGTGCCACAAACCTCGGTCGCGAAGCAGGCTTACCATTCTTTGTCCTCGGTTTTATATTAGATGGACTGAAAGGTCTCATCCCGGTCCTTTTAGCGAGGAACCTTGGATATCTTACGGCGCTTGCTGGTGCTGGCGCAATACTTGGTCATATCTTCAACCCTTTGTTCAAATTCCGCGGCGGCAAAGGCGTCTCGACCACGATCGGCGTGGCTATTGGAATAGTACCGAAATCTTTCCTGATCTCCCTGGCGGTCTGGGTTGTAGTTTACCTAAGTACGTTTATTGTTGCTTTAGCATCTATCGGGTTTGCGGTCGCCTTACCAATTTTCGGTTTTGTGATGAATGAAGCTACCCTGACCGACCGGGTATTCATGGTAATAATGGCTGGGTTTATTATTTACGCCCATCGTTCTAATATAAAAAGGATATTAAAAAAAGAAGAAGCGAAATTTATTCTCTGGAGAAGGAAATGAGGTTGTCCATACTCGGCTGCGGCAACTGGGGTTCAGTGTTCGGTATCATTCAGCAGCGAAATGGTCATGATGTGAAGATCTGGGAATTTGATAGAAAAAGGGCTGAGCATATTTCGCAGACAAGGGATAATGCACCGTTTCTCATCGGTAAAAAAATACCTGAAGAGATATTTGTGCACTGGGATATTGAAAAGGTCCTGGTTGGCGCTGAGGTCGTAGTCTTTGCTATACCCTCCCAGGCATTGCATAGCACTATCGATAAATTAACCAAGGTTGATATAAATAGCGCGTATTTTTTAAGTCTGACAAAAGGGGTTGATATTAAAACGCTAAAAAGGCCATCAGAAATCATCGACCTGCTGGCATCAGCAAGGGGCCGAGTCTACGTACTATCTGGTCCATCAATAGCCAATGAAATAATTCGAGGAGAACCGACCGCGGTAGTGCTTGTTGGTCCGGATCCTGCAGGTGCCACAAACCTCCAGCATGAATTAGCATCAAACAACTTCCGGATTTATATCGGGGATGATATTATCGGCGTGGAGCTCGGTGCAGCGATCAAGAATGTTATCGCTATTGGCTGTGGGATAAGCGCTGGCTTGGGCTTTGGAAAGAACGCCAAAGGCGCTTTGCTCGCTCGGGGGATCGTCGAAATGCAGCGCTTAGGCATTGAACTAGGCGCCAAAGCAAAGACCTTTTGGGGCCTTTCTGGCTTAGGTGATATGGTAACGACCTCATTTAGTGAAGAATCACGTAACCATAGGTTTGGTAAATGCATCGGCGCTGGCAAGAGTGTGGCTGAGATCCAAGCCGAGATGATCATGGTTGCCGAGGGTGTCCCGACCTCAAAAGCAGTCATGGCGCTAGTCAGTAAGTGTAAAATTGAAATGCCGATATGTGAAGTGGTATACAGTATATTGTTTGAGAACAAACCTCCAAAACAGGGGTTAAGGGACCTCATGACCAGGCCATTAAAATATGAATAATACAAGTATTATTAGATGCAGACAGATGGGAACGGATGCAAACGGATATTATCTGTCTAAATCCGCTTTAATCCGTCTGAATCCAAGTTTTCTCCGAAAACTAAGGAGGGAATATGATTGAAAAAGAATTTTTTTCGATTAAAGAAGTCGCTGAAATGCTGGACTTAAAGCCGTATATATTGAGATACTGGGAAAAGGAATTTGCGATTCTCAAACCAAAACGGAATCGTGTGGATCGAAGATACTATTCAAAAAAGGACATCGACATCATTAAGTTGATAAAAGGTGTCTTGTATGACCAGGGCTATACCATTGCTGGGGCAAAAAAGAAACTCGTGCGATTGAGAGATGGACCGGAACAGTTATCGCTTCCACTTCGGAATAGAAATAAGATGTTGAAAGAAATAAAGGCCGAGCTGCAAAAAATCAGCAACCTTCTAAACGAATAAGACAAGCTATTCTTCACCTATCGCACTGATTTTTGCAGTAGCTTGATTCTTTAAGCTCAGCGATTCAGCAATAAAGTTTGCCTGAAGATAGTATTCTCGGGCTACCTCTTTATCACCTAAGCCTATCGATGCATCGCCGGCAAGGAGTAATACCCTTGCTGCATCATCCCTTTTTTGTTCAAAATACTCACAAGCCAAGAGGTAGTGCTCACGCGCGCGCAGGTAGTCCTCTATCTCAAGATATATGTTGCCGATTTCAACGTAGACTTCGGGTTTTTTGCCGACATTCCGTATTAGGTCTTCCAATGTCTCCACGGCTTTGTCGTAGTAACCCGCTCTTCGATAAGCTTTTGACTTTAAAATATAGGCATCGAACAGGAAAACCGATGACGGAAATTCATCAATGAGTTTATCAATCATCGTTTCTGATTCTTTATTCTGACCCAGTATATCATATACTTTGGCGATTTCGAAAATGGCTTTTTCGCGATATTTCTCATCCTCCAAAAGTAAATTATAGTAATGCAGTGCAGAATCATATTTTGATTCCTCGACATAAATCATGCCGAGTTCATCAGCGGCATAGAAATGGTATAACTCAGTATTCTTACCAGCTAACAGTTGAGCAAAGACCCTTTTGACCTCATGAATATTACCCGTTGTTTGATATACCCTTGCTTTTTCAATGAGCGCCTTATGCGCAACCGATGATCCGGGTTTATGCTTAATTATCTTGTTAAGGATTGAAAGACTCCGGTAATATTCCTTTTTCTTGAACAATATCTTGGCAATACGCAGCTGGGTACTGAGGCTAAGACTTGATAGCGGATTATCGTCAACAAATCTCTGCAGCGCATCTATCAATGTAGGATATTTCTTCAGATAATACAGCGTTTCATAAGTTCTTAAAAGTGTCTGCGCCTCAATGTTCGGCGATGGTTTGAATTCCTTGACTCGATTGTAGGATTTCAGAGCTTGATTATACTCCTTCAAGTCGAAATATGAATCACCGAGATTTTTCTGCGCCGCTGCCGCATAAAACGACCTGGGATAGACCTTCACAAGTTCGCTGTAGAAATCAATCGCCTGGTCATATTCCTTTCTTTTGAAGTTTATTGAAGCAAGGATAAATGTAGCTCTATCCCCGTACCGAGAATCTGGGAAATCTTCCCGTTGCCGCAAGAGCAACTCTTCTGCCTTTCCCCAGAAGCCGAGGAAATAGACAGCCCTTCCCTTATGAAATAGGTATTGGTCCACTGAATCAGGCAAACCTTCAAAGTAATGAACCGCCGAATCATATCTTGACTCATTACTAAAGGTCATGCCAAGAAGAAATTGAGCTTTGCAATCAGTTTGGAAATCCGGATATTGTCTTAGATACTCGCGTGCCTTTAAGTTATCTTTGAGAAAGTAGTATATTCTGGCTAGTTCATATATTGCGCGCTGCCTGAGCGTTTCGTTATTACTGCAGCAAACAACTGAATCGAGCAATGCAAGGCTTGTTTTGTACTCCTTTACTTTGGAAAAAGCAAGCGCCAGCCCGATCTCTCGATAACCAAAAAAGTAATTCACGTCCTGATATTGCCTGATAGCATCCTGGAACAAACCGCGCTCAAATGTTTGACGCGCACTAACTAATTGATTGTAGTCCCCAATATAATCAATTAACAGTACGATGTCTACTGAATCTGGAGTTTTTCTAAAATACTGCATCGCCGCGTCAACTTCGTTCTGTTTCAGTTTTATCAAACCCAAGTAGTAATAAGCCTGCCAAATATCGTTACGTTTTTTCAACAAACGCTCAAAGTATTCTGCCGATTTGTCGTACAAGCCGAGTTGATACTGGACCACACCAAGATAGTAGAGTACGCAAGATATCTTGGAGCCAACAGCCTCAAGGTATTGCCTGCTTTTGTCCAATTCACCATGGATCAAAGCATAAACCCCGGCGCGGTAGTAATTCTCGTACGAAGGGTCAATCGATGAAACAAGTTCGAAATACCTTGATGTCTCTTCAAAGGATTGCTCATTAAACGAGACTCCACCCGATAGCATAATCAACAAAAGGATGCTACTCAAGTGCCACCTCTGCTGTGTATATTTTGATTAGTTCGCGAGACTCAGCATTAAAAACAAATTGAATCTGATAACCGGCAAGTAGCGGGTGATTGTATATCCTGGCAAAATATCTTAGTATCAAGTAAGTCCTAATACTATCCAGTGCAGCAAACTTGAACTTGTAAAACAGCATCCCTGAAACATCATAGTGCTCTTTCGTTATCATTAGCAATAAAGCTCGATTCTTTTCAATCTCGGACCTGAATCCATCTACGACACGCTTGTACTCAGCACCATCGCGCAAAAAAATAGTTGCCTCTTTGTATTTTCCTGCGACGACAATGTCAAAATCTCCTTGTTTGAGGCTTTTGAACGGGTTATAAGTCTGGCATGCAAGAATTGGCAGTAAAGCAATAATGAAAATTCCAAGAAGATAACCCGCCAATACCCTATATCTACTATCAATCATCTTTCATCTCCCATCTTCCATCCCCCATCTTTATCCTTTATTCTGCCCTCGGGTGTTTTTTTCTATAGATTTCTTTTAGACGCTTGGTTGTCATATGCGTGTATATCTGGACTGTTGAAAGTGATGCATGACCAAGTAATTCCTGCACCGCCCTTAAATTCGCTCCGTTCTCTAGCAGGTGCGTAGCAAAACTGTGTCTTAAAATATGCGGGTTAGTGCCGGCTGCTCGAGCCAGTCTGACAAGATATTTACGTACTATACGCTGCAGGGAACGCGTTGATAAAGATCCCCCTCGATAATTCAGGAATAACTCAGGCACATTTAACCCAGCAGCTTTGCATTTATCAGGGTTACGGCGGACTCCAAGATAGTCAAGAACCGCATTCTTGGCAGGTTTACCGATCGGGACAATGCGTTGTTTATTACCCTTACCTTTAACTTTAATTTCGTCACGATTAAAATCAATGTCGGCGATTTTCATATTCACCAGTTCACCGGCGCGGAGCCCACAGCTGTACAATACTTCCATGATCGCCCGGTCTCTCGGGTTACTTATTTGCATAGCCTTTTCAACCTGTGCGTAGCTCAAGAAACCGGGTAGATGTTTCTTGATCTTCGGCGTCTTGATTATGACCGCAGGATTTTCTGAAATCACATCAGTCTTCTTCAAGAATTTAAAAAACGATTTGATGCATGATAGTTTCCGTGCCACACTCCTTGCATCGAGTCCATACTTGAGGAGAAATCCCATGAATAAAGTGATCGCGTTTTGATCTACCTGTTTTCTTTTCTTGACCCGTAAAAAATCAAAGAAACCTTCAAGATCAGCACGGTAAGCCCGTAGTGTATGATGGGAACTGTTCTTCTCCTTTTGCAGGTATACGATAAAATCATTGACTTTGCCAAAAAGATCTTCCCGTTCCATTTGTCACCTGGTTAATTCTAATGGAATTAAGTACTTTGTCAATGAAGTAATATGGACAAACCAGCTTGACTCAAGATAGATATTTTATATAATATACTGAATGGAGGCGGTATGAAAAAGAGCACATTCATCTTTTGCCTATGCACAACAATGCTCTTTGGTCAAATAAAGGGTGTTAAGCAGTTGGAGTGGATTGAGCCACATGGAAGGCAACCCTTAACCTATAGCAAGTGGTGTTCTGTATGTCTTCACCAGTCCAAGCCAACAAGAATCAGTAGTGTGATGAGTAAAACATCTGGTCATAGACAAAACGTTGTTGATATTATAGTAAATGCACGTATCTACCCAGAACTTATCAATGAACTGACAGTTTTTACGCAAGACCTTGTCAATGCCGGATATTCTGTACAACTCGATACTATATCAGGGATGTCCCATACTGCATTGAGAAACCATCTTGGTTCAATAGCCAACCTTCATGGCGCTATTTTTGTTGGTGAAATACCGATTGCCTGGTTCGAAACATCCGGCTTTGGTGGCTGGGAAGAATTCCCCCATGATTTGTATTTCAGTGATCTCGACGGTACTTATATCGATACGGATGGCGACGGCATCTATGACGACCATACCGGCAATGTTGCACCAGAAATATGGGTTGGTAGACTCTATACGCGTGCTCTAACGTGGGATAGTGAAGTGCGCCTGCTCAAGAATTATTTCCACAAAAATCATCTGTATCGGATTGACAGTCTAACTGTACAGCAGAGGGCATTATCCTTTGTCGACGATGATTGGTCATACTGGACAACGTGCTACCTTGATCACATCTATAGCAACGTTGTGGTAATCAATGACAACCTTCAAACGATCGCCTCGAACTATCGAACTCAACTCAATCAAGGTTATGAGTGGATACATCTCTGTGCCCATTCCTCTCCATGGGGTCACACATTTAGGTACGGCTCCAGTGGCTATCGGGGCACTGTTTTTAATTATGAAATATTCTCTTTGGAGCCAAGCGCACTATTTTATAATCTATTTGCCTGTTCTGGAACACGCTTTGTCGAAGAGAATCACTCAGCAGGTTGGTACTTGTTTGTTGACCCGTATGGTCTTCTTGTCATTGGTAGTACAAAGACCGGCAGCATGTTGTATTTCGAAGATTTCTATTATCCGATTGGACAACAAAATATGTCGATCGGCGACGGATTTAAGCATTGGTTCACAACCTGGGGAGAAGAGGACTGGGATTGGTTCTACGGGATGAATATCCTCGGCGATCCAACCCTTAAACCCAGGGGTCAAGTCAAGTATGTCGCCGAGTCAGCATCAGCTTTTCCTCCAACATATGTGGGTGACTGGCAGACCCCTGAAGTAATTGCACCGGATCCAGAATCTGATGCATTTCCGAAAATCGGTGTACGAAACAATGGTATTATATGGTCAGTATGGGAATCCGGAAGGTCGTATGTCAATGGTCGTTCAGAGATCTATGGTTCATACTACAATGGCAATGTTTGGACAAATGCCATGACGATTGGACCGCATACTTATTGGGATTATTGTCCGGCAATCGGTTTTGATAACCAAAATAGACCGGTCACTGTGTGGGCAGGGTATTATGCAGGGCAGTATGACCTTTATTACAGTATTTACACTGGTTCGTGGTCAGCAAGACAACTCCTCCATACGCACGACCCAGCATATGATGTAAGACCATCAATGATGCGCGATAATGTAAATAGACTATGGGTTGTTTGGGAATCAAGGCGCAATTTAAACAGTGACATCTATGCAGCATATTTCAATGGCTCGGTCTGGACAACACCCCAGCAAGTAACAAACACTTCAGCCGATGAAAAAATGCCCGTCATAATTGCTGATAGCCTCGGGCACACTTGGGCATTTTACAGTCAACGCCACGCAACAAAAAGCGAAATATGGGGTAGTTATTATACGGGTTCACAGTGGTTGACATCCGGACCTATTTCCGGAACTCAAAAACACGCCTTTCATCCCTGTGCAGCAGTTGATGAAAATGGGGATATCTGGGTGGTCTGGCAATCAGCTGACAATGGAAATGTTGATATCTACGCAAGCGTATTCAATGGCAGTAACTGGTCAACACCTGTTCAAGTAACAACCTCAGTAGAAAGCGATCTCTTTCCATGTTTAACGACCCATACCAGTGGCACGATCTGCCTGGTCTATCAGTCAAAAGCCACGGGTGATTGGAACATATACTACACCTATTGTGTTGATTCGACCTGGGTAATACCAGAGGTTGTCGCTGACCTTGCTGGTGCTGATCTCAATCCTCAAATCGCCTGCGATAGCACAGGTGAGCTGTGGATATGCTGGCAGAGCTATTCAAACAGCAACTGGGAAATAATGGTGACCCATAAACCTGGGTATGGGATTATTGAACAAAACAATCACTCTCCAGAATATGCCCTTAACGTATCATCTACGGTCTTTTGTAAAAACCTCGGTATCACGACAAAACAAAAACATCAAGAAATCGCTATTTATGATATTAATGGTTGCCTTGTACAACGGCTCATGTCTAATGACCAAAGACGTGCATCCTGGTCTGGACAAGGTATACCTGCAGGTATATATTTCATAAGCACGATGGATAACACCAACTTGGTTGTCAAAAAAGTCTTGCTGCTGCGTTGAACAGAAATTTCATATAAAGGAAAAAGGGGATAACATAATGTCATCCCCTTTTTCCTTTGCATTAAGGAATTATCTTACCGCCTTTTTCAAATCACGTCCAGCCTTGAATTTTGGCGCCTTCCTCGCAGGCACATGAATAGGCTCACCCGTACGCGGGTTACGTGCAGTTCTTGCCTTCCTCTTGGTAACTGAGAACGTTCCAAAGCCCACTAATGCTACTCTGTCACCCTTCTTAAGAGCTGTGGTAACTGAGCCCACAAAAGTATTCAACGCAACGTTCGCTGCCTTCTTAGAAATCTTTGCCTTTGCCGCAATCTTCTCGATTAGATCAGCTTTAGTCATGTTTTTTCACCTCCTTTCCAATCATTAAATAATTATACTGATAATTCCACATTTGTCAAGCCCCAACTTAAGTATTCACAAGGCTTTGAGCCACGTCCGTGCAGGAGACTTAAGTTATACAGTGATTTGCGCAATCAATACTACAAAAACCCTCAGTAATCGTTGTAATTCAGGCATTTGCGCTATTTAATGCTGCAGCATTTTTTATTTGAAGCAGATGTTTAGGTATTTTGGAATTCTAAGATTTTGTCCACTCGGTTGACATGAAGAAGTCGTTGACTATAATACTCTGTGCGACCAAAGAGAATCGGTATCCTAACGAGCGGCGGCGATGCGCCTGGTATGAATGCCGCTATCCGCGCTGCCGTACGAACTGCAATACACTATCAAATAAGGATATTCGGTTTTAAACACGGCTACAATGGCGTTATCAAAGGGGACATCGTCGAATTAAAACGCAACTCAGTCGCCAATATTATCCAGCGCGGCGGTACAATCTTAGGAACTGCGCGCTCTGCGCAATTTACAACTGACCAGGGTATGGCAAAAGCTAAAAAAACCTTGAACCGATATAAAATCGATGCACTCATTGTAATCGGTGGTGATGGTTCAATGCGGGGCGCTTATGAATTTGCAAAAAAAACCAGGGTAAAAATGATCGGTCTTCCTGGGACAATTGATAATGATCTACTTGGCAGTGATTTCACTATTGGTTTTGATACTGCGGTAAATAGTGCCTTAGAAGCAGTCGACAAAATCAGGGATACTGCTTCATCTTTGGAAAGACTCTTTTTCATAGAAGTCATGGGTCGATATGCCGGCTTCATTGGTTTGGCAGTCGGGCTGGCCGGCGGTGCTGAGGATGTCCTCATCCCGGAAACGCCGACTGACATACCTGGCTTGGCTAAGCAAATCAAACACAATATAGAAAAAGGCAAAAAATCCAATATTGTCATTGTCTCTGAAGGCGACGAAGCCGGCGATGCCTTTACTATCGCCGAGAAAATAAAGGCAATTTTGGATGAAGATTACCGCGTTGCGGTTCTCGGCTATATCCAGCGTGGCGGTGCGCCAACTGCGATCGACCGCATCCTCGCATCCAAGCTTGGCTATGCAGCAGTCAACGGTTTAAAGAAAAATATGTATGGCTGTATGGTCGGCGAAATAAACAAAAAAATAGTCGACACGCCATTTGAAAAGACTTATTCAAGAAAGAAAAAAATCGATCCGGACATCTACACAATAATAAAAATCCTCGCCGAATAACCAATCTACTCACTATTCTATCGCCATTAACAATGTAGTGGTCTGATTCACCCACGCCCATCGTGGATGAGCGGGGTTCATCAGACTCCCCGTTTGAGTTTAGAAATTGTGGTTTCGATATTGTTTGTGATTTGGTGTCTTGGGATTTGTGATTTTCTTCTAAAGTAGATTATGCTGCGAAAATGAGTAAAATCCTTTTTCCGCAATGATAATGTGATCTACGATACGTATACCCATCAACTCACCGGCACTCCGTAATCGTTCCGTCACTTTCAAATCATCTTCGGATGGTTTTAATATGCCGCTCGGGTGATTGTGCACGAGAAAAATCGCACTGGCGTTTTCATTGAGGGCGAATTTGAAAACCTCGCGCGGATGGACCAGACTTGCATCGAGGATACCTTTTGAAATCGTCGTTTCGTTAATATGTGCGTTCCTGCCATCAACTGCCACAACCTTAAATAATTCATGTCTCAACCCGGAAATTAATGGGTAATAATAATCATAAATATCTTTGGGGTCTTTGAAAATGATCTGCTCATCATTTTTCTTTGAGAGCGAACGTCTGCCCAATTCGAGTGCTGCGAGCATCGAAACAATCTTAGCTCTACCAAGACCTTTTATACTAAGCCGTTCAATTTCACTGACTGTTTTCTGGTTCAATTTCTTCAGGTTGCCAATTTTATTAAGGATCTCCTTAGCTAATTCAAGTGCTGATTTGTTCTTTACACCTTTGCCAATAATAATCGCCAAAAGTTCCGTATCGGTTACACCATAACTGCCCTTTTGAAAAAACTTTTCTCTTGGCCGATCATTTTCTGGCCAGTCTTTGATTTTCATGTGTTTTTTATATTGTCTACTTAAATAGGGTCATGCGCAGCACAAAACCAGCTAAGGTAATCGATGACGTTGACA
Source organism: Candidatus Stahliibacteriota bacterium (assembly GCA_030602565.1). Lineage (GTDB taxonomy): Bacteria > Hydrothermota > Tepidihabitantia > SM23-42 > SM23-42 > JAUVZL01. The sequence goes on from JAUVZL010000016.1 coordinate 20,285, forward strand.
TTAGCTTAATCAAAATATTGAGTGATGGTCCAGCCGTATCCTTAAATGGATCACCTACTGTATCACCGACCACTGCTGCTTTGTGCTCAGCCGATCCTTTTCCTCCAAGGGCTCCTTTTTCAATATACTTCTTGGCATTATCCCAGGCACCACCAGCATTCGCCATTTTCAAGGCAACCGCGAACCCAGATACCAAAGCGCCAGCAAGCAACCCGACCACCGCACTCGGGCCTAACAGCACGCCGACAAGAATCGGTGCAATGATCGCCATAAAGGAAGGTATAATCATTTCTTTTTGTGCTGACGCCGTACAAATTGTCACGACCCGTGCATAATCGGGCTTTGCCTTGCCTTCCATTAAGCCCTTTATGCTTTTGAACTGCCGACGAACCTCTATGACAACCTTACCCGCGGTTCGACTCACGGCGCGGATCGTCTGAGAACAAAATGCAAAGGGCATCATTGCGCCGAGGAAAAGACCGATCATAACTGCTGGATTCATTAAACTCAAGTCAAGTTTGTATCCGAACTGCAGAATCTGATCACGGTAAGCAGCGATCAAGGCAAGTGCAGTCAAAGCTGCAGAGCCGATTGCAAAACCTTTACCCGTCGCTGCTGTGGTATTGCCCAGAGAATCAAGCGCATCAGTCCTTTTCCTTACTTCGGCCGGGAGTTTTGCCATCTCAGCGTTCCCTCCGGCATTATCAGCCACTGGCCCATATGCGTCCGTAGCCAGGGTAATACCTAATGTCGAGAGCATCGCGACTGCAGAAATCGCGACACCAAACAGACCTAATTCTGGATGGCTCCCACCACCGGACAGATAATATGCTGCCAGAACCGCCGCGACGACAGCAAGCACCGATGGCACCACCGAAATCATGCCAACGCTCAGACCTTCCAATATTACAGTTGCCGGACCAGTCTTAGCAGCTTGAGCAATGCCGCGCGTTGGCTTGTAATGGTCAGAAGTAAAAAACTCTGCGGTGTATCCAATGAAAACTCCAGCACCAAGTCCCGCAAGGATCGCCCAAAAAATACCAAAATTATCGGGTAATAGATAATAAATAATCAAACCTGAAATGACGGCGACGAAGATACCCGCACCCCACACGCCTCTTCTCAATGCCGCAAGCAGAGCAACTTGAGTTGCATCCTCTTTCGTGTATACAAGGAATGTTCCGATGATCGATGAAAGTACCCCAATAACAGCCAACAGCAGCGGCAAAAGCACGCCCGTCATGCCCAGCCCCGCTGAAAATGCTAATGCCATCGTGGCAACTATAGAACCGACGTACGATTCATAGAGATCCGCACCCATACCCGCCACGTCGCCCACATTATCGCCAACATTATCGGCAATCGTAGCCGGATTACGGGGATCATCCTCAGGGATATTCGCCTCGACCTTACCCACAAGATCAGCCCCGACATCTGCTGCTTTGGTAAATATACCACCTCCAACGCGTGCAAAAAGTGCCTGAAAAGAAGCACCCACTCCATAACAGATGAGTGTTTGTGTCACAGCAAGCAGCCTCTCGTTCACAGGTAGACCACCGTAGTACCAGTTCAGCACGAAAAACCACACGCTCAAATCTAAAAGGCTCAACCCGACTACGACGAACCCCATGACGCCGCCCGCACCGAACGCAACACGCAATGCACTGTTGAGGCTTGTCCGCGCTGCATTAGCAGTCCGAGCAGAAGAATTCGTTGCCTGTGTCATTCCAATGAAACCAGAGAGCGCTGAGAAGAAACCACCGGTAAGAAATGTAAATGGCACAAATGTCGGCAACAACCTATTGTATGAGAGAATAAGAAGAAGAACAAAGATGACAGCAAAGATAATAACGACGATACGATACTGCCTCTTGAGGTATGCTCTGGCGCCTTCCCTGATTGCCTGTGCAATCTGCCGCATGACCTCAGTGCCCTCGTCGAACCTTCTGGTCGTCCATGACAGATAGCATGCAAACAGTAATGCGAGCAACGAGCCAGCGGGTGCTATCCAGAATAAAGGAAACATCTTATCCTCTTAGAATACATCAAATTCCTAAACCCAGCCCGTTTACAACGGGCATGGGTAAATGCCTAAACACCTAAATGCCTAAAAAAGCATATTTTAGGTGGTTTTCTCTTGTGTTCATTCTGTTCAATCCTAAATTTCAGCTTTTCAGCACAATTACCTTTGATTTGACTGCTTGAGATCTCCTGCAATGTTCTATCGATCTCATCATATGAAAAGCCAATTTCGCCTTCATCAGTCTGTCCTTTCCAGAGACCTGCGCTTGGTGTCTTGTCTATGATCGTCTTGGGAACGTGAAGTACCTTGGCAAGCTCCCTTACTTCGAACTTATAGAGGTCACCAAACGGCAGAATATCGCAGGCACCATCACCATATTTTGTAAAGTAGCCAAGTGTTAACTCGGTTTTGTTCCCGGTGCCGCAGACGAGATAGTTATTGAGGTTTGCGTAGTAATAGAGAACGACCATTCTTAAGCGCGCTTTGATGTTGCCAAGGGCAACCTGATCACCTCCAGGTAGCAACTTCGTCAAATGACCGTAAACCGACGTCAAATCGATATACTCAGTCCGCACATTGAGCGCGTCTGCGACCCTTGAAGCATCGTCTATATCTTGCACTTCTGATTCAATGGGCATGATCAATCCAAGACAGTTATCAGTGACTCTTTTCATGAGTGCCGCACACACTGCTGAATCCAAACCACCGCTCACCCCCAACACAAAACCCTTTGTCTGGGATTCATTCAATTGTTTTTTCAACCATGCAACGATTTGTGTAGTAACATCTTCCCTCATATAATCAAAGATTATACAAAAAACTAATTAAAAATCAAGAGTTACATATGTATATTTTTAAAATTTTGTGTAGTTGCCTCTACCTGAGGCAGACAGGTGATTTATCAGGTGTTTCCCAGCCCCTGTAGTTGCCTCTGCCTGAGGCAGACAGGCCTGCCTGTGCGTCGCACCTGTCTGCCCTGTCTGCGTCGCCAACGCGACAGGCAGGCGTGCCAACGGTACAGGTAGACGCAGACAGGTGATTTACCCACGCCCCTTATGAAGGAGCGGGGTTTACCCACGCCCCTTATGAAGGAGCGGGGTTTACCCACGCCCCTTATGAAGGAGCGGGGTTTATCAGGCATCCTTCACTTCTCGAACACTATTTCGGTATTTCGCTAATTACCAAAATACCAAATTGGCACACTAACGCAATTCTCATTAATCACAATATGTTTGTAGCGAAAATACAATTGACATCAGGTTCTTATTCCATATAATTCATTGAATGAGTAAAGAGAAAAAATACTGGCAGATAAATACTGAAAAATTAGCACGAGACATTAAACAAGCAGCAAGGACTGCTAACACTGAAGAAGACCTCAAAATGAAAGTTGAGCCTTTACTGCAAAATGTATTTAAGAAAATTGGAGTAGATATTGACATCGTCCGATATGAAAAAACGAGCACATCTTATAGAGGTAGATCAGATGCAGTCTATGGTTATCTTACTATTGAGTACAAAACACCTGGCAAATTATCTGCAAAACCGAATGTTAAAAAAACAGTTAAGCAGCTTCAAAATTATCTTGTAGGACAGGCTACACAGTTTGCTGAACAAAAGGAAGACTTTCTGGAAAAAGCAGTTGGTGTGGCATTAGACGGCGATTATATTCTTTTTGTAAGATTCACAAAAGTTCCCACAATATTACAGACACCAGTGCCTGTGCAAGAAAAGCAGGGCGCATTGTTCCCTGTAGCCAAAACAGGACGTGGTTTTCAGGTATTGGGTCCATATTCAATTAGCCATTCAAGTTTAACTAATCTTTTAATATTTGTCCGGGCTTCAGCCAGGAGACCACTTACTGCAAAGGATTTAGCCACAGTGTTTGGACCTGACTGTTCTATTGCTCGGCAAGCAGTTTCTGAACTATACTCAGCAGCAATGAGGGCGCAACGCAGACAAACACCTTCTCGAATAAAGACTTTTTTCATAGAATGGGACAGAATTTTTGGTGTTGTTTATGGACAGGAACTCGAAAAGGCTGAAAAAACTGCAGAAGAAACTGCAAAGGTCTATCAATTACCAGCAGGGAGCAGATTAAAACAGCTCCTCTTTGCAATCCATACATATTATGCCTTTCTAATGAAACTCATTGCGTATGAACTCGTTGCTCTACAAAGGGAACAAACTGTTGAATCATTTGTGAAAGATATAGCACCATTGGATGATATGAAATTATTTGACAAACTCAGTCATTTGGAGAGTGGTCTCGATTTTGTCAATCAGGGGATCGAAAATTTCCTTGAGGCAGATTTTTTCTCATGGTATCTTGATGCCTGGACATCACAGCTTGCTAATGTCTTTCGTAGTATTGTTCGAGCATTCTCGGATTTTGAATCCGCCACGCCCATTCTTGAACCAGAGTGGACAAGGGATTTGCTGCAGAAATTATATGAGGTTATTGTTCCGCAGAAACTGCGCCATGACTTGGGAGAATATTATACCCCTGATTGGCTCGCAGGCTATGTAACAGATAAAAGCGGCTATGATGGTAGAATCGGTATTCGTTTCCTTGACCCTGCGTGCGGTTCAGGAACCTTTTTAGTACAGGCGATAAACAAAGTAATTGGATACGCAAAGGGACATAAGAAGATACAAACAAAAGAAGTTGCACAACATATCCTCAAGAATATTGTGGGCTTTGATCTGAATCCGCTTGCTGTTTTAGCAGCACGTACAAACTATCTCATAGCGTTTTCCAGATTTATTCCATATGTAAGACCAATTACGATCCCGGTGTATCTTTGCGATTCTATTCTCGCACCAAGTCGGTACGAGGAGGAAGGTGAGTTGCCTTTCAATAGCAATACTTTGATCTTCACAACTACAAAAGGTAATTACATCTTTCCAATTTGCATGCAAGACAAAACACAAATTGATAAGTTCACTTCAGAGGTTGACATCGCATTACGGAGCAAATTAGTGCCAGAGCAATTCAAAAGCAAACTCAAAATTGCGTTTAATCTTTCAGAGAAAGAAAACGAACTTCTTCTAAATATCTACGGACAAATAAAGAAATTAGATGACGCTGGTGAAAATGGAATCTGGGCGCGTTATATAAAGAATGCCTTTGCACCAGTGTATCTAGGTAAATTTGACTATGTAATCGGCAATCCACCCTGGATAAGATGGGATTTCCTTTCTGATGATTATAGAGCAAGAACATTGAAATTATGGCAAAAATATGGACTTTTTTCTTTGAAAGGTTATGAAACACGATTAGGTGGAGGTAAAAAAGATTTCTCAATGTTATTCACATATGCCTGTGCTGATAATTATCTTAAAGATAAAGGAATTTTAGGGTTCGTCATTACCATGGAAGTGTTTAAATCCAAGGGTGCTGGAGAGGGATTTAGAAGATTTGAATTAAAAAACAAAAAAGAACCCCTCAAGATTATCAGCATGGAAGATATGGTGAATTTGAAACCATTTCAAGCAGCCAATAAAACATCCATATTCTGCTTGCAAAAAGGTAAAAAGACAACCTATCCACTCCCTGTTATTGAATGGAAAAGAAAAAAAGGAGTTGGACGTATTAAACCAGAATGGAGTTTGAATGACGTCCTGACAAATACTACAAAAAAGAAACTTAAAGCAATACCTATCAATCCTGAGAAACTTGCTTCAGCGTGGCAAACCGCATCGTCTGCAGATCTTCAAATTTATTCACAATTAAAAGGAAATAATCCATACAGAGCTTATAGTGGAGTATATGCTAGCCCTTATGGCGTATTTTGGCTGAATGTGAAGGATGTTCGACCTGATGGAAAAATTGTTGTTGAAAACATGCATATGCGAGGGAAATGGCAAATAAAATCTGTATCACAATCTATAGAGCCCAATTTAGTTTTCCCGGCAGTTTGCGGTAAGGATTTACGTAAATATGGTATAGCGAGTAATTTTGTTTTATTGGTCCCTCAGGAACCAATAAAACAAAAACCTTATACTGCAGATTGGATGCTACAAAACACACCTCTTACCTATGCATATTTAAAACAATTTGAGAAAGTCTTAAATACTAGAGCATCACGTGCCCTGAAGGAACTTGCTGACAAGACTGAGTTCTACGCCATATTGGGAGTTGGTAAGTACACGTTTTCAAGATATAAAGTAGTCTGGAAACAAATGGGGACAAAAATAGCAACAGTGGTTTTATCAAGTATGAAAACGAATTTTGGCATGAAATCTATAGTCTCAACACACACAACCGCACTATTTGCTACCGACAATAGAAAAGAAGCACATTACCTTTGTGCAATTTTAAACTCAGAAATTGTTAATAACTTTATAAAAAGTTTTTCAGCCGCAGGTAGGGGTTTTGGCACACCATCAGTTATGGAAAATCTTGCAATCCCTAAGTTCAAACTGAACAACAGAATTCACGAAAAACTCGCAGAGCTTTCTGAAAAGGCTCATGCTTTGGTCAAAAAAAGTAATGATATTCAAGATATACAAGATGAAATAAATTCAAATGTTTTGAGATTATGGAATATAAAGTAATAACTACACAGGATACCAAGTTTCCACGAAAGCTGATTGAACGGCTGGCCAATGAAGCTCCGGAAAGAATGTATTATCATGGTCTGCTGGAACTTCTCGACCACTGGACCATGGCATTTTTCTGCGCTGACGCTGCTGGTGGTACTGTGCTTAATGAAATGAACCAGCTTTTTTTCACAATTCGAGAATATGCAATCAATTATATTGGTTCCTGGCATTCAGTTATGGAAACCGAGGTGTTTAGATTGGGGTTGTATTTCAAGTACGATACTGTCACTCTATTTACTGCCAAGGGATTGGGTGTTGAAACATTTGATTCGTATCTGCTCGACCGATTCTATCCTCCGCTCCATGAGTTTCCGGAAAGAGATGAATATTTCAGACGTGCTAAAGAGAATGAGCTTCTTATGCTGTCAGCAGTCGCACCAGATGAAACAAGACAGAAACGAAAGAACATAATGCAGAGAAACTGGCTTTCTTGTATTCTTAGTAATCTGGTCTTTATACCATATGGACCAAAAGATTCAAAAACCTATACTACAGCAAAAAAGATTATCAATGCTAAAATTCCTGTCTTTACACTTGAGCATTCGATAGCAAATGACCTCCATAAACTTGGAATTCCTGGATTCAATCGCAAAACTGTTCGAGCTTTTTTAGAAAAAATGGGTGCAAAAAAACCTGTTGAAAAAGAAAAGCCAGAAACAATTACACCAGAAGAAATCACCCCATATAAATCATCAAAAAAAATAGTGCAGAATAAGATAAAGTTTTTAAAAGGCAAAAATGATGACGCAGAATAAGAAATTCGTAAAAGTAAACAGTATCGATAGAAATGAAAAATATATATAAATCCAAAAATTATTCCAACCTCATAACCGACCTTTCATCCTTAATTAACCAGGGCCGAAAGGCGGCAGTGCGGTATGTGAATACCGCACTGGTCATTACTTACTGGCTCATTGGCAGACGGATTGTGGGATTTGAGCAGAAAGGGAAAAAACGGGCGGAGTATGGCGAAGCTCTTCTTGAAAAATTGTCTATTGACTTAACCCAGCGATTCGGTAAAGGATGGGGACTAACTAATTTGAAAACCATCAGACAATTCTATCTTACATATTCAAAGGTCATTCAAAAAGGTCACACACCGTGTGACCAATTGCCTTCCAGGAGTTCCCTGCGAAAAAGTCGCACAGTGTGTACCGAATTACAACCAATTTCCGAGACATTATCACGGAAATTACTTTTATCGTGGTCTCATTATCGTCTTCTTATGCGTATTGATGAGTCTTTTAAACAAGATTTCTATGAGGCAGAGTGCATCCGTGGTAACTGGTCAGTAAGACAACTGGATAGGCAAATCCAGTCAATGCTATATGAGCGGACTGCTCTTTCCAAACGTAAACTGGCAGTCATTGCCAAAGCTCATAAAAAGCCAATTATCCTCAAACCCGAAGACGAAATCAAGGATCCATATATTTTAGAATTTCTTGGCTTAAAAGATGAATATTCTGAATCGCAGTTAGAAGATGAGAATGAAAAACAAGGAATTGGCAAAACTATTTAATCGCATTGCTGATGCATTAGAATTCAAAGACGTTAATGTTTTTCGTATTGTAGCATATCGCAGGGCGGGACGTGTTCTCGATGATCTTGTCGAGGACATTGAAGTGTTGAATAAACAAGGCAGACTTGCTGAGCTACCCGGCATTGGCAAGGCAATTGCTGAAAAGATTAATGAATATCTCTCTACTGGCAAGATGAAAAAATATAAAGAGGTAACCAAAGGCATTCCAAATACTCTGCTCGACATGCTCGATATACAAAACCTCGGTCCAAAAACACTTGCATTGGCACATAAAAAACTGCGTGTAAAAAACTTAAAAGACCTGAAAAAGGTCATAAAAAATGGCAGCCTTGCAAAACTGCCACAAATGGGCAAAAAAAAGGTTGAAAATATTAAGAAAGGGTTAGACCTGTATGAACGAGCTCATGAGAGACTTTCTATTGCAGTTGCGCAAAATGTAGCACGCGAGATTATTGAATATCTAAAAAAGAATACCAAAATAAAAGATATCTCGTCAGCCGGGTCTTTACGCAGATGGAAAGAGACAATCGGAGACATTGATATTCTTACTACTGGAAAAAATGGAGCAGAAATTATCAAAATATTCACAAAGTTTCCCAAAACCGAACGGGTACTTGCTGCCGGTGAAACAAAGAGCTCAATAATTGTTAAAGGCGGAATCCAGGTCGATTTGAGGATTGTCAAACCAAAATCTTATGGCGCTGCACTCCAGTATTTTACTGGTTCAAAGGCGCACAATATTAAGCTGCGTAATATTGCCAAATCAAAGGGATTGAAATTGAGTGAATATGGTGTATTCTCTCTACGAGATACAGGCGTAAAAGGTAAAAAAATGGTTGCCGGTAAGACAGAAAAAGAAGTTTACAAAATCCTTGGTCTAACATATGTTCCGCCAGAATTGCGTGAAGATCGTGGTGAAGTTGAGGTAGCGCTCCAGAATAAAATACCAAAGCTCATTGAAATGAAAGACATCAAAGGTGATTTGCACATGCATTCGACATATTCAGATTCTACAGCTACTATTAGACAACTCACAAATTTTGCCTGGAGACTTAATTATGAATATATCCTGGTAACTGACCATTCAGAATCTGCAAAATATGCCCATGGACTGGAACCGAAAAGGTTATATAAACAGTGGCAGGAGATTGATAAAATTAACCAACAATCCAAAAAATTGCACGTATTAAAGGGTGTTGAGGTTGACATTCTAAAAAGTGGTAAACTGGATTATCCTGATAAAATTTTGAAACGATGTGATTTTGTTATCGCTGCAATTCACCAAGGTTTTACAAAGAATGTTACAGAAAGAATCTACGCGGCAATGGATAACCCTTATGTGGATATTATCGCTCATCCGACTGGAAGACTCATCTCACAACGAGAGGGGTATGCTATCAACATCCACAAGGTCATGGAGCACGCAGCTCAAACTGGTACCTGGCTGGAGCTCAATGCCTACCCGGATAGATTAGATGTGAATGATGTATATTTAAAGATTGCAAAGGAGATGGATATAAAAATTTCAATCGGCACTGATGCCCATAGTATCAAGGCTCTTTTATGGATGAAGTTCGGTGTTGCTCAGGCACGCCGCGGTTGGCTTGAAGCAAAGAATGTAGTAAATACTTATTCACTGAAAAAGTTACAGACAATCAGGAAAATAAATAAAAACAGGATTGAATAGTTGAAATCTTGTGCCGTTTCAAATAGTTCGTGTCTTATTTTTGCACGAACATTTAAAAATTGTAGTGGCAGAGTTTACTCTGCAAATAAAGAAGAATCGAGCAAGCTCGACCACTACATAATTTACAAAATTAAATATTAATAATTGAAAACGGCAACAGGTAACCCAGTTACTTGTTGAGTCTATCTAGTATTTCTTCGGCAGTTGCCGCAACAAATTGATCTTTATGATTGGTCGCTTCACGTAAAGCTCCCATTGTTTTTTCACTACCTATCTTTGCCAAGCTATTGAGGACTGCGCGTTTTGTTGGGTGCAGGAGATCAGCTTTGAAAATCGGGCGTTCGCTCAAAATCGCGACTAATAGTTCGAGCACTGAGTCGTCACCAAAGCGTCCCAGGACACCGATTATCTCCTGTCTGAACTGCTCTTCTTTGATATCTGGGATGCCCTTACGGGATTTCAACCATCCTGCCACTTCGGTAAGCTTATCCAGCACGTCCTCCTTTTCCAGGTGTTTCATCGCCGCAATAACCACCTTATTGTACTTGCTTTGCAGTCCTTTAAGAAGATAGGATTTTATGTTTTCGCTACCAGTTTTCATGAGACTATCGATGACTGCTAATTGCACCTGCTCTTCGTCGTCATTTATTAACGGACCGATTCTATCAATCACTACACTTGTTTTCATTTCACCCAAGATAAAAATGCCGTTTCTGCGGATGTACCATTCCGATGAGTCGAGAAGCTTCTGAACTTCGGGCACTGCACGTTCACCCATTTTAATGATTACATCGATGATCTTCATTCTCACGGCTCGGTTCTCAGTTTCATTTAATGCTGCAATAAGTACTGGCATTGAAAACTCAGCCAACGAAATGAGTGCCGCGCGTGCTTCGACAAAGGTTCCAGGATCCCAAAGTAGCGAGACCAGCTCAGGCACATAGTTTTCATCTTTGATCTCATTAATCGTGCGAATCACCGTCTTCTTTCTTTCCAGTAATGCTGTATCTTTTCTCAACAAGTGCTTGCCGAATTTCTTTGAGATAAATTGTATCATATCATCTTGCTTCAATGCTTTTGCTTTCAAGTAAATATTTTCGAGTGCGCTGATCACGCTGACAAAAGTCTTCAATTCTGTTTCCGCATCAGCCATTGTGTCAAAGCGATCAACGAGAAGTCTGAGCACATCGTAATTCTTTGATTCAAAAATCCGGTCCTGGAACCCCATGAGATCTTCAACTGCCTTAATACGTTCATCACGTGATGAATCACGCAAGCGCGGAAAAATCAACCTCATTTCTTGTTCCATATTTTTACTCATGAATTTATCCGCCGCCTTCTTTCCTTTAACAGTTTTCAACTCACTCATTAAACGTGAAGCAATTTTTTCAAAATCCAATTCTGGCACATTTACTCTTAAGGTAGACAGGATGCCAGGCAATCTTGAACCCGTAACATTCTTCAAAATATCAACAATCTCTTGCTCGACCCGAGGTGACCTCTCTTTCGCCTTCACTGAAACGACGTCAATGATGTCCTCGTCAGACATTGTCGGTATCAAACTTTTGAAGAGAACAGCTAGTTTCTTGTTCTCGGTGCGATACTTGGCAATATTCTTTTTTATGGTTGGTGACAGAACAGACAGCATTCGCGAGAACACTATCGAGTATTCATCCCACCGATCTTCACCATACTGGTCGGCAACCATGAGGGCTAATTTCTCAAGACCTGAGACAATTTTCCCTGTCTGCACCTCTATCGGCTCACTGCCACCAATGCCAATCCCCGCCAGGAAACCGCTAAGCTCCTTTACCTTATCGTCGTCACTCATTGCGATCTGACCCGTAGTCAAAGATTCTAAAAACTGATCCCAATTTATCGACTGTGCTCCAGCATCACTCGATATTACACCCACACGAAATTTGTTAACTGTAATTCTGGTGACGCCTCGCGCTCTCAGTAAAGCAACGATATCACCATAATCAGCGATATCAGCAGGCGTGGCGGCCATTGCATTGAAGAACTCCTGGAGATCCTCCTCGGTTTGCTGAACACTAAAGGTTATACTTTTAACGCCCAATTGACTAAATCTGTTCACCAGACTCTTCACGATCGGCAACCGCTTTGAATCAAAGCGTTCTTCCCCAATCATTATTATACCTTCAACGATCACCAAGGAAATCGTCTCCTGCTCTATCGGTACTTCTCTGAGCAATATTCTCAAGCGTTTTACAATTGGTATCAATGAAGGATGCCCCTTTGGATATGTTTTGGATATATTGGCACCCAACCCAATCTGTTTGATCAAATCATTGAGGAATTTCATTGAATAATCTGCCATAATTATTTTTGTTTCACCTTATACTCATAAGCCTTCACAGACAAAGCGTCTTTAATAAACTCTCCAACTTCACTAAAGCTGAAAAAGGCCTTTGTTGCATCATATAAGTTTTCACAAACAAGCAGCGAGTTCTCAACCGCGTTCTTCTGCAAAATCTGACATTTCTTAAACCCTTTGGTGACAAGCAAGGTATCACGTAAATTACTGTATATATTGACCACTGAAACCGGTTCAAGGACCATACCTATTTTCAAACCAACCGGACTCGCCAAGTACTCCTTCTTATTTATTTCACCCAATTTCTTGAGCATATCCTCTGCTGCAAAAACCGCCATATGTGCAGCAAAGCCGGATTCTTTGGGAAAACCAAATACACTGACAACTTCATCGCCGATAATTTGATATATTACTCCTTTATATGATTCAATAATTCTTGAAAAAAGCGCGAATACCTCATTGAGAAAAACCATGACATCTTCGGCAATCATTGTTTCACTCATCTTTGTAAAACCTGAAAGATCAGCACGCATAAAAACCATATCGAGTTTTTCCATGGGCAAATAACTGTTTTTATCGAGTAAAGTACCACACCAAGGACAGAAGCGTGATGGGTCATCAATTTCTTTGCTGCAAGCTGGACATTTCATAGTCTATAACTCCAGCAGCTTTACGTATTCAGGTCTACTGATATATGCTTGACGTCGTGTTTCTTTCAGTTTAAGTTTGATATCATCGTGTATGAGCAATGCCTTCCTGGCATAATGTCTGGCTTTCTCAAAATCCTCTTCAGCAAGATGCAGCTCAGTCATTCGAAAAAGAGCAGCGGCAATCAAGGGCGGCAGCTTTATCTCCTCAGCGATATCCAGGGCGTCTCGAGCATATTCATCGGCTTGCTCCCTCTCTAGCGAAGAGAGTAATCTACAACACTGACATTCAATATCCCGACGACTCAGTTTCTGTGCCGCCTTGAGAGCAATCATCGCAAAATCAATTGCCTTTTGGTGGTTCGACTTATAGGAGTTAATCATCGCCTTTCTCAAGTTTATTTCAGCAAGCAACTCATCTCTTATGAAAAATGAAAATTTTGCATCAGCGAGTTGGGTGTACTCATCTACTTTTTGAGAATCGCCATTAATTGAGTAAATGATTGCAAGGTCTAATGCTGATTTTACATATGTTTCAACATTATCAATACTGTCAGCGATTTCAAAACACTCTAATAGAGCTTCTTGAGATTGGGTAAGAGCCCAAATTTCAAGCATGGTTTCCGCGATTTGGTATTTATACTGCAATTGCCAGCGTATATCCTCGTTCGGGATCAAATCACTCAAGCCATAATCAAGATATTCCAGTGTCTGTTCATAATTACCTAAATTATTGTGAAGCTTCGCCATATTGAGCAGACACAATATCTCACCCTTTTTTATTTTATGCTCCTGGGCTGTTTTCCAACTCATATTATAATTGAGAAGGCTCCTCTCATATTCATTCCTTGTTTGATAAAGAAGACCCAAATCCGAATACAGAACAGCAAGGATTTCAACCATCTCTCCACCACATTTATCAGTCGCACTAAGGAACAATTCTTCGGCTTCACTGAATCTATTTATAAGGAAAAGCGAGTAACCATAGCGTTCCAGAAAACCAACCTCACTTTCGACGTTTTTGTCAAAACGTGCGCTCTTTAGTCCTTGCTCAGCAATTTTCTCCATTTTTTTGATATCGCCGGTAATCTCGTAAAGGTCGGTCATATTAAGAAAAACCGAACGCATCAAACTATTTGCTAAGGTTGCCGTATCCTTGTCAATTCCGAGCACCCTATTGTAGAACTCCAGTGCCTGTCCAACCGCGTATAGGTTCTTTGCTTTGTCGCCCGCCAATGCAAAATAAGTGGCTGCCTTTCCATGATCTTCACAGGATAAATAATGGTGGGCAATATCCTCATAAAAGGTCGAGAGTTGATTACTATAGAATTCTTCAAACAATGTAGCCACGAGTTTATGTATTTCCCGTCTTTTTCGCACTGGCAACATAGTATAAGCAGCATCTTTAAGAAGGTTATGACGGAATACGTAAATTGGATCCTGGCCATTCTTGGAAATAATAATATAACCCTCTTCAATAAGGTAGTCCAGTTGTTCTCGTAAACCTTCGTATTTTAAAAGACCGTGGAGAATACGATAGCTAAAACTATAACCGACTACTGATGCATAGTCAATTATTAAACGATATCTTGCGGGCAGTGAATCAATCGTTGACATCACGACACCGTACAAATCATCGAGAAAGGAAAGGCGCTGATCCTTCTCTAATACCCACCGGCCAGCTACTTTCTTAATGACTTCTGTGCGGCGCGTATTTCGTACAGCTTCAATGGTAAAAAGCGGGTTCCCACCAGCCGACTTATACATAAACTGCACTAAATTCTTCTCCACATCATCAAGGATATGAGTAACCAGATCCTTTACTTCATGAAAAGCCAACGGCGTTAGATTAATTTCTTCAATCGGGGTATCAATGTTCGTAAGGAATTCCTTCGATACATTAACCAGGAGGAACATAACAGGTTCATCTCTTAATTCAGAAGTAAGATAGGCCATTAAATACTTCGACATCTCATCCGCCTTATTGAATTCTTCGAAGATAATAACCAATGGATAAACCCGGCCTTCGAAGCGAATAAGGTTTTTCACCGAGTTGTATATCTCCTCATTTATGGAAAGCATCTCATCCTGTTTGATGCGGTGCATATCAGTGAGGAATAGATGCTGCAACCCTTTGGCAACTAACGGCGATAAGTGTCTCCGGGCAATACTTTCATCAATCTTCTTGGCTATTGCGACACTACTATCATATTCAGTTATCTCAAAATAACGAGCCAGCAGAAATTTAAAAGGAAAATAAGGCGATGGTACTTCAACTGAACAGTGAGTTTCAAAATACTTGAAGACTCCATCCTCACTGAGGAACTTCTCGAATTCCTCTTTTAGACGACTCTTGCCAATACCCATCTGACCAGTAATTATACACAACCCGGCTTTGTTTTCTTTAATAGACTGAGCGATTTCGAGCAACTTGTTTAATTCCCGCTGCCGACCGCAAAATGGGATTTTCTTAGTCACGCCTACTCGTTCTGGTTTTTTCAGATTTCTAACAAGATAGATATTGACTTTGGCTGCCTTGCCTTTGATACTACGCTCCCCGATGTGTTCCGTATCAACATGCTCCTCGACTCGACTAAAGGTATTTTCACTCATTAACATCTCATTGGGCGGACACATCTCAGCAATACGAGATGCTGTATTAATTGTATCGCCGATTACTGTAAGGAACGCGGATTCCTCAAGAATATAGCCAAAAAAGGCACGGCCGGTGTTCATCCCTATTGTGAGTTCAATATCTTTGCATAAATCGACTTCTTTTTTGTATTCTAACCACCGATTCTTAATTTCCCACGCACAATTGAGACTCCGTACCGGATCATCTTGGTGCGCTTTAGGCGCACCAAAAATCCCTAATATCCGGTTATCTGGAACAATCCGATTGGATGTCCCTTGGAAACGCATTATGATATCTTCAACATCGGTCATGCACTTTCTTAAGGTAATCATTATATCCTGGTCATCCTTTTTATCGATTATGTTCTCCAAACCGATGAAGCTGACAAAAAAAACTGAAAGGATGCGCAATTCACCGCCCCAGAATTTCAGGCGGTCAGAGGCGGTTGATTGCTTATCATCAATGGATATGCGCGCGCCGCATGTTGGGCAATACAATGCTTGCTCAGCGCTGTATTTATGGTGGCATAATGAACACTCTTTCATATAAAACCCTTAATGAATGACTCCCCCCATTTTTTCCCATAAGTGAACCTTGTAGCCAAAATTCATACACTGAATTATAAATAGATTAATGAATTTGTCAAGACTTAAGCCTTCCTAAGCCAAATAACAGTGGTTGACTGAAGAGTTCAATTCGAATATAATTATATTATGAGAGTCAATCTGAGGGCATATTCACTTGAGCGAATTAAATGCGCTATGGCAGCACGCAATATCGAACCATACCGTGCTGCCCAAATATTCCAGTGGATCTGGCAAAAGAACGCACAAGATTTCTCGGTAATGACCAACATCTCAAAAACACTAAGGCACGCACTCGCTGAAGAATTCGACATTAGAGGATTAGTTATAGAAAAGATAGCGGGAACAAAAGATGGTGTTCAGAAGTTTTTGTTCAGAACTGAAGATAATCTAAACATCGAAACGGTATCCATCCCCGAGCAAAAAAGATGGACAATCTGTATTTCAACTCAGGTTGGCTGTCCATTAAATTGCAAGTTCTGCGCTACTGGATTGATGGACTTCAAACGAAATCTTGGGGCACATGAGATCGTTGATCAAATCCGCCTTGTCCAACAAAGTATCGGTAGTAAAATAACCAATATTGTCTTTATGGGTATGGGTGAGCCCTTATTAAATCTCAAACAAGTCATCGAGGCACTTGATATCATTAGTTCGCCGATTGGGCTCAGCATTAGTCAACGACATACGACAATCTCAACCGTAGGGATTATTAAAGGTATCAGAGAGCTCCTTAGATCAACGCTTAAAGCCAAGTTGGCAATATCATTAAATTTTGCCGATGATCAGCTACGCCAAAAGATGATGCCTGTAGCAAAACGTAATTCCCTCAAAGAACTCATGAGCGTTGCACGCGAGTATTCAACAAAGAAATCTATGGTTACCTTTGAATATGTTTTGATCGACCGTATCAATGATCATTTGGAGGATGCCGAACGTCTATTAAAGCTGGTTAATGGGATACCGTCAAAAATAAACCTTATTACCTACAACCCCTATCCGCGGCTACCCTATAAAAAGCCTTCTCCAACTAAGGTCAAGCGATTTCATGATTTTCTATTAAAGTCAACTCATAGTATCACGCTTCGAAAATCGCGCGGTAATAGAATACGTGCTGGCTGCGGTCAGCTCGCCGCATCAAATGCTTGATGTAAAGAAAAAATTGGGTATAATTACCAAGGAATATTAATGGATTGAGTATGCTGGATTAACCTGGTTAGAGAATTACCTGTTTTTATAATGATGAATGGGAAAAAAATGGTATATCAGTATTAAAAGTAAAGGATGCAATAAATGGAAATTTTATTCTTTTGATGAGTGATCATATTTTTAATGAAGATAGGGAACATGCGACGGATAGTTGATCTGGCAAGGGTATGAGCTTAGCCTATGTTTCAACATATTTACCACAACACTGTGGTATTGCGACATATACTGACTATCTTGTTCACGGAATAAGAACAGTAGAGCCCAAATTAGGCGTTACAATAATTGCAGAAAAGGGAGCATCTTCAGTAGATGAAGGAAATTTCAAGGTAATTCCATGCTGGAGCCGGGATGAAGATTATACAGAGGCAATCTTTGCCCAAACCAGGAATTTTGATACGGTCCATATTCAGCATGAATATAGCATTTATAAGTTTGACAATCGCCTACCGAATTTACTTGAAAAACTGAAGACAAAGGTAAAACTTGTAATAACAATACACTGTATACGATCAGCCCAATTTTCTGAGCGAGGCCCGGTAGATGAAAAGTATGCACAAAGAATTGCCCAACTCGCTGATACTGTAATTGTTCATCTTGAGTCTCAAAAGGCAATTCTTGAACGACTTGGTATATCAAGCAAAAAGATTAATATCATTCCCCATGGTTCAGAGCTCAGTAATAAAAATAGGCAAAGATCGAGAAAAAGGCTTGAATTACCTCAGGATGGAAGAATCATTTTGAGTTTTGGTTTTGTTAAACCGCATAAATGTCTCCATATAATGCTTGAGGCACTCAAAGAAATAATTGAAAATAATATCAATGCCTATCTTTTTATAGCAGGTGGACTTGCACCTACAGCAGGTAAAAAACAAAAGGAATATCTGGAGTTTATGAAGAAAAAAATAAGGGAACTCCATCTCCAGTCTCGGGTAATATTTCCCAATAAATTCTTCCCGAATGAAGATGTCGCGTACATTTTAGGTGCGTCGGATTTGGTGCTTTTTCCGTATTATGAAGAGGACCGCTCAGCATCCGGCTCATTCCATCTTTCAATTGGTGCAAAAAAGCCGATAATTGCCTCAAGAATTCCAAAGTTTGAAGAGTTGAAGAATATCTCTGATGAACTATTGATCCTGCCATATAATTCTTCAGGGATTGCAAAGATTGCCCTTAGACTCTTTCAAGACCAAGAGTTTGAGAATTATGTCCTTAAACAGACTGAAGAATATAGCAACAAAACTTCCTGGCCATCGGTAGCAAAAATGCATCTGAAACTTTATAAAAAATGAATATTGCAATATTATCAAGATGGAATTCTGCCTGCGGCGTATCATTGCACTCAGAATTTATCGGTAGAGAATTTGTAAAAAAAGGGCATGAATTAACTATCTTTGCACCCGAGAATGTCAGACCAATAGATAAGGACGAGGACTATGTAATTAGATGCTGTAGTGATGAGGGGGATCATAGTAAAACATTCTTTCACGCCAAACCCTTTTTAGAAAATGATTATGAAATTATGGTAATTCAGCGTTTAGAATGGATACCATTAGAACCTTTAAAAAGGATCTTTTCAGCAATCAGGAAGAAGGCAAAGATAATCTATGTGGTCCATGAAAGAAAATTGCCTTTAAATCCCCTATTCTATGATTTTACCTTTGATACAGTGATATGTTTTGATGAACGTTATAAAAAACAGTGGGCAAAAAAACATAAAGATATTTATATAATCCCTTATCCGGTTGGTTATCTACAAAAGGGCGACAAAATAACTGCAAGAAGAGAATTGGGTATGCCCGAGGATAAAAAGATAATCTTCAGTTATGGCTGGGCACCAGAATTGCATATCTTCCCAATTTTACCATCATTGAAAAACATCTATGAAGAACACCCATTTTTATTTCTTGTCTTGGCTGACCCCAAATATACAAAAGCAGATCTAAAAATATTTAAAGAATATCAATTCGTAGAATTGAGATATGAACTCGCCTCAACAGAAAGAATTTACAAATATCTTAATGCCTCAGACATCTATCTTATTCATAAAGAAAAAAGTGAGGTACGACAAGGTGAAGCAGTTGTCCCGAGTGCAATTCTGATGTGTCTTGGTGCACCAACACCAGTTTTAACATCAGATACAGAATTTGTCTGGTTTTTGGATAAAGAAGTTATTAGATACTCAAATGAAGATGAATTTAAGAATTTTATCGCCAAAATTTTTAATAAAAATAAGATTGTGGGTGAAACTATAAAGGCTGCAGAAAATTATGCAACAAGCAATTCTCCCAGTACAATTGCTGATGAATTTATTAAATTATTTAATCAATTATTAAAATATGGTTAGGCAAACTCCGAATAAAAAAATTAATAAGTTAGGTGATGGCGATCTCATTAGAACCAAATCAAATAAGATAATCTTTAAACTATCCTGTTATAAAAATAATCCTGTGGTTAAACCAAAAGATATTGGTCTCACCTGGTATGAAAATAAGAAATTAAAAATTGGTGCAGTATTTAATCCTGGTGCAGAGATCTATAAGGACAAGATAATATTACTCCCTCGCTGTCATAAAGGTTACAAAAGAGGCATGTATTTTGATTCGAAATTAGGTATCAAAAGATACTACCTTGAAAACTACATATCTGAAATCTGGCCACTCGTAAGCGGTGATGGGGTAAAGTTCAAAAGGTTGAAAAATGCGGTTATTCGTGGTGATGGCACAGATCACACTGATTTTGCCTATGGTATAGAGGATACAAGAATTGTAAAATATAAACAACAATATCTTTTAATTGGCTGTGGCAAAATAAAACCGCCATTTAAGGGAGGGAATGCAGATAGAATTGCGATATATTCGACAAAGGATTTTCTAAATATCAAATATCATGGGATGGTTGACTCTTTTGACAGCCGAAATATTGTTCCTTTTTTTGTTGATAAAAAAGTTTATCTTCTTTTGAGGTTTCACCCCAATATCCACCTAACCACCCTTGATGCCGGAATCGAACAATTATTAAATCCTGAAAAATACAAAAGATATTGGCAGAAATTGTATAGAGAGAAAAATAGAAGTTTACTCTTCTCATCTGGAGAATTCTCGCACGAAAAAGAGAAAATTGGTCCATCTACTCAGTTAATTAAAACAAATAAAGGCCTGTTATCCCTATATCATGCAGTTGGCGAGATAGACATTAATATTACCCGTGAATATGGATTAAACAGAAAGATTAAGCGAGGTTATTCAATTTGTGCTGCCCTTTTGGATTCAGAAAACCCGAAAAAAGTTATTGCCCGAACTCAGCATCCAATATATATACCGTCATTGCCCTATGAATTAAAGGGCAATAAAAAGATTCCTGTTGATGTTCCCAATGTTATTTTTCCAGTCGGAGCAATTTCAATAAAAGATAAACTACTTATATATTGCGGTGCCGGCGACAAATATATTACACTATTGAGCTGTAGTTTAAACAATTTGATTGATTATCTGATTAAATACTGCAAAACATGAAGAAGATTGTAAGGGCACACCTCTATATTTCAGGAATTGTTCAAGGTGTATTTTTCAGGGCACATACCCAGGATGTTGCGAGAAGTTTGGATTTAACAGGTTGGGTAAGAAATCTGCATGATGCAAGGGTTGAGGTTGTTACCGAAGGGCCAAAAGATAAACTGGAAAAACTTATCCAATGGTGCCATAAAGGTCCCCCTGGTGCTTCAGTTACCAATGTAGAAATTAAATGGGGCAATGCTATAGGTGAGTTTAGAGATTTTGAAACCAGGTATTAGATCCTGGGAGCCAAAAACAGTCAGGGATTCGGTATGATTGAACAATGGAACCGTCCATCTTCTTCCTTCTCTTGATGCCTGTCTACCTCAGGAGGAGAGGGAAATGCCTGCCCTGTCTTTGGAGTGCAATGTGTCCTCACATTGCAATAAAAAGAAAATGTAGTCGCCCAATTCATTGGGCTTAAAAAAGGTTTTTGGAGTGCAATGTGTCCTCACATTGCAATAAAAAGAAGATGTAGTTGCCCAATTCATTGGGCTTGAAAAAGGGTGTTATGGAGTGCGACGAGTCTCTCGTTGCGAGAATCGTCGCAAAGAAAGGAGTCTAAATGTCAAAGATAGGTCGAGAGAACACCAGCTGAACTATCAAAAGAAATAGGCGTTTCCTTAACTACCATCTCTGAAGTCCTGCATGATTTACGCTGAGAATCACGAGATTTTGATCTCACAAAGAGTATTGACAATTGTCAATACTTTATTATAATGATAGTAGGAGGTATTATACAATGATCAAATTGATGCAAGCTCTACCAGCAGAGGGACAAAATAAGCTATCTGCCAAGGATGTCAAAGCCTTTATTCATGAACTTATTAAGGCTACCGGAGTTCCTGAAAGAATTCTGGCTCAATCCGTAGCTATGGCCGAATCACAATTGAGTCGAATGGCATCAAAAAAGACAGGTTCGTTAAGAGTACAAACAATTCATCCACTAAGACGTATCGCTATTCTTGTTGAAGAAGCCCGCAAAGTGCTAACGATTAATGGTGTTAAACGATGGATTAATACACCAAATCCTTATCTTAACGATGTACCTCCAATCCTTTGTTTGAGGTCTGATAAGGAATTAGAAAAGGTTTTGTCCATTTTAGCCTCAATTCGTTACGGGTTTCCTGCTTGAACCTTTCCGCTCTAAAAAAATTTCTGCCTGGCATATCGCCTCCTTCCAAGACATATTACCGCTTGGTGGATGCTCGTTATGCCTCTGAAATCGACGAAATTGCCCACACGGTCATATACGCCTGGCGCTATAATCTCAAAGGTGAGTTTGGTGTTTTGTACCTCTCGATAAGTCCGGAATGCGCCTATCGGGAAAAACTAAAGCAGGTCCATGGTCGCAAATCAGATTTATCTTCTCAAGTAGTTGGGACTTTCCAAGTTAACTTATCCAAATGTCTGGATTTAACAGCTCCTTCTGTACGGCAAGCTCTCAAAGTGATCATTGATCAGCTCATTGATCCATCAGACTTCACAATGACTCAATCTATCGCAAGGGAAGCAAGAAAATTAGGTTTTGAAGCGATTATTGCTCCCTCGGCTGTTGGTGAAGACTGTAGTTCCTTGGTCGTATTCAAAGATAAATTAAATCCTCCCTCATACTGCATCTACGATGCACAGTCCATTCGTCCCTATCCATAACCAATTCATGAAGAAAGTATACTCATCATGATTTCAGGCTACGCTAATTGGCGTAATGGCATAAAGGTAAGAGATACGGACAGAAAAATGAAAAAGGGGTTGTTTGATTGCTTCGGAACCATTTACCCGAGAATTTTATGCTTGACTTTTAAAAGATACTGTATAAAATTACCTATGGATTTTTATAATATACCTTATAAAATTCTTACAATAGGATACAAAATATGGCACTAATATACCGCTCTTTAGTCGATGACATAAAGAAACAGATAGAGAGTGGAAATATCGTTATTTTATTGGGTGCACGGCAGGTAGGTAAAACCTCGATACTGATGATATTGATTGAGGAGTTTAAAAAAGTGAAGCCTGTCAATTCTATTTTCTATTTTGATCTGGAAAAAGGTGAAAATCTTGAACTTTTAAGTGATTATCGCAACCTGATAAACTATCTCACGCTTCAAGGTGCTGATCTGAAACGTGTAAATTATCTCTTTATTGATGAGTTTCATTATTTGCCCACACCGAATAAGATATTAAAGATTCTTCATGACTCGCACCCTGATTTAAGAATCATTGCTACTGGATCTTCATCACTTGAAATAACATCAAAAATAAAAGAGTCTCTGGCTGGCAGAAAACGTGTCTTCACAATTTATGCGCTCAATTTTGAAGAGTACCTTCGTTTTAAAACATCGCCTTTAATTGACATACTCTTACGTGCAAAGCAGAACAAAATTCAGTTAACCCAGCCAATTCTGAATGAAATATTAAGCGAATGGGAGGAATTTTGCGTGTTTGGTGGCTATCCAAAAGTAACGTTAACTCAAGAGAAAGAAGAAAAAATAAAGGAGATAGAAGAAATCTATAATTCTTATGTACAAAAAGATATAAAAGCTTTTTTAAAACTGGAGAATGTTCTTGCATATAACAAACTGGTTAAGATACTTGCCACGCAAATCGGTTCCTTGGTCAATATTCATCAGCTCGTGCCATTGATAGGTGTTGCACGACAGACCATTGAAAGGTACTTATTTGTTCTTGAAAATACATATGTCATGAAACTATTAGCGCCATTTTTTACGAACAAACAGAAAGAGATTACAAAAATGGCAAAATCATTTTTTTATGATACGGGTATAAGGAACTATGCTCTGAAAGACTTCAGGACATTAGGTTTACGACCCGATTGTGGCAACCTGGTAGAGAACGGCGTCTTTAGCGAGGCAACAAAATCACTTAGCGTATTACAGAATCTGCATTTCTGGCGAACCCAGGCAAAGACCGAGGTCGACTTTATACTCTCACATAACGGGAAAATAATTCCGATAGAAGTAAAGTACCAGCATTTTGATAGACCAAAAATCTCATCATCTTTAAAGGCTTTTATATCTCAATATCGTCCTTCAAAAGGCTATGTTTTAAACAAAGATTATTACGGCGTTGTTTCCTACTTAGAAGCTGAGATTGAATTTTTACCGGTATTTCTGGTTGGAACATTAATCTCTGAGAATTTCAATATCTAAATGAAAAATATAACCGGGACTTTAATCTGGTATTATTATATATGTGAACGGGAATGCTGGCTTATGGCGCATCAGATTAATCCGCATCAGGAGAATGCTTTGCTTGGTAATATCACTATTTCAGAAGTGGTTGACATGTTATTATTCTTGGATAAAGTTTATATATGAGAGTTAGGATAAGATTATATATTGAAACTTCGGTGTTCGGTTTCTATTTTGATAAAAATGAAGTCAATCGTTATAAGCGAGATATAACCAGGAAATTGTTTGAGCAAATAAAATCAATAACTTTGGATAATGGCTATGAGTTTAATTGTAGAATCTTAACCCCTGAGGAGGTAATAATCTATGAAGTATAAAAATATGGACTGGCTTAAAGAAATCTGGCGAATTAAAAAAGAATTATCACAAGAAGCAAAAAAAATGGGAATGAAGAGATATTTAGATTTCGCCGAAACAGAAGCGAGAAGAATTTTTCCTATCAGCGGGGAAAAAAGTGAACCTATTTTTGTTAAAGATAAAAAACAAAAAGATTCCTGGAGGTAACTGAAATGAAAATTAACCTAAAAATCGGCCCTCGTTTTGCCTACCCCGCCTGCCTCGTATGATATTTGATATCATATCGGGGTTAGACATAAAGTGTCTAATCGGGGTCCTCTGTCTTTCTCTTTTTGTCATTCCGTGCCTGACACGGAATCTCTTTTTACTTCTGTCTTTTGTGTTCTACAAGGTGATCCCATGATTGGGGCGATTAG
>JAUVZL010000049.1 GCA_030602565.1 Candidatus Stahliibacteriota bacterium
AGTGGAGTAGGGGCTTTAGCCCCGTCAAAAGCAATGAAATTTCATCAGTTTTCACGAGCCCCGTTTAAATACTAATTTCAGTATACCAAAAACATTTTGCTGTGCCTTTATTTAACGGGGCGAGCATAAATGCTCTACTCCAGTGAAAAATGACTTTTTCAACAGCCTGATTAGGTAATTTAGTAATTTATCACCCTCACCCTTACCCCCGTATCGAGTACGGGGCAGGCTCTCTCCCTCAAGGGAGAGGGAACTCTTTGAGCTGGAAGGGAGCTGCGCTGGAATGGAGCACTGCGGGGTGGAATTTGATTCATTGATTTTATAGTAGTTTAATGAACTCTTCTTCGGTCAAACCTGCTTTTTGCGCTGATTGCTTTTCGTGCCTTAATCCCTCTAAGGTGCTTAGTCATTTAACTAATAGCTGTAGAATAGTTTATTCGTTATATTTCTATGTGGCTCAACACTAGAGTTTGATCTTTGGGTGTTTTTTTACCTTCTCTTTTTATAGCCATCAAGTGGGCTTCCATAGCTTCCCTTATGTTAACTAGAGCTTCCTCGATTGTTTCGCCTTGCGAAAAACAACCCGGCAATGCTGGGACTTCTACCCAGTAGCCACCTTCCTCTGCTGGATGCATTATTATCGTGTAATTTATCTTATTTCTTCTCATTTTAATATTTTACTTCAAAAAACCAAGTATGTCAAGACTATCTGGAGATTTGAAAAAGACCAAAAATCTTCGATTACAATGATTTTGCATATTTGTTCTAATAAATTGGAGAACTAATTTCATTGTTTCACCCTCACCCCTGCCCTCTCCCTCAAGGGAGAGGGAATTGTCTGGGGATCCTCTCCGTTAAGGGAGAGGAAATTTGGAATAGCAGGTTTTTGTTATTAAGTGATTGGGTCATTAGGTCATTTAGTTTACACGGTAAACCCCGTAGGATGTTTGTTATCCAACGTGGTAAACGTATTTTTTGAGAAGTAATTCACACGTTCTTTACTATCCTGCCCTGAAGGACATGCCCTGTGGAATAATAGAAGAGAATCTATAGCCGACAAAGAATATGGCTTCAACAATAAGGCTAATCTGGTTAAAGATACTGATATTTTGTATTCCACGGGGCGAGATATTCCAACGGGGTAAACTTTGATTCAGACAGATTTCATTATATGGAAAGGGATTATTCTAATTTTTTAATTCCATCTAGTAATTTAAGTGAAGATGTATCAACAATTACTATATCAGGCATTCTTTAATTCTTTATCAAGATCGAGGTCTGCATATTTTATAGGCGATATACCCTTATGTAAAAGGATTTCGGCAAATGCCTTCTCTGAATAACCTACTATAGCAGCAGCTTTTCCCAAAGAAACTATACCTTCTTCGAGAAGTTTTATTGCCAGCAACAGTTTTATTTCATCTTCCTTTATGTTAAGTTCTGGTATATTCACTGATATTCCCATTAAATTGCCTCCTTACTTTATTATATTCATTATGACATATCGGTCAACAGGTATTTCTTTTATGCTTTCTTTGCTTAACATTTTATCCTTTTATCAAGGACATTATGGCATATTTTAGACCTCTTGTCAAGGACAAATAATATCATGGAGAATATAGAAACGGAGCGGCCTGGAATTGAACGCCTTCGTTTTGAGTGTCGGTGTATGAGAGTAAGGGAGTATGGGTGTTTCTTCTCGACAAGCTCGCCTGTCTCGAACAAGGTGAGAGGAAGAGTAAAAAAGTAGTTATTAGGGTCGGGTCTTGACTTAGAGACATAACGATTGGAGAAAAACTGGATTCCCTGGTTAAACCAGAGAATGACAGTAAAGGAAAATGAACTTCTCGACTCACTATGTTCGCTCGAAGAGTAAAGAAGGCATGCGGGGTCTCACTCCGTACGATATCTACGACAAGCCCTGTAAAAACCATAGATTCAGGCAGGAATGTAGGTATTACCAACCCGTTTTAAGGTCTTAGTGCTTCCGCTCCGCAGTCGGTCTCTGGTCTTTTGAAGCTCCTCCTGGGTAGCCTTGGTATAAAGCCTTTCACCGCATTTCAAGCAGACCCCTGCTTCTACTTCAAGAATCGCCACATCGTGACCGCCCCTTACTACCTTATCAACCTTTTTCTTTACTACTTCTCCTCCACAGATAGGGCATTTGGAAACAAATCTTTTCATCTTTTCCTCCTTATCTTAAAATGAATCCCAAGGGGATTGGAAGATAACATTCCATGTTGGAAATTAGCCTCTGGCTGGAAGTTAGTGCTGGGCACTGGAATTCCTGGATACAGGATACTGGATGAGTAGCAATTAAATTAGTATCTTTATAAGCTATCTAACAGTTCGAAGTATTCTTGTCGGGACATTCCAGCAGTTTTCATATTAATGCGAATAATTGTCACTGGAATTTCACTATATTTAGGAATTATTACTGGTCTACGAGCGTTCGGACAGCTATAAATCAAATGATCGCCTTTCTGCCGTATAAACATACAACCGTATTTTTCAAAAATCTTAACCTGTGTTCGCCAATCAGTAGGGGTAATTTTAGGCAATTTTGCGACGATTATTTAGTGCTTAAAGGAATAGGTAGAGTGTCAAATTCAAGGATTTCTTTTCTTTTAATTAGAATTTCATCGGCAGAAGAGGGATCGTAGCCTGCTTCTTCTAAGATCTCTTCCAAAGTGCCCATTCGCGAAGTTTCTTCAATAAAAATTTGTAATGCCTCACGTAGATTTTTTTTAGCTTTTGCCACGGTTTTACCGCAACTTGCCACATCAAGTTCTGGACAATAGGCAGTATACATCCTCCCTTCTTTCCATATTTGTTCGGAAATAATTATCTTTCTTCTCATAATTTTATATTACTCCTATTTATTATAAAGTCAATAGTTAGATGAAGGATGCAGGATGCAAGATACTGGATACAGGATACAAGATACAAGATGCATGATTTATTTATCAAAACCTCCATATCCGGAATTTTGGTTTGCTTTTTTGACGATTTTCCCTGTCATTTTTATCTTCGCCATCATCGATACTTCACCTTTAGGTCACTGACTTTGTAAATATCCGGTTCTACCTTATATAATTGTGATAATGTTTGCTCGGTGAGTTTCATCATTGCGGTAATTTCTCTCTCAGATATTAATTGATCCAGTTTTTTTGAGATATCAATTAAGCATTGTTTAATATCATTAACTTCGGCCTCTATATTCATTTGCCGCACTGTCATAAATACCTCGTAATTAAATGCAAAGCTGGAATTGAATATGAAACGGAGACTGGGAGAACCGGGGAACACACTCTGTTGAAGACACTGGATTCCCTGGTTAAACCAGAGAATGACAAGAGGATTTGGTCTGGATTGCCCGATCCCCCTGATCAAGTCAGAGGACAGGCTTGTCGGGCAATGACAAGAGAACTTGGACTGGATTCCCTGGTTAAACCAGAGAATGACTCTGCGATGCTAGATTTCTAGACATCTAGGAAACGGCGATAGTGAGATTGTCCCACTGTGTAGAACGAGGAGCTTCTCGACAAGCTCGCCTGTCTCGAACAAGGTGAGAGGAAGAGTAAAAAGGCCGAAGAACGGAGACTGGGAGAAACGGGGAAACGGAGAAACGGCACAGCCGTGCGGTAAAGGTGCTTTCAGCACGGTAATGGGTACTTCCTCTCAAAAGGTCGAGACCTGCGGCGGACGGTTATGAGTTCTCCGAACGGGAACAAACAGAATGGATAGCTTTCCCTTTCCTGTCTCTTCCGTAGATGAGACAGCCTGGAAAAGGAAAGTCTTTAGGATAATCTTCGATTATTCCCCCATTAAAGACAGATGCATAAAGGTCTTGACATGACACGACATTTCGAAATGAACGGCTGAGATTCATAAGATATAATCAATACACCTCTTCATGTGAACCGATTTCCATTAGAAAAACATCATCTTCATTCTTATCACTTTTCATAAAGGCAAAGATTATACGCAAATCATATCCAACGCTGCAAACCCAGCAACCTTCTAATTTGCCTTTTAGTTTATGAACCTCGAGATGAGGAACAAATGGATCATTAGATAGAAGTCTTAAGGCATTTTCAATCTCTCCACGCATTCCGGGCTGTCGCTTAATTACCCTTTTAAGAGCTCGTACGAATGTCTTGCTCCATATCAACTTTCTCACTTGTTAGTCTCTTTCATCAAATCATCTACTGTTCCACTACAGACTTCTCCTCTTGCATATTCCGCTCTTGCGTCCTTGATACTCACAGCAAGATTCTCTCTACGACATTCTATCAAACGTCGCTTTAATATATCAATTATAGATTCTTGTTGCTCGCTCGGAAGTGATTCGATGATCTCTAATGCTTCCTGAAATGTAATAGTCTGAGATTTACGCATCTATAACCTCCTTATTTCAAATTATATGCACATTTGTAACTAAATCAAGAGTTCAGAAAATGCTACGCCCTGTTAAATAATACGTTAAGAGTCATGTTATTGTGCGAATCAATATAACATACGTGGGGAAATGAGCACAACGGCTGAGAATCATAGTATTTAACGGGGCAAGCTGTAATAAAACGCTTCGTTGTAATAAAACGTTTCACTGTAATTGAATGCCTTAGTAGATGCAATTAAGTTGTTCGATTTTACTTCAACAATAGCTTATGATTTAATTCCACCGGGCGTTTTGCGACCTTTTTCTGTACGATCAAAGTCAGCATCGAAACTGATGATAGTAAGCCCATTTTTTCCAGCAACTACATACTGATAAGCATCGTCGAAATCTAAACTATACCGTTTCGCCACTTCGATATCTCATGTTGCAGTTCAACTGATGTGTATTTGTCTCGCAAATCTCGTAATGCTCCCCTCCAGTCAAGCTTTAACTTACCTTTATGCTTTGTATGTCGTTTCTCAAGTAAAAATTCTATATAATCTTTCACCTCCTGCTGGAGGTCGGGCGGTAATTTTTCTACAAATTCCTTAAGTGTAGGCATAGATTTAACCTCCTTAATTTAGTCATGCAAAAACTTCATTATAATCAAGAGTTCATAAAACGCTGTGCCCGGTGAATATATGACACGGAGACCTGGAGACTGGGAGACCTGAAGACAAGGTGACCTGGGAGACAAGAGGGAAACGGAGCACTGGATTCCCTGGTTAAACCAGAGAATGACACCCTACGAGCATGGATTCCCTGGTTAAACCAGAGAATGACACCCTACGAGCATGGATTCCCTGGTCCCTTCGACATATAACTCAGGACTACAGCAAGCCAGAGAATGACAAGAGGATTTGGTCTGGATTGCCCGATCCCCCTGATCAAGTCAGAGGACAGGCAAGTCCGGAATGACGGGGAGCGTTTAAAAGTGCGGGGTCTCACTTCGTTCGGTAAACATATGAGCAGAAGCTGGAATTGATTGTCTATCATAACATAAATCCATAAGTGATGTTTTGCAGATCGCAATAATTCTTTGAAACAATATAATGGTTTCTCAATCCAATATCTGTAGCAAGATTCTGTAACTTTCGAATATCTGATTCGTAAGGAAATAATTTAACCTCGTATGCATCCTCCTTATTGACAATAAAATCAATCTCCAGACCTCGCTTTCTTTGATAATAATGTAGTTTGCCTATACCCCTCAAACTCTGGAATACGCAATTCTCAAACAGATGTCCTTGGTCAAGTCGTGTTATCTGATTCGCCAATCCACAGTCACATACGTAAACTTTGCTTGCCTTGCGTATTTCAGTATCTTTTCCTGTACTAAAAGGCTTCAGTGTTTTTATAAAATAAGTGGCTTCCAGAAAAGAAATATATCCTGCCAAGGTAGGTCGTGAAATACCAAGCTCTTTTGAAAGCTTTGATATGTCTAATTTTGAACCGATTCTTTGCATGAGAAGTAACATCAAATCACGTATTACCTCATTTCTCTTGAAATCTCCTAATTGTATGATCTCAAGCTGGAAGAATGATGTAAAAATATCCTCCAGTGTTATCTTTTTTTCCTCAATAGACGATTTTAGAACAACGCCAGGAAAACCTCCATAGAGCATGTATTCGTCGTAAAGTGTTGATATTAAATCAAAGGTTGCTTTTGTTAGTTTACTGGTTTCTTCAGGTATTTTAAGTTGCCTGTTTTTAAAGGTGAGGAATTCTTTAAATGTGAGAGGATACAATTCAAAGAGATATTTTCTACCTGCAAGAGATTCGGTAAAAAGGTTTTTCATGTAAAAACTCGCGGATCCTGTGAGAAAAAATTTTACATTATAATGATCAATAAAAAACTTTATGATAGATGGAAGATTAGGCATAAATTGTATCTCATCCAAAAAAATGTATGATTTTTTGGTGAAAGAAACACCCTGTGCTTCGAAGGAATTCTTGATTCGATCGTAATTATCTTCATCAAATATTTTTCGGTTCAATGGATTTTCCAAATCAAGAAATAGTTTATTCTTTGAACCCAAACGCTGATAGAAATATTGCAGCAACGTGGTTTTCCCGGTCCGACGCATTCCAGTTACAACAATAGCCTCGGGGCTTTCTGTATGCTGCTCAATTACGTCAAATATTTCTCGGTGTTTTATCATATGGCTTATTTTACAAAAAGTTGCACTATTTGTCAAGTATGTTTAGCAGATTAGAACGCTGCGCCTGCAACAAAACACTGGCGCTGTAGTTGTCCAATTCATTGGACTGCCCGATGAATCGGGCGACTACGATTGATTTTTCACAAGACTGGATTCCCTGGTTCCCCTGATCTAGTCAGAGGACAGGCAAACCAGAGAATGACTCTGAGAGACTGGAGACAGAAAGAAACGGAGCATGGGAGTATCAGAGAATATCGTATTCGTAAATCGTGCATCGTACTCGTAAAAAAACGATAATAATTTATCCCGCCCGCCATGTGTAAGCTGGTTTTTTTATTACACTGTGGTGGAATGCGACCCGCCCTGCCTGTCCCGTAGAGTAGACAGCCTGGAAAAGGAAAGTCTTTAGGATAATCTTCAATTATTTCTCCATTAAAGACAGATGCATAAAGTAAGATGCAGGATACTGGATGAGTAGCAATTAAATTAGTATCTTTATAAGCTATCTAACAGTTCGAAATATTCCTGTCGGGACATTCCAGCGGTTGTCATATTCGTCCTAATATGAATAATTGGCACTTCCTTTGGACTGGATTTAATAACAACCGGCCTCTTTATACCTTCTTTTACCATAACTATATGATCCCCCTTTTTCCTTTTTACTATAAACCCATCAAGTTCAAATATTTTGATCAAAGTTGAATAGTGAACCGGCGAGATTTTTCTTCCTGACATTAATCAAGCTGGAATTGTAACTTTTTGCGCAACCACTGGTTCACGCGACACCCACGTATCGCCTGCTTTGTGAAAACCACTTTCTTCTAAAACTTCACTCAATGTTCCCATCTCTTCACATGTTTCTACAAAAGCTTCGACAGCTTCGATTAATGATTGCTTAGCCTGTTCAATCGTATCACCAAAACTCGATACATTCAATTCTGGACAAAGAGAGACATATGTATCACCTTCTTGAAATATTTCTATTCTAAACACCACTTTTGCCATCTATTACCTCCTGGTACTGTTACAACTAAATTTCTATCATATTAATTGTTTAACTAAACTCGTTAAAACAAGGAAAAATAAAATGGAGGCCATTACCTCCTTATCTTCGAGAAGCTCACTGGTGGCTTCCCATCCGGCTAACCTTTCGGCTACCTTAAGCAAAACTTCTACATCTTCGCTTGGTAGGAGATCGATAAGCTCCTTGGTTCTATCTTTTACGGTATCCATATCTTACTCTTTTCTTTTGGTTTGGTTTGTTCATCAATTATCGCCTTTAATCTTTTCTGAACATAATTTCGGGTTTTCATACTATTAATATCTTTTATCCAGAATTTGGCTTTTCTGAAACTGAATGATTTTGGAAAATGCAACTCTGGGAAATAGCCAAAATATTTTTTCTTGTGTGCTGAGAGATAAAAACTATCAACCAATGCCTTTTCAGGCTCGGCTATCAAAAAACTCTTAGTTGCTTTTTCCCATATAAATCCTTTAAAAAATGAGGGGTGAATACGATGAACAGAATAAGTAGCGATTTTCGTTCTTATTGTTTTTGTGTGAGCAGTTGACGCAACCGTAATTACTTGAGGAATCTGTTCGATAATGCCATAATAATGCAAGGCACTGACAAAAGAAACATAGGCGCGATGTTGGGGAAACAGAAAAGGAATTACAGTAAAGACATTAAGTCTGTCGCGATCAGTTTCAGCCCAGATACCATGATAGATTTTATAAATCAAACCTTGTTTTTGTAGATAATTAAGCGTCTGAATTACATTTGAAGATGATTTGCCAGAAAGTAAGGATAATTCAGATGTTGTAAAAATCGGCCGGCGTAATTGCTTAATATAAGATAGTATCGTCTTCTCAGTCATATTATTTCCTGAACTCCTCAATAAAATCGACAACTTTTAGTCTGATTTCATCCCACTGCGCTGATGAATTATATACTGTCTGATCCTCAATAGACAAATAAGCCAAAACAGTATCACGAAAACGAACAAAGCTTATATCATATGTATTATTTATTGCTTTTGTTAATTTATTTTTTTTAATCTCTAATTTTCTTTCTTCATTGGGGTTATATTGTGAACTTAATATATATAGATCGAAAACATCCCTTGCCTGGGTAATTGTTCTTGAGGCAAGGGCATTGATTTTCTGGTATATTGCCGATGATATATCATAATGAGGTACTATTAAAGGCAGTAATTTATAAATACGCAAAATAGAATTTGAAACTGATTGAATAATCATTTTACCATTATACCCTCGGCGTGAAAATTCGATTTTTGTAAAAAGATCTAGTCCTTCAGTAGTTATCAGATGAGTTTTAAATCTCTGGGTGGTTTCGGTTTGCTTGGCTTTATCAATATCAGGGGCAATGATTTCCTTTATTCCAAAAGGGATAAAACATTCTTGAAAAGACGCCGCGCCGAGTATATTCATTACAACTTCTTTGAGTTTTTCTACAGTAATGCCATGCGCATCCAAATCCATATCTTCTGAATATCGGAAACTATTGAAAAAGAAACGTAAATTAACGCCACCTTTAAGAATGTAATGTTCACCTTTTATTTTCCTGGCCAATAAACGCAAGAATTCTAAATGGAATATCTCTCTTAATTGCAAAGAATTATAAGTCGGGTTGTTCATAGTATGTATTATAATTTAGTTTTAACTAAATTTCAAGACATATTATTCACTTCGTGAATGGAAGTGAGACAACTTATGAAACCTTTGGTTTGGAAGTAATCCCTCGACTTGCTCGGGATGGAAAGGAGATTTCATCTGGAATTTAGCTCCTTGAGCTGGAAATATAGAAACGGCACTGCCGTGCGGGACTGGCCACCGCACTTATGCAAAGTGCGGGGCGGTTATGGTTCACTAACGTGAACGGTTATGGCTCTTACGAGCGGGAAAAGAAACGTCAGGAAAACACGGAGACCTGGAGACACACTGCGTTGAAAATACTGGATTCCCTGGTTAAACCAGAGAATGACATCCTGCGAGCATGGATTCCCTGGTCCCCTGGTCCCTTCGACATATAACTCAGGACAACAGCAAGTCAGAGGATGCCAGAGAATGACAAGAGGATTTGGTCTGGATTGCCCGATCCCCCTGATCAAGTCAGAGGACAGGCAAGTCCGGAATGACGGGGAGCGTTTAAAAGTGCGGGGTCTCACTGCGACTGAGCAAAGGGCATAGTGCATAGAGCAAAGGGTATAGAGTATAGAGCATACTACCTACTACTTACTACTTACTTCCTACTGCTCTTTTCTGTAGTATTTTGGATAATACTTATGATAATAGTAATGATGATAATAATAATAACCTTCGCGGGTTTTAGGAACTCCGTT
Source organism: Candidatus Stahliibacteriota bacterium (assembly GCA_030602565.1). Taxonomy (GTDB): domain Bacteria; phylum Hydrothermota; class Tepidihabitantia; order SM23-42; family SM23-42; genus JAUVZL01. Next base: position 9,966 of record JAUVZL010000049.1, read on the forward strand.
CATAATGATGCCGATGATGTTTGATTTTGCCGTCAATAGCATGTCTCTTGCATATTCAAGCTCTTTGAAACTAGTTTTAGCGTAACGTGCGGTCAGAAATACACCATCAGAGAAGTTAGCAAGATAAGAAGCATCAGCAAAAAGGACCAAAGGAACACCATCAATTAATATGTAGTCATACTTCGACTTTAACTCAGCAATTAGTTCTTGCATATTTACTGAATCGAGGAACGTAAAGGGGTTGGGAGGGATTGCTCCCACAGGGAGCAAGTGTAAAGCGTAGGGCGTAGTGGGTAGGGCGTCCCCTTGTGGAGTAGCTTCCCTCGTGGAATACTTTGTTTTTCCACAGGACAGGTCGCCTCCACGGGGCAAGCGGGGCGTAGAGCGTACCGCGTTCTGAGGCGTGAATTCAGTAATGACGTCTTTGAGTTTGGATTTGCCCTGGAGGACGTCGAAGAGGCCTGGTTTCTTTTTCAGCTTTGCTATGTCTGTAAGGCGTCCTCGTTTTTTCCTGAAGTCCGTATCAATAGCCATGACTTTTTTGTTCGATGTACCAAGAACCAAACCCAGATTCAGTGATATAAAGGTTTTACCTTCATCAGGACCGGTTGAAGTTACGTATATGACCTTGTATCTTTCTTCAGGATGGGCAAATTCAAGATTTACTGCAAGTTTTCTGAATGCCTCGAATTCAGCAGAATATGTTTGTGGGTCGATGAAAGCTATGTGGTCGGATAATCTACCATTCCTTACGCTGTTAGATAGTGGTGCGATAGAGAACAACAGGTTTTTCAACTTCTGAGCATAGCGCATAGGGCTAAGCGCATGGGGTTTTTTCTTTTTACCTGCAATGGTAGAAGGATGCTTCTCGACTATGCTCGAAGAGTATTTTGATTGAGATTGCCGCCCCGTATGTTTATCAACTGACGGGGCAGGCGCTTCGCTCGCTGCAGTTGGTGCATTCACGTTCGGAATCGAGGCAAATATTGGCAAACCGATTTTTTCAGAAACTATGTCCGGGTCTTTTACTGTATTATCCAGGTATTCGGCAATGAATACACCAAAACCACCGGCTAATAGACTTATAAGTAGTGCAATAAAACCTGCTTTCAGACGTCCTCTTGATGTAACAGGATTTGTAGAAACAAGCGGAGGATTTATGATTCTCAAATCTGAGGTTACGCCTGCTTCCTGGACCCTTGTTTCTTCAAGCTTTTCAGCAAAAAATGTATATAGCTTCTCGGCTGTTTCCTTGTCCCTTTCAAGTCGGGCAAGTTGGATTTCATCATCCGGTACAGTTTCAAGCTTCATCTGCAGACTGCTTATTTGATTGTCTATGCTTCTGATTTCTGCATGCATGGTTGGTATTCTCTTGGTAATTTCTTCTTTCATTTGATCTTTAAGACCGGCAAGTTGCGCTGTGATTTCTAAAACTTTTGGATGACCACTCGAATATTCTTTTAATCTTCCCTTAAGTTCTGCTTCCACCTGAAGAAGTTGAGAATAGAAATTCTGAAGTACTGGGTCTGACACCATCGCAGACGCAAAATTTGGTATCTGGTCAACACTTCCTTTTTCACTTGTAAGGTATGTATTAAGGTCTTTGAGTATTTTCTGTTCAATTTGTTTCTGACTTTTCTGGGATTCGAGATGAGATATCTGAGTAATGAGGGCTCGAGTGGAAGCTTCAAGATTGACAATCTTTTTTCTTTCTTTGAATGATCTAATTTCGTCTTCGACTGTTGTAAGTTTTTCCTGGTAGACTGTAAGTTGTGTGTCAATAAATGTCTGTGATTGCACATATTGCAGGGATTTTTCTATCTTGTCCTGCTCGATCATTTGATTTGAAAGAACCTGCGCGATTCTTAAGGCATCCTCAGGATTGCCCCAATGGACTGATATTCTCAGAATTCCGAGATCTGTATCATAAACTCTTGGGTTAGCACTTACAAGTTTACCAGATGCGCCTTCACCAGAAAAGGGCACACCTGAAGAGCCGATTTCTTTGTCTATTTTATCGGCTTCAAGGACTTTGGTGGAAATAGAATTTCTTAATGCAATTGCCATTCTGTCTCTTGGATAGATAGTAAGTTCATAGGTTTTCCTACCAGTAATTTCAGTAAGAGGTACAATTTTCAGATCGAACAATTCAAAATCGATGATCTCGTTTAATCTGCCTTCTTTAATTCGCTCGCCGTTATTATAAATCTCAAATCTACCATCTGTAATTTTCAATCTTAACGGTCCAATTGGGTTTTCAAAATCCTTTTTAATTTTCGCTTCAACCTTTATAACCGCAGAATTGCCATTTTTAATATGGGTATATAGACCAAGGCTATCAACAACTTTTTCTGCCAGACCAACGCTTAGAAGATTCGAAATTACACGTTGGGTCACGGTTCCGATCTGGGTTGTGGGAACGATTTCTTCGTACCCGGCAAGGAATCCGCCAGTAGACCTTTCTTGTGTAATACCGATATCAAATGTCGCGCGATAGATAGGAGTATAGGCTTTGGTAAGTTGGGAAATAACTATACCGAGGAAGATAGGTATGGCGATGTAGAGAAAGAGCCTTCGGCGCCTGAAGAACTTGTTCCAGAGATCGTGAATGTCTATCGGCTTTTCATCCTCTGGATGAAAGTTATTTTGATTGAAATTACCAACCTTGTTCATAATTTCATCTCTTTATGAAACGGAGATAAGGTGCATGGGAGAAACGGTGAACTAATGGTTAACATAAAGTCTCGGATAATTATCACCGTGCTGCTCTCCTACGACGTTCTGCATTGCTGATTGTAGTAATTAGCCATGGATCAGGATTAAAAATCATGCGTACCAATTTTCCCACAATTTGATCATAATGCTTGTCCAATTTTTGGTGTGCTGCATCATCAATATATTTGCATTTAGAACCAAATTCAAGCCAGACCTGAGTCTCAGATGCTTCTGTTTCTGCGTCACTAAGTTTGCTTACAAATGATAGTTTGTAGCGTCGTTTTCGCCATGCCTCGCATATATTAGCACAAACAGAACGGGATGAACGTCTTATTTGGTCTGTTAATGAATATTGCTCTGATTTAGGAAAGGACTTTGTTATTTCAAATATTTCCATCGCGCAATCCATTGCCATCTGATATACCTCAAGGTCACGGTATGTTGTAATCTTTTTGCTCCGATACTCCGTTACTCCATTTCTCCGTTTCATAAAATAGCTATCTGCTCTACGCTCTGTGCGGAGCACAATCCGTTATTCATTAATCCTCTCGATGGTTAGGTAAAGATTCAATGCGGTTAAAGTCAGGGTGGCGAATTGGAGGACTGCCCCCCAGTTTATGGTGAATTTCTTATCAATGTGGATCCAATCACCAGATTTGAGTTCGAAGTTCTTATCAAGCATACCTTTATCCAAAATCTCATTCACGTTTATAGTTGTAGCTAATGGTCTTTCTGTCTGAAATCTTACGATTTTTACTTTACTTAGATTTGCTTTAGTGGTTGGACCACCAGCAAGCGCGATGTAATCTGTTACTCTAAGTCCTCGTTGATATTCAACTGCGCCCTGGCGCAAAACTTCGCCGAACACTGATACATATGGTAAGGTTGGGCTTTTGAAAATAATGGACACTACTGGTTGCGTAAAATACTTTTTCAACCTTTCAACAAGCAATTCTGCTGCTTGTTCTGTGGTCAAACCTGCAACTTTCGCCTCTCCAATTAGAGGGAATGAAACAGTACCATTGTGCATGACCATGAGGGTTCGGGAGAGTTCTTCTTCACCAAGGATGATGATTTCGAGCAAATCGCCGCATTCAATTTTGTAGACGTCGTCTACAAAATTTTGATTCAGACGGATTTCAGCGGATGCAGTACTTCCTTCGGAAGTTTGATTCAAACCGATTTCAGCGGATGCAGACGGACTTCCTTCGGAAGTTTGAGTCTCAGGATCTACCACGTTTCCTAATGGAATGGTGGATTGTGCCCACACAAATGAAAAGATGAAAAGTAATACAAGTGATTTTTTCATAATTTTCAAATTCATAGTGCTCTTATTTTACTTGGTTTTGCCGACATGTCAACGGACTTTGAGTATCGGTGTATGAGAGTAAGGGAGTATGGGTGTTTCTTCTCGACTCGCGCTGCTCGCTCGAAGAGTAAAAAGGTCGAAAAACAGTTCCTTCACAACTAGGCATCTTCATAATTTCCTATCTTCACAGCTTCATTCTTCTTCACTCTTCCAGAATTACAAAATCGACGCGGCGGTTTTGCCGGCGACCCAGCTCAGTTTTGTTGTCAGCGACAGGTTGTGCTTCGCCATAGCCTTTGGCAGTGAATCTGTAGGGTTCAATCATGTGTTTATCAATTAGATAATTACGCACTGAATTAGCACGTGCGGCAGATAATTTCAGATTATAGGATGCGCTTCCAAGCGAGCACGTATGCCCTTGTATCTCTACTGATATCTCAGGATGATTTGTAATGATCGCGGCAGCTTGATCAAGGATTGGATATGATTCAGGTCTGAGGGTTGCCTTATTCAGATCAAACTCTATTCCTTTTAATGTTATGACCATGCCACGTTTGATCATTTTGATGAGCAGGTCGCTCTGTTTGCCCTCATATACGACTACCGGGTAAAAACCAGTCTCATAGTCAAGCACCACTGCTTTTACATCATGAATTTTTGGTGCAAGATCAGTAAACTCGAAATTTCCATTTGCACTAGACTCAGTAGTCTTATTTGTTTCAAGCACTGAAAGCTGAGCAATCAAAGGTTCATTAGTCTTTAGATCAACGACTTTACCTTTTATGCTCCCTGTTTTTGGCACTTCTTTAATAAGAGCAAAATCACAAATTGTTGTCTTGCCAGCGGTGACTTTTAATATTTTTTTGGAACCAATATAACCCTTGACAGTGGCAAATAATTCGTAAGCACCCGGTTTTACTTTTTTAAAACTGTATGTTCCGATATCCGGACCAATAATCCTCGGGTCATATTCTGAATCGAGTATGCTGACCTGTGCAGCAAGTACATTGCCTTCTGTATCGTGTACTGTTCCAGCGATCATCCCGGATTTTGGCTTTTCCTTTTTCTTATCCTGTACATATGATATTGATGCAGCGAGCCGCGGCTGGTAATCATTCATGTCTGACCACAATAACCATTCGAATTTACTCATTGCAATGCCAATCTCAACTGGTAAGAATCGGAATTTCAAACCCAAATTGAGATCACGACTATCACCTTCGAACAGAAATGATATCCTGTCAGTAAACATTATTTCAACACCTGCAATCAATCCAATACCCCAATCACCACCTTTTTCATGATGGAAATTTGAATTGAAATAATGAGAATGAGTTCCGTACCCGACATATCTACCCCGGCCAATGCCGATTGTCGCATGAGAACGATCAGTTGCTGAATAGGTTGCTACAATGAACGCGGAGCCGAGCTCAAATGGCTTTTCATAATCGCCGTCATAGTACATAAGGTCGTCATGCCAGCCTGTTGAATCGCCGTGCCCGACTTCGGAAACATCAAGCGCATATGATATCTGATGAATGCCCCAGGATAGAGCAATTATTTCACCGCCCAAGAAATTATGGCAAAAACCAAATGCCGGAGTAAAATCTGAAAAAGAGTAAACATCGAGATAGACCTCGAATTGATCACCCAGTCCCAATGCCATATGGACATTCCCTTCAAAATCTTCATTGCCTGGTGCTGAACCAAGTGGTATTGTTCCATCGAGTCCAATACGATAGCCAAGATGCGGCAAAACACGCGCCGTCGGGATATCAATGAGTCCGCTGGTGCGGTTGAATTCTGCGTATGCTGTCGTTGCAGCAAACGCACAAACAATCATAATAATGTACTTCATTTCAGTCTCTCTTCGGGATAGTAGGCACTAAGGCTTTCAAACAACATATTCAAACACATTAGACATGTTGTTTGAAACGGCGAAACGGAGTGTCGGTGAAACGGTGAATTTCTACCTTCTCTCTCGCTTCCCTATTTCCTTAACATTCTTACTAACAAGCAACCATGGAACAGGATTATCAATCATGCGAACCAGCTTACCAACTATATGATCATAATGCTTGCTGATTCTTTCAAAGACTGATTGGTCCAAATAGCCACACCGGAATGCAAATTCAGCCCAGACTTGTGTTTCTGATGCTTCTGTCTCTGCATCACTCAACTTACTTATGAATGCCATCTTATAACGACGTTTCCTCCAACTCTCACATATATTTGCACACACGGAGCGTGAAGATCTTCTTATTTGATCAGTCAGTGAATATCTCTCTTCTTTAGGAAATGCCTTGGTTATTTCAAAAATCCTCATCGCCCCATCCATTGCCATTTCATAGACATCAAGATCACGATAGGTTGTAACTCTCTTCTTAGCGCTCCGTTTCACCGTTTCTCCCATGCCCCGTTTCTCCTTGAGCTGCTTACTGTCTAGTTCTTAGTGCTTAGTGTAGTTTTGCTTTTCGACAAGAAAAGCAAAGCTACCGCCCTTGTCAGTTTCATGAGTACTGACCATATTCATACTATCTTAACCATAACCCAACATTACAACTCCTCGCCTTTTCCAATGGAAAAGGACGGACTTAAGGAAAGTATATGAAAAATAATGATTTTGTCAAGGATGATAACTAAAAACACAAAGCATAGCAATTGCCGGAAATACGGATAAGTACGTAGGTATTTGTACGCATACGGTAGAAGGAACCAAAGCTGAAGATACGCCTTCGGCTGGAGACACGATTCTCTGAAGACACATCCACCTATGGCGGACTGGAGACATCTCACATTTGTTCGATACACTGAAATCTGCAGCTCAATCGGAGATTAAGGCATATTTCGTGCACGCTTCGCCCCGTACAACTTCGTTTAACGGGGCAGGCTGAAGACACATTTCATTTTTCACAAGACTGGATTCCCCGATCAAGTCGGGGAATGACAGTGAGTTATGTGGGTCGGGGAATGACAGTGAGTTATGTGGGGCAGACTGGGAGAAACGGGGATTTAATGATAGAATGAAGTTTAGAAAATGGGAAGTTATGAAGATGATGATTATTATGGAAGTGATGCTGCGCATGGAAGCGATACTTCGTATGGAAATGATCGCCACACTTTCATCAAAAGTGCGTGATGGAATGGACCCACACACCTTTTTTAGTCTGTCTAATGATAAGCAAACGCTAGATCAGTGTACATAGTGCAAATTGTGTGCTCCATATGAAAATAGATAAGTAAAGGTGTGGGGTGGAATGATTTAAAATGAAGGGAATTAAAACTGTTCCAACACGCCGAAGGTCTCGATCTTTTGAGAGGCAGTGTTCACTTCCAGCCTATGGCTCATTTCCAGCACATAGTGCTCTCTTCCAATCACTTGTGATTCAACCAACGATCGAAACGGAGCATGGGAGTATCAGAGAATATCGTATTCGTTATAATCTTATATTACGAGCACGAAAAACGAATTACGAATACGAATTAATCATTCAATGTATTCCTTGATGTGTGTTCTCGACTTCGCTCGAACAATAAAGAGTAGAGAGCAAGGCGACAACAAAAAAAACTGAATAAACAGTAACGGAGTATGGGAGCAACAAAAAAGACAAAAGAAATTCAATATCACCGTTTCACCGGTGCACCTCTTCCCCGTTTCTTATAACGCTACTCGCGTAGAGCGATATACGAATAGATTGAGCTCGCTGCAATGAGGATGAGTCCAATCGCAAGTATTACGAACGGAGAGCTGAAACCTTCCAGAAAAGCATATAATTGTGCTGGTAAGTTAAGGTTGATTTTTATATCAAAAAGATTAGCTAAAGGGAATTCGAGGAGCCAGGGGATGAAGACTAGAGCACAAGTGATCATGGCTAATGCATAAACTCCCATCCTGATTATATATAACCACGAAAGCCGGGGTGCTGCGCACTTTCGCAACCGAACAGCAGCAAGTACATACTGCTCAATCTGACCCGGGTCAGATACTGTTGCTAACTCTTGCTCAATAATAGATTCGAGTCTGATTTCTTGCTGACATGCAGAACATTGCTCAAGATGAGCTTCAAATTTCTGCCTCTCCCCTTTATTGAGCAAACCAAGGCGATAGGCAATGATATTCTTAGCGTGTGGACAGGAGTTCATTCTTATGTCCTTCTAATTCTTTTCTTAACCTTAGCCTGGCTCGATGCAGATAGACCTTCACATTCTTTGCAGGTATTTTCATAACATCCCCAACCTCAGATAAACTGAAACCCTCATAATATGCCATGGTTAAGAGCATCTGATCACGCTCAGTCAATCGTGCTAAAGCATCTTGAATAATCATCTTTTTATGCCTTTTCTCGAGACCAGAAACTCCTTTAGGTTCAGGTATCTCTTCAAAAGAGACAGTCTCATGCTTCTTCGCTTTGCGATAATAGTCATATACTATATTCCGTGCCATCTTACATATCCAGGCACGGGTCTGCTCTGGGTATTTGATTTTTTGAATCTTAAGAAAGAACCGAATAAAGGTATCCTGGGTAAGGTCTTTGCTGAGTTCTGGATCCTTGACCATACGAAAGATGATGGTATAAATCAGCCCTTTGAGCATGGTGATGAGTTCAGACATTGCCTGCTCATCACCACGCTGAGAGCGTTTGACCAATTCAATAATGGCATGCTTCCCCGCTTTCAAAGGTTATTTAGACTACTTCTCTTTGTTTTTGGGTCTTATTACCAGATAAACAAGCACCAAGGCTAAACCTAAGATGAACATAAAGGCAGATGGTCCAAAGAGCCCTCCATCATCGAGGAAAAGGCCCATACCAAAAAGACCAAGTCCAATACCGGCAACTACTATACCGCCTTTAAGATATCCCAGACCATTATCATCTTTCTTCTCTGCCTTAGCCATGAAAAGTTGCCCGATCGCCTCAGGATCTTTACCTAATTCCATTGCCTTAACCATTGCCTCGTAATACTTCTTCTTTCTCATATATGCCAGAGCTATTGCAACAATCACAATAGCAACAGGTCCGCCAACCGAGATCAGAACTGTAAGTACTAATGGAACGGCTTCTGCACTTCCCATAAAACCTCCTTTAGAGACAAGACGTTTGATGTCTTGTAAAAGTTACACAAGACATCAAACGGTATCGGAGTAACGGTGTATTGGTGTATCGGAGTCACTTATTTCCTGTGTCCTTTCTCTGTGCCATTCACAGCTGTCAGTAGCCATTTATCGGGGTTAGTAATCATGCGTACTAATTTCCCAATTGTCTGTTCATATAATTGATCAAATTCTTTGTAGACCGATTCATTGATATAACCACAGCGATATGAATATTCGAGCCAAACCTGTGTCTCAGTTGCTTCAGTTTCAGAATCATTCAATTTACTAACAAATGCTAACTTATAACGACGTTTACGCCAAGCTTCAGCAATGTTTGCGGTGACCGAGCGCGAAGAACGTCTGATTTGATCTGTCAGGGAGTATTTCTCTTCTTTTGGGAAACCCTTTGTCAATTCGAAAATCTTCATTGCACCATCAAATGCTATTTTATAGACATCAAGGTCTCGATAGGTCTTAGCGAACTTTCTTGTTCCCCGATACTCCGTCACTCCCATACTCGGTTACTCCTTTTATGTCGACCAAAACCTTCTCGCCCTGTGTAATAAATCATTTCAGAATATCGCTAAATGGTGTTTTAGCCTATTACGAATGTATCTATGACCATATGTGTTTTTCAAATAGCGTTCTCTCATCAAAGCATCGTCTTTGTGATAGCATGTCTCGTAGTAGATT
>JAUVZL010000073.1 GCA_030602565.1 Candidatus Stahliibacteriota bacterium
TGTACGAAAAGATGGCTTTCCTCTCCTCTTCGAGGAGAGGATTAAGGTAAGGAGTTTATTTGATAAATTCAGAATCAAGGGATAAAGATGTGTCCAAGTTTCTGGAAATTACCCTTGACAATCTTCTTAATTCATTTAAAATAAAGTAAGGAGGATATTATGGCTCTATTCAGTTTTCTTGTATTAATTGTCATTGCTACGTGGCATTTTGAACCAATCCCTGAGGCAACCGAGCATATTGTCCTTGATGTGAACGCTGTTGGTAAAGCTTCGGTTGCCTATTATAAGGACAGTGTTATCTATTATGCCCAGCGTATCGCTGTAGGCGATTCTTTTCAGTGGTTAACTGAGATAGTAGATTCGGGTGCTACAGGTATAGGAGCAGGCAAAGGCAACCCAGTAGAACTTGCCATAGATAAAAAACCAAGTCCCCACTTAATATATTTTAAACATGGTTTATATTACACGACCAAAGATTCTTTAGGTAGCTGGCAATCTATAGCACTTGACACCTGGGATTATTACAAGTCTGGTCTTGATACTGATACATTAGATTATCCTCATGTAGTTTGTGGGGGTGAATTGCGGCATTACTACTGGGATGGTTCAAGTTGGAACAATGAATATATTGGTGGCATGGGATATGTTTCTTTAATCATTGATAGAAATAACAACCTACATATTGGAATAGGGCCTCCTTTAATAGATGATAAACAGCGATATTTTCACTATGGTTTTAGAGACAGCACTGGATGGCACGTCGAATACATCAGTGGGTTTGATGTTCGATGGCCAGTAGGTATAGCAGTGGATATCACTTGCTGTCCACATTTAGCTTTTTACGATTTCGATTCTTCATACCATTCAGTGAAACAAAATGGGCTATGGATGCACGAAAATATCACACGATTAGGATATTTTGGTAAGGAAATCGTTATTGAAAACATAATTCCTCACGTATTGGGTAACCAGACCACAGATACTTATGTGCGGCATATGTGGAAACCAGATTCAGAATGGCTATTCGAGGATATTTATAGTAGTGGATATCCTAAGGATTTCGCGATCGATAATCATGGTTATCTTCATTGTATTATTGTTGACAGTCTTGAAATAATATATGGAACAACAAGACCTCAGGTTGTTTATGAACAAACAAATTCAATATTGAAGTTTTCTCAACTTGTAACTATTTCGCGTTTGCCCCTAAGTATTTCTCTTTTTGGTTTAGAGTCTGTCGGAGAAATTAAAATTTTCGATATTACAGGTAGATTGGTGAAAGGATTGGCACTGTCTGGAAATACTTTAGATTTGACCTGGAATGGTTTGGATCAATATAACAAAAAGGTTCGAACCGGAATATACTTTTTAATGTTTGACCAAAAAGAAAAGCTGGATATTAAAAGATTTACTATTATTAATTAGAATCACATTGTGTCATTACGACAATTGTCCAAGGGTCGTAATGAACCCAATTTTCTTTGCAAATCAAATCCTCATTCGGGGTAAAGGGCTGGTGAAAAAACACCTAATCGAGTCGTGGATATTTAACCAGAGTAGATCGTAACCTCTTTGATTGATTGAGGCGCCACCTGTGCTTTGGAAATAAGAAATGCCGTAAGTCACGACTGAAAGGGGTGAAGGATAGAAAAAACATGTTCTTTTTCTAAAAGCCCACCTCACCAAGTAGTTCACATGGGGTTATTTCAATAAGGGGTATATTTAAAACAGATGTTCAATCAATATTTTTATACCTATACCAATTAAAATCAAGCCACCGATTATCTCAATCTTTCTTTCGAAGAAATGTCCAACTTTATTGCCAATGTAGACTCCCAGAAAAGACAACAGAAATGTTACAATCCCGATTATGATTGCCGGAAGAACGATAGCGACCTCCAAGAATGAAAGACTCAGACCAACAGCTAATGCATCTATACTTGTTGCGATGGAAAGTATAAACAGAACATAGATATTCAAAGGGTCAATTTTGTTTTCAGTCAGCTCTAATTTAAATGATTCATAAATCATTTTGCAACCGATAATACTCAGAAGTCCAAACGCAATCCAGTGGTCAACACCCGCAATGAAATCTTTTAGAGCAATCCCTGACAGCCAACCAATTATTGGCATGAGTGACTGAAAAAGGCCAAAAAATAGCGCTATTCTCAGCGCATGCCTTATTCTCAGACGCCTAATTGTTATTCCACTTGTAATAGACACAGCAAAGGCATCCATTGCTAAACCTGTGGAGATGAGCAAGATTGAAAGAATATTCACCTTAAGAAATATAATTAGTTTCATGGGAATTACAAGACTATTTGTTGATGAAAGATGCCGTTGGTCCATGCGAAACTGGAAACGCTAATTAGACTTAATTTTACAATTAACTATTGCCTTTTCTGAAATTTTGGCTGTGATTATTTATACAAGGAGATAACTTGGAACGCACTTGATCAAAAGAGTGTCGAGGACTTGTTTGCTAAGGTACAGGTTGAGACTGAGTCAATTAGGCAGATGGTTGAGTACCCTCCTATTTTCTCTTTGGAAATAAGAAATGCCGTAAGTCACGACTCGAAAGGGGTGAAGGATAGAAAAAACATGTTCTCTTTCTAAAAGCCCACCTTTTGTTGCTTGACTTACGGCGACTAAGTATATGTTACTGCTGTGAAAAATCTGTGAAATCGGCGATATTGAAAACTGCTCAACTTATGAAAAGCGGACTTATTCGCTCAATAGCACATCCAGGCGCCTTAGAATATCCTCGGTCAACCCTGGTAATTCTTCTTTCTTAGACGCTGAAGTAATAATATCAACGTCATAATCGTCTGTTTTCCAGGTGCCTGGACCAGAAGTGGTTATGAGAATCACTTTGTCTAAGTCATGCGCGCGGTCAAGAAATGCCTTTACATCAGGCTGCAGTTTGCTCATCTCTGTCGTGTGAATGAGAACCACGGCATCCCAGTCTTCTTCACTCACCTCACTCAGTACCGTAACATCCAAAACCTTTATGTATATCTGCCTTTGTTCAAGGTTCGTGCTTAAACCCTCAACCAGAGCATTTTTAAAATCGCTTCCTTGACTGGCAATCAGCACTTTTTGCTCAAGTTCAGGGTTGCCGATTTCTGACGATTCAATAACGCCCTGTTTATTCATCAGCAAGTAGATTACAAAAATAATAACCAGCACAAGAATAATACAACCTATTGCTAATAAGACTATCTTCAAAACCTTCACCCCAACCTCCTTTCTATGATATGCAGCAATCAACCTGTGTCAATTGACTGTACTCTCACCGCTTAATGCTTTCATGTACTACAACGATTTCTCATTTTATTATTTTGTTAATTGACAAAAGGATAAAATGACGCGCATGAAGGATAATGAATATGAATAACGTACGGCAAATCGTTTCACCTTTGATTATCTTGCAGTTTCTTGAATTTCTCGGCTATAAAGATTCTTAAAGGACATTGGCATAGGAAAAACTGATCATGATAAGTAGCCGCGAATTTGCATTCTGCAGGGTTTTCTTCTAAGCATTCAAGAAACCCTTCTACGCCTATATACCTCGCCTTACACAATTTTTCAAAACCTCCCTGGCAGCACTGGAAATCATTGGGGCATTCTAAGCCGTCAATTATTTCGCTTATTCTTTCGATATCTTCTTTAGAAAATTTTCTCTCTAACACTCCAACCATTCCTTCTTATAATATAGAACTGTGTGAAATCTTACCCATGCAGATGGTGATGTCAAGATACTTCTGCAGAACCTGAACAACTAAAAATCTATTCCTCGGAACTTACTGAAAGGTTTCCTCTTGACATGAATCCTGCTGCGGTGTATATTGCATATGAAGACTGGAGGATAATCATGAGAATAGTGAGTTTAATTCTTGTTGCCATATTTAGCTGGGCACATGTACTAAACATAAATGTACCAGCCCCAGAATACCAGCTTTTAAATAACACAATTATCATAGAAGACTGTGCGTATATTAACACACCTGGAGCACCAAACCTACCCTGTAAAACAGTGACTGTTGCTCTCCCACCTGGTGCAATTGTCGAGACTGTAGAATTTCATGGTGCGCGAGAAGAGATAGGAACTGTTACGATATTTCCCTCACCACCAATGCTGCCGCTAATGAATGATGGCGTGGTTGCCAAAATGGAAGAATTATATGAACATCAAAAGAAGATGTTCTACGCATCAAACAGGTTATATCATGAAGAATATGGCAATGTTCTTTCAATAGGTGGTTTAAGAAAATATACCCTTATTGACCTCGCTTGCTATCATTTCGCTCATAAACCGTTATCCCGGAAACTCTATTATGCACCAACAATCAATGTTCAGATAAATTACAACATACCTGCTCCAGAAAGTGAGCGAGCAAAGTTTTACCAAAATTTAATAAATGATATCACCTTTGATGAAATTGCTGAAGAGATGCTATATAACTGGAGTGATGTAAAAGCTTGGTACCACACTGAAACACCGAAGAGGGCAAACGGATATTACATTATTCTCCCGTCAGCAATTCAGAATGCGGTTGACAGTCTCGTAACTTACCGACAGAGTCAGGGATACGATGTTAATATTGTAACAAAAGAATATATAGAAGCAAATATTCCCGGAGATGATCTGCCACAAAAAATCAGAAATTATTTGCGACAGAACATGGTTGATATCGAATATGCCTTGTTTGTGGGATTTATTACAGACATGCCATGGCGCCTGATTGTTCCCTGGAACAATGATCCGGACAGTCCCTATAATGATCCTGATTTCTCGCCGATACCGAGTGATCTGTACTATGCAGAATTGACTGATCATGATACATTGTCCTGGAATAGTGATCGTGACGAGTACTATGGTGAAGTCTATGATTCGCTCACCCAACCCAATGGTGAAGATAATCCTGATTATCACGCTGATATCCATGTAGGAAGGATTCCTTTTAGTACCGTAGATGTTATCGAAGACATTTGCATCAAAATGATTGCCTTTGACTGCAATACTGATGTAACCTACAAAACTGCTTCACTATTAACAGGTGCTCTTTACTATTATGAAAACGAAAATCACAGTGGAAACCCAAGGAATGATGGTGCCGACTATATGGAGCAGCTCATGGATGATACAGTACTCCATAGGTCAAATGCGACCTATCTTTATGAAAAAGGAGGGTTGGGACCATGTACTTACCCGTGCACCGATTCTCTAACGAGAAGCAATCATATTTCTTATTGGCAAAATAAGGGCATCATGTACGAGTGCCATCACGGGGCGCCTGACTGGTACGCCAGGAAACTATGGGCATGGGATGATGGTGATAGTGTACCTGAAAATCATGAAATAGAATGGCCTGCCTCTCTCATTGCTAGTGATGTATATCAGCTGGACAATACTTATCCTGCCACAACATTCTTGAGGTCATGCCTATTGGGCAAACCGGAAGTCACTGGTCTTGGAGCCATGTTGCTGTATCGAGGTTCTTCTTCTGTTATTAGCAGTTCACGAGTCGCCTGGATGAGTCATTCGGATCCAGGAGGTATACCATATCACTTTTTTGATAGACTGATGAAAGATACGACTTCAAGTCATGGTATCATCGGTACCTCATATGATATGGCTAGAACAGATTTTATGAATACTGTAATGTTTTGGATTCCAGCATATCATTATAACCTATACGGTGACCCCGCACTGAGACAGTTTGGGAGAATCGTTAGTGTTGAAGAACTTCAACAAAGAAAAGAAATTTCAAAATTCGTAGTCTATCCTAATCCTACATCTGGACAAGTGACAATCTGTCTGAGTTCCGCACAAAAAAGAAGAATTAAAATAGATATATATGACGAAACAGGTCGCTTCATATCTCAATTATACGCGGGATATCTTGAAGAAAATAGTGCAATAAATATTGAGTTACCAACCGGTATTTATTTTATAAAACTTACCGATGGTACTTTGACAGAATTTAAAAAAGTGGTGATTGTCAAATAATACAAATGGCGTCGCTCAGAGATTTTTGTACGCATATGATGCATACGGGCTCAGCGGCATTTTTTTACGTTATCTGCGGTTGCATTTTTATCACCGCCTGCCCTCGTAGAGACAGCGTACGGGGATTTTTAGAAAAGGTTTGACCCCAATTCCCCAGAATGGACAACGTTGGTCAGGTTTACCACCTAACCCATGGGTTTCATATCGATCCCATATATTACTGATCTTATCTTTTTTTTATTTTCTCATACACCTTACGCACTGATTCATGGTGCGATATTCGATTATCTTCCATTTATCCTCCTTAATACACTACTTATTGATTGCCAACTAATAACTAACACCTATACCCCTATTTTCTTGTATTTCTGCAAGGCATCGTAAAATGCTTTCCAGAATGGATCAACTATTGGATGCTGTAATCTCTTTTCCTTTCCTTTTTCAATTAAGACCATACCAAATTTGGATCCGGTCAATTCGCCAACAACTGATGCCTTAATATTTCCATCCTTGAATGCCCTTATCAATTTTTCTGCTTTGTTCTCTTTACATGTAATAATAAGTGTTCCCTCGCTGATCGATGCATAAGGATCGATTTCGAAAAGCTCGCATATTTCATTAACGCACTCCTCAACGACTATCTTCTCTTTCTCGATCCTCACGCCAACCCCAGCTGCTTGTGCAAGTTCATAGATGCCACCCCATATCCCGCATTCTGTTGCATCGTGCATAGAAGTGATACCCTCATCGCGCACGCCAATTGCGGTTGCGGTCATTGCGTCATTTACCACCGACATCTTATAGAAAAGCTTCTGTGCACGCTGTGAGAATCCAGTTCCATATTGCTCAGTTAGTAATGTCGGAAACATCGCGGCAAAAATACCGCTTGCCTCAATAGCTGGTCCTTTGGTGATCACAATCTTATCGCCGACTTGAGCAAACCGTGGCGATACATATTGATCAAGGCTACCAACTGCCAATACGGTCGCGCCTCCAACCATTGGGTAATAACAGTTATCATATCGTGCTGTGTGGCCACAAATAATCGCCATGCCCATCTTTTTACATTCTTTGTCAACTGTTTCCCATACGATTTTTAATTCTTCCTCGGTCATTGACATGGGTAGATTTAAATCAATAGTAAGATAAGTAGGTGGAAGACCTGAAGTAACAACGTCTGAAGTAAGAATGTGAATGGCAAACCATGCGGCCCGTTTGAATCCATATTCAGGAACTATAAAAACTGGGTCGCTTGTCATTGCCACCGCCTTATTTCCAATCTGTACAATTCCAACATCAACCCCGTGTTGAGGACCAACCAGAATCTCAGGTTTTTTCGCACCCAGATGCGGATAGATTAACTCGTTAAAAACTTCCGCTGAAATTTTTCCAATCTCTGGTAATTTTGCCATTTAACCTCCCATCTTCATATTCTAAGAACTTCTGTTCTTTTAGTAGATAACGGTATTGCCAAAATTTCTGAATTATCTCCAATTTCGACCTCTGCAGTTTTTTCACCTTTATAATCACTATAGGTAAGACATAGGTTTGCTGCTAGCTGGATATCTTCTACATCCTCATAATTATAAAGGAGAGTTACCGGACCTACATAATCCTTTGTTTCTAATAATAGAATATCGCCGTGTGCTGCAATGCTACTTAAGATTTTATTTTCGCCTTCATTTCGTCCGACGATTACCTTTGCGCCGCTTGGTAGTCTAAAATGGCGACCATACCTTAAAAGAATTATATCATTCAGAGTATCTTCAGCATGTTCAAAGGCCTCTTTCAGCCTTTTTGCATAATTAGGGTCAGTTAAACGGCAACCTCCAGCCGGACAAGGATAATCATCTATGCCCTTTTCTTTGGCTAATGATATTTGCGGTTTCCTGGATCGGCCATTGATCGTTAAAAGTTGATTCCGATCCACAGTCCCTTCAATCTCAGGGGCGGTTGGTTTAAGATGTTTGGCACATAGTGGTCTCAATATTCTTCCCTCAAGTCCTGATTCCTTTTCAATTATCCTCATTGCATTGCGGCGCTGGGACATTGGTCTTTCACCCAAAACTTCGCCAGTGAAGACAAATAAAGCACCAGTTTCATCCATATATTTACGAGCCTTTGAAAACATAAATATGCGGCAATCAATACAAGGGTTCATATTTTTACCGTAGCCATGACTCGGATTTTTAACAAGATCGATGTACTCTTTTTTCAATCTAATAATCTTTATTTTGACACCGAGCTTTTCGGCCATCACAGCTGCCTGATGCCTGCAACCTTTTTTTGTACAAGTGCAGAAGGGTGTAACGAAATTTAGTGCAAAAACATTAATCCTCTGCTCTAACATCAATTTTACGGCAAGGGTTGAATCTAAGCCGCCTGATAGTAAAGCAATTGCCTTAACCATGTATAATTCCCCCGCCAACGACGATGTCACTATCATAAAACACCACGGATTGTCCAGGGGAAATAGATTTTTGGGAATTATTAAATTTTATGTACACCTTATCTTCTTCAATAAACTTTATTATTGCATCAGATCCAGCCTGAGAAGAACGAATCTTCGCCATCACCTTCATCTCTCCAGAAAGACCTCCTATTGAAACCCAATTAACATCCCTGGCAACAAGTGAGCTACTATACGTATCGTCTTCAAAACCAACCACGACTTCATTTCTCTTTTTATTAAGTTTAATAACATAATAAGGTCTTGAAGAAGAAATCCTCAGCCTTCTTCTCTGACCCAATGTATAATTCCATATACCTTTATGTTTACCTAAAACTTTTCCATCTTTATCAACGATATTTCCATCTTTTTGTTTGACGTTTAATAACTCGCTATAATCTCCACAGAAGAAATCCTGACTTTCGGTTTTGTCATATACGGGAAGGCCTTTTTTTCTTGCAATGTCTTTCACTTCATCTTTAGAATAATTACCAAGAGGAAAAACTACTTTAGAAAACTGGTTCTGTGAAAGTCTGTAGAGAAAATATGACTGGTCCTTTTTTTTGTCTTTTGCCTTTTTAAGTATATATCTTTTTTTATTCATATCGTATTCTACTTTGGCATAATGTCCTGTTGCAAAAACTTCGAAATCTATCTTCGCTTTCTTAACACTATCAGGTAATATACCGAACTTTATGAGATGATTACATTTTATGCAGGGGTTTGGCGTCCTTCCAGACAGATACTCTTCTCTAAAATAAGCAAGCACAATGTCTCTATATTGTCCCGCACAACTAAGGGAGTAAAAAGGAATACCGATAATATCGCACACGCATTTTGCTTCTCTAATATCTTCTAATTCATCAGGGCCGAAGCATGCATGTCTTTTCACTGAAGAGGCAGGATATTCTCTATCCCATATCGTCATACTTACCCCTGTTACTTCATGTCCTTCTTCTTTTAGTAGTAGTGCTGCAACAGAAGAGTCTACTCCCCCGCTCATCCCTACAACAACTTTCACTTATTAGTATTCCTTTCTGCTAAGATTTCATTAAGACTTCCTGTACGATACCCTTGGAGATCAACTGTAATCCATACGAACCCTAAATTTTTTAAGTATTTTATTATTTTCACTCTTATATCTTTTTCCATCAGTCTTTGAATATCTTCTTCGGGAACTTCTATTCTTGCAATCTTTCCGTGGTGTCGGACTCTTATCGTTTTCAAACCCATATTCTTAAAAAACCTTTCTGCTCTTTCAACCATTCCTAATTTCCCTCTTGTAATCTTATTTCCATAAGGGATTCTGCTTGCCAGACAAGGATTAGCCAGCTTATTCCACGAATCCAACCTTAATGCCTTTGAGTATTTTCTTATATCTTCTTTTGTCATTCCAGCTTCAATGAGTGGACTCTTAACGAAGAACTCCTTTGCTGCTCTAAATCCAGGGCGATAATCACCTTCATCATCAATGTTCGAGGCATCAAGAACGTGTTCTATATTACGCACCTCTGCAATATTTTTCAGTTCGGAAAAGAGGTGCTTCTTACAGTGATAACATCTGTCCGGTGTATTGGAAATAAAGTTATTATCAGACATTACATTTGGTGTTAGAAGAAGGTGTTCTACTTTGAGGTTATTAGACACCAATTTTGCATACTTTAGTTCATTCTTAGTGTATGAATCTGAAATCGCAGTTACAGCAATCACGTTCTTTTCGCCTAAAACATCGACACAAATTTTTAAGAGGAATGTTGAATCTACTCCTCCGGAAAATGCTATAATTACCTTTTGATAACTTTTAATAATATTTCTTAGACGCTCTAATTTCGAATCAGTCAACATCATACAGGTTTTCCGTGTTTGTGCATTTTTGATATTTCGTAAAGAGAGAGGGTGTTAAAAAATCCATCTATGACTTCTTTTAATTTTGCCCAATAAGGACGAGTTGGACAACGACGCATCCTTGGACATTGTCTATATTTCTTTTTATCCACACAAAACACTGGTGCTTTTGATTCACCGACTGCCTCCATTATCTCGCTGACCTTTATTAATTTTGGGTTTTTAGCAATAAAGTAACCACCACCAGGTCCCTTTTTGCTTTTGATTAAACCAGCGCGGTGAAGATT
Organism: Candidatus Stahliibacteriota bacterium; assembly: GCA_030602565.1. Taxonomy (GTDB): domain Bacteria; phylum Hydrothermota; class Tepidihabitantia; order SM23-42; family SM23-42; genus JAUVZL01. The sequence continues at coordinate 10,595 of JAUVZL010000073.1, forward strand.
CAGGAAAATCTGCTCGAGATATTTCACCTTAACATTTTGCCGCTTGGCAATTTCAACGAGGGGGATTGGTTTACGTTTGGGTTGACTCGCCAAATCCACCATGGCTCTCGTGGCATATCTCGTCTTGGTTGTCAGTTTCACATAATATCATACCAAAAAAGTAGGGTATTGTCAAGGCATAATATCGCATGGTGAGGATAGTTATTGATGAACTGAAATAGCTCTTAAATCCACTTATCGTCAGCATAGTTTTTGTTTCAATCCACGCCCCTGCGCGAGGGGCGACAGTGACTATTTAAATCCTTATGCCACAAGATTCCCTTTTATTGTTATAGTGCTGTGGGGACGGTGCTTGACATTTTGACAATTCCTCAAACAAATCAGTATAGCACCACGGACGAGTAGTCCATTTAAAATTTGACTATAGGCCGTGCTTGAGAAAAAAATGTTGAATGTTGACAGGCTGACCGAGAATGTCGAAATTTCTTGGAGTAGAGCCTTTAGGCTCGTTAAATGTGATTAAATTTCGACATATTTTCACGGGCGTAAACGCCCTACTCCTAATTCTCGGTCACCCTGTTGAGATTTGACCCCATTTGTTCCTCGGGGTCGAGATTTGCCTGCTCTCGTGCAACGGAGACCCCATATCAGACATATTTTGAAGTTTTGAGGTTACGAGGTTCAGAACATCTGAACTTCTTAGCTTCATAAGTTCATCTTTTCACAGCCTCCTCTACTGTCATCGTCCGACTTGATCGGACGATCCAATCCATTAGAATAATTTTTTCATTAGTGATGCCAGTTGTTCTTCTCTTACCAATGATCCCAGGTTAAAATTTCAAATATTCTATATGTACCATCCGGCTTTGCATGTACGGATATACCTTTTCTCTTCTTTTCTTTTTTGCTTACAATGTATCCAGATATAAACGGAGAACCTTGACGGTACTCATAATCAATACTTACAAGTTGATATGTGGTATAATTACTATCTATCATGATTTCATTGATTATGCCCTTAGCGAACCCATATTCAGGATAGTATTCCCAATCATGTATATCACGCAAACGAAATCTAATAATATATGTACTATCTCCATACAATTTCCATGAACACATTTCTCCAATATCTGCACATTCATGAAAAACTTCAATGCTATACGTTTTCAGATTTTGCTGATTGGGCTCTGATGCGACAATTCGAATTTCATTAATGCCCAATTTCTCCACATATTCTTGGTATTGTCGTACACCCAAAAGGTTAGGGACGAACAGCCCGATCGAGTCAATAAGACTTCGCCTTGCTGTGCGTAGTTCCATGATGTCCTGGCAAAAGAAATTGTAGTTAAGATATTCATTAACCTGGGGACAAAGCGCAAAAGAAGCTCCTACACACTGAACTTCATCGGTACCTGTTGCTCCAATGAAGTAGTCTACACCTTTGTGCGCTTCGAATTCTTGTATGTACTTATCGATATATAGGTACTTATCCTTTAATTCATTTAGCCTGAGTATGGAGCGGGGCTGACTATAGGCAAGCCTAATTTCAGCACGTACTTTATAGCGTAATTGCCGGGGCGACCAAACAGCTGGTAGTCGTGCGTATATAGAGACTATTATTGTAGTGCCTTGATGAAAAAATTGGTGAGCTCCCACCCGGACAGAATCTACATCCCAGATCTCAAACAGGTTCGATAGATCTGTATTCATGATCATACTAATGTAGTATTGAGCAGTATCCTCATTTATATTGGAATAAACAAATACCTGACCAGTAGCTGGAGGTGTTGTCAAAATTAGCAACAAAAATAATAACAAGGTAGCAGGTTTTCTTGACATTAGACAAAATTTAAAGTCCCGGCTGGTTTTTTTAATTAGAAACCGCTGCAATTTTTTCATAGGTAAATCCATATACCACACTTCATCTTGTCTTTTATCGAACCACTTCGCAAACAATCCATGCAATTATTACAAGGATAATAATAATTATACCCCAGCTCATTATTTCTCTGCGCTTCATTTTCCTTCTCACTTGTACATTATCCAAAATTTCACTTCGATGTCAACGC
>JAUVZL010000067.1 GCA_030602565.1 Candidatus Stahliibacteriota bacterium
ATGATCATGCCTGGTGACAATGCTAATTTAGAGGTTGAATTAATTACGCCGATAGCGATTGAGCAGGGTCTGCGTTTTGCAATCCGCGAAGGCAGCCGAACGGTCGGCGCTGGCGTCGTAACCAAAATATTAGAATAATGAGAGTGATTATCACATTAGCTTGCAAGAAATGCAAAGCCCGGAATTACACGACCACGAAGAACAAAAAGAAACAAAAGCGTCTGGAAGTAAAAAAGTATTGCCGTTCTTGTCGCAAGCATACCTTGCATAAGGAGGTAAAATAGGCCTGTAGCTCTAACGGTAGAGCATCCGGCTCCAAACCGGAGGGTTGGGGGTTCAAATCCCTCCAGGCCTGGTGTGAAGAGTCTAACTGTGATTAAAAAAACATTGGATTATTTAAAAAAGATCTACATTGAAATGCGCAAGGTTACGTGGCCTACACGCAGCGAATTGATAAACTCAACGATCGTTGTCATTATCATATCAGCTATTGTCGCGGTTATCATCTATATCTTTGATCTTATTTTCTCAAATGTACTCGCTTTAATAGTAAAATAGACTATGAAACACGCTAAAGAAAACTCAGTGCAGTGGTTTGTCGTCCATACGCTTACCGGGCACGAGCAGAAAGTCAAGAGGATATTGGAGAAAACAATACATGAAAAAGGGGTAGATAAATCCTTTGGTAAAATCGTGATACCGGTTGAAAACCTCGTGAAGATCAGGAAAGGAAAGCGGGTAATAGAGGAAAGGCGCCTGTATCCTGGCTATATAGTTATTGAGATGAAAGGCAATGATGAGAACCTGCGCTTGGTAAACTCGATCTCTGGTGTGACTCATTTCCTTGGTTCCAAGACTAAACCAATACCCCTTGTCAAAGACGAAATAGATGCTCTTCTCGCCCAAGTTGAAGAATCAAAAGAAAAGGTGGTTACGAAAATCCCCTTTGCTAAAGGCGAAAAGGTAACCGTCATAGATGGCCCGTTTGCCGACTTCATCGGCATGATCGAAGACGTTTACCCGGAACGCGAAAAAGTCAAAGTATTAATTATTATATTTGGTCGAGCCACGCCAATTGAATTGGGGTTCCTTCAATTGAAAACTATGTGAGGAAATATATATGGCAAAGAAAGTTATTGCAACCGTAAAGCTACAGATTCCTGCAGGCAGTGCGACACCAGCGCCGCCAGTTGGCCCAGCTCTTGGGCAACATGGTGTTAATATAATGGAATTTTGTAAGGCTTTCAATTCTGATACGAAAAATCTTTCTGGTTTGATTGTACCAGCGGTGATTACGATATATGGCGATCGAACCTTTACGTATATTTTGAAGAGTCCACCTGCTGCCATCTTACTAAAACAGGCTGCCGGTATTGCAAAAGGTTCACCCGTGCCGAATCAGGATAAGGTTGGAACAGTCACAAAAGCACAGGTTAAGGACATTGCCGAGCGTAAGTTCAATGACCTTAACAGCAACACGATTGAGCAAGCAATGAAAATAATCGAAGGTACGGCAAGGAGCATGGGGATTATGGTGGAGGATTAATGAAGCGTTCGAAACGTTATCGAGAAAGCATAAAAAATATCGAAGCTAAGAAATATACGTTGCGCGAAGCGATCGAAAAAGTAAAACAAATAGCCAAAGCCAAATACGATGAATCCGTCGACATAGCTCTGAAGCTCAATATAGACCCGAAAAAGACTGACCAATTGATTAGAGGTATTTCGAATCTGCCGCATGGAACCGGAAAAAAGAAAAAGGTCCTCGTTTTGACCAAAGGTGATAAGGAAAAAGAGGCTCAGGACGCAGGGGCTGACTATGTTGGTTTTGATGAGTATATTGATAAAATAAAAGGCGGTTGGGCTGATGTTGATGTGATTATTGCGACGCCTGACGTCATGTCAGACGTCGGCAAACTGGGAAAAATCCTCGGACCAAGAGGTCTCATGCCCTCGCCAAAAGTCGGTACCGTCACTTTCGAAGTTGCTGATCAAGTACAGGCTCTAAAAAAGGGGAAAGTGGAATTCAAAACTGATAAAACCGGATGTCTCCACATCGCAGTTGGGCGGGTTTCCTTTGATGTGGATAAACTGCGTGAGAATGTCATAACATTTTTGGAAGACCTGCTCGCGGCAAAACCAACGAGTGTAAAAGGACAGTTCATAGAATCTATGACTATCTCATCAACGATAGGACCAGGTATCACACTTGATGCAAAAAGTGTCCTGGATGAAGTACGGAAGGGGGGTCTATAATGGCATCGCAAAAAAACACGGAGTATCTAGCAAAGACAACCGAGCATCTGAAAACAGGAAAAGCATTCTACTTCACTGACTTCACTGGTTTAACCGTTAAAAGCTTGGAGAAACTACGTCGAGAGTTGAAAAAAAACCAGGGCAGTTACCTTGTCTTGAAGAATACAATTGGATTCTTGGCTATGAAGGATCTGGGATTCGACGAAACCACGATAAAACAGCTTTTCAACGGACCAACCGGTATAGCCATAGCTTTTGAGGATCCAATCGTCCTTGCAAAAATAATAACAAGCCATGAAAAGTTGAGAGTAAAGGGCAGTTTTATCGAAGGCGATTTCTTCACTACCGAAGAAGTAATTGCTTTTTCAAAAATACCTTCAAAAGAAACACTATATAGCCAAGTTGTTGGCTCACTAAATATACTTGGTAATTTCGTGAATGTGTTAGAAGGTATGGTAAGAAATTTGATTTACACGCTTGAAGCGATAAAAAATAAGGAGGTAAAATGACGACAAAAGCCAAGAAAAGTGTTGAGACTTTAGTTGATGAAATCGGTAAGTTAACAGTAATTGAATTATCTGAACTCGTGAAAGTACTTCAAGATAAGTTCGGCGTCACTGCCGCGGCACCGGTTCAGGTTGTTGCCCAAGCAGGTGGCGATGCCGCAACAGGAAAAGCCGAAGAGAAAGATGAGTTCACCGTCTTAATGACTTCTTGCGGTGACAAAAAGATCCAGGTTTTGAAAGTGCTGAGAGAACTTACTGGCCTTGGGCTCAAAGAGGCAAAGAACATGATTGACAATCTGCCTAAAGATGTAAAGGAAAGTGTTCCTAAAGAAGAAGCGCAGAACATGAAGAGTAAGCTCGAAGAGGTCGGAGCAACTATTGAGCTCAAGTGAACAAAACTCTGATCCTTAACAAAGCATAAGAATCAACTGGTCAATAACTTGGTGAAGAGAATACATATTGCTGTAAACTGTAATATTGTAAGTCTTTGAGCAATGTGCCAACTACAGTTTACAAAAGATATCATCGTAATTTCCTATATTACAGGGGATAGAAATATAAAGTTATGAGAAACATTATTAATTTCTCAAAGAGAAAAGCGACTTTCAAGATGCCTCATTTGCTTGAAGTCCAGCTCGAGTCCTTCCGTCAATTCATAAACAAAACCCTTAAAAAGGTTTTCTCCGAGCTGTTTCCGGTTTCTGATATTCACAATCGGTATGAGCTCGTTTATGATTCGCACCGTTTTGGAACGGCTAAGTACTCAGTCAATGAAGCAATTGATAAAGGTGCGACCTACGGCGTTCCACTTAAGGTGAGGTTTCGGTTAGTCAAACGTGAAGATAAAAATAATGAGTTGCACAAAATGCACGACATAGTCGAACAGGAGATATACCTTTGCGATCTTCCGCTCATGACTCACCGAGCAACTTTCATAATCAACGGAGTGGAGAGAGTTGTCGTCAGCCAAATCCACCGGTCGCCTGGGGTCTATTTTAGCGAAGAGGGAAATACCGTTAAAGCAATGATCATACCTTACCGTGGGCAATGGGTTGAATTCCTGGTCGATCGGTTAAATACATTCCACGCGATATTGGACCGACGCAGAAAACTAATCGGGACAATGTTCATCCGCAGTCTGGGTTATGAGAAGAACGAAGATATCATTCGGTTGTTCTATCCAACAAAGCAGGTAGAGCTCAAACGTGCGCTCAATTATTTTTGTGGCGAGAGCATATCTGAAGGCGAAAGCCTCCTTGTCCCAGCTGGAGAACTTTTTGATGAACCGACCATTGAACTATTGACGCACAAACGTATCAAGCGGGTGACCATTATCGATTCGCACGAACCCGGTGTTACAATTTTAACAAATACTTTCAAGAAAGACCGTACATCTTCAAAGGAAGAGGCAGCCAAAAAGATATACACATTACTTCGTTCCATGGCGCCACCAACCCTTGATATTGCGGTTGCTTATATAAAAAACATATTGTTTGATCAAAACCATTTCGACCTGGCTGAAGTCGGACGATTCAAGCTGAATATGAGACTGGATATTAGCGAACGTTCAACAAAGACTTATCTGACAACCGATGATCTCTTTCAAGTATTTCGCGCACTGTTCCGTTTCGCTAACAAAGAATTCTCTGCTGACGATATTGATCATCTTGGGAACCGCCGGATACGCAGGGTTGGTGAACTCTTAGGTGCTCAATTTCGGTTGGCGATATCACAACTGATTCAGAATATAAAAGAACGCGCGTCATTGATGGACGAATCAGGCCTCTCACCCCAAGATCTGATAAACCCGCGTCTTGTTTCCAATATCATAAACAAGTTCTTTACGACATCGCAACTGTCACAATTCATGGAACAGACAAACCCAATTTCAGAAATGACCCACAAACGTCGTATTTCATCATTGGGTGCAGGAGGCCTAAAGCGCCAAACTGCCGGTTTTGAGGTCCGTGATGTCCATTACTCACATTATTCAAGGATCTGCCCTATTGAAACACCTGAAGGACCGAACATCGGCTTGATATCAAGTCTCGCTAGTTTCGCGAAAATCGACAAGCACGGTTTTGTTTTAGCCCCCTACTGGGTGGTGAAGAACAGCCGGGTCAAAAAAGATGAAGTAGTCTATCTACGAGCCGATGAAGAAGATAAATATACTATTGCCCAGGCAAATACACCGGTCGATAAAAACGGCAAGATTCTGAACGAACGCGTGCTCTGCCGGAGAAAAGACGATTTCCCAATGGTTCCACGGGAAGAAGTTGCATTGATGGACGTCTCTCCGGAACAGGTATTTAGCCCCACCGCCACAATTATTCCTTTTCTCGAGCATAATGATGCAGACCGTGCCCTCATGGGTTCGAATATGCAGCGTCAGGCTGTACCTCTGCTCGAACCTGATTTACCCCTTGTCGGAACCGGGATGGAAGACCGCATCGCCAAAAACTCGGGTACGCTCCTTTTGGCTGAAGAAGAAGGAAAAATCTCTTATGTAGATGCCCGAAAAATAGTCGTAGAGACGAACCAAGGAGTGAAAAAACGCTACCCGCTGTCAAAGTTCATGAGGTCCAACCAAAATACTTGCATCCACCAGAAACCGCTCGTGAAAATGAACCAGAAGGTCAGAAAGGAAGATGTGCTGGCTGATGGTTATGCAACAAAAGAGGGTGTTCTCGCACTCGGGAAAAACGTGCTCATCGCCTTCATGCCATTCTTGGGTTTTAATTTCGAAGATGCCATAATCCTCTCTGAACGATTACTAAAAGAAGATACGTTTACTTCAATTCACATATTGGAATTCGACTGTGAGATCAGAGAAACAAAACTCGGGCCTGAAGAAGTGACAAGAGACATCCCCGGAATCAGCGATTTTCTTCTCAAGGATCTAGACGAGTATGGTATAGTACGCATAGGTGCACATGTTGGTCCCGACGACATCTTGGTTGGCAAAATCACGCCCAAAGGCGAGACTGAACTAACTCCAGAAGAAAAACTGATGCGTGCTGTCTTCGCTGAAAAAGCAATAAACGTAAGGGATACTGCGTTACGAGTAGAACCGGGCGTAGAAGGGGTTATAATCGACCGCAAAATCCTCACTCGACGGACAACCGACCCCTTAGCGAAACTCGTTGAAGAAGAACGTAAACTCAGAATTCAAGAAGAATTTTCAGTACTATATGAGGAAACCTTGACAGTTCGTAACAAACTGCTAAAACACGTGCTCTCTGGACATACCACAGCCTCTTCGATAAGGGATGAGAAAGGTAAAATATTACTAAAAAAAGGAAACACTTTTGAGGATGAATTCTTTGATGGATTGCAGGCTATGAAAATTACTGCGGATGAGAAGTGTGTCAGAAACGTGAAGCTGAATGGCGAGGTCGAACAAATCGTCATTGAAGGCGAGGAAAAGCTCCAACAGATCGTCGCGGACAAAAAAATTGAAGAAGATAAGTTGCTGAGAGGTGATGAATTACCACACGGTGTACTCAAGATAGTAAAGATATTTATTGCTCAGAAAAGGAGAATTTCAGTTGGTGACAAAATGGCTGGACGGCACGGTAATAAAGGTGTCGTAGCAAAAGTAATGCCTGAAGAAAACATGCCGTTCTTACCTGATGGCACGCCAGTTGACATAGTCCTAAACCCACTCGGTGTACCTTCGCGAATGAATGTTGGCCAGGTCCTGGAAACGCATCTTGGCTGGGCAGCGGAAAAATTGAAGTTCCGTGCAGTTTCACCAGTTTTTGACGGCGCAACAATTGATGAAATCAAAGAAAAGCTGCGGGAAGCAAATCTGCCGGAAGACGGCCAGATTGAATTACGCGATGGAAGAACAGGCTTGGCTTTTGATTCAAAGATTACCGTTGGATTTATGTATATGCTAAAATTAATACATATGGTCGACGAAAAAATACACGCTCGATCCACCGGACCTTACTCACTCATCACCCAACAACCGCTTGGTGGTAAAGCTCAATTTGGCGGTCAGCGTCTAGGAGAAATGGAAGTTTGGGCATTAGAAGCCTATGGCGCAGCATACACACTTCAAGAGATGTTGACTGTCAAATCTGATGATGTTGAAGGCCGAGCAGCTATGTACGAAGCTCTGATCCGCGGGAAAAACCCACCAAAACCACGTGCCCCTGCATCGTTTAATGTTCTCCTTAAGGAACTTCAGGGACTCTGTTTCAATGTAACTCTTGAGAGGAAGGAGGTTACTGATGAGGAGTAGAACCTTTGAAAGCACTGGTCTTTCGGAATATAGTGGGGTAAAAATTAGCCTTGCCTCACCGGAAACAATACAGTCATGGTCTCGAGGCGAAGTAACCCGGGCGGATACGATAAACTATCGAACACAACGTCCTGAAAAAGATGGTTTATTTTGTGAACGGATTTTCGGACCAGTAAAAGACTTTGAGTGTTCCTGTGGTAAATATAAGAAAGCCAAATACCGCGGCACGATATGCGACCGATGCGGTGTCGAGGTTGCTGCAGCTTCAGTCAGAAGAAATCGAATGGCCCACATCGATTTAGCCGTACCAGTGGCTCATGTTTTCTACTATAAGATTCCACCGAGTAAGATCGGCTTACTCTTAGACCACTCGATAAACCAACTCGAGGCGATTCTAAACTATGAGGCATATATCGTGCTGGAATCAGGGGATTCACCATACCGGAAAGGTGAAGTATTGATTGAGGAAGAATATTGCGACGCCAAAGAGAAATATGAGGGGTTCAAAGCAGATATGGGTGGCCAACCCATATATGATTTGCTCAAAGAAATCGACCTCGAAAATTTATCGTCGGATCTAAGAATCCGGTTGGAAAAGGAAACCCTGAAGGCACGACGTTTCCAGCTTCTCAAGAAATTGAAATTGGTTGAGGCATTCAGGCTGTCAGGGAACCGACCTGAGTGGATGGTTCTTACAAAACTACCAGTAATCCCACCGGACCTCCGACCCCTCGTTGCCCTTGAAGGTGGAAGATATGCAACCTCTGATTTGAATGATCTATATAAGCGCGTGATCACTCGTAACAACCGTGTGAAATCAATAACCTCGGGCATAAAGACACCCGAAGTCATTGTGCGTAACGAGAAAAGGATGCTGCAAGACTCAATTGACGCTCTCCTTGATAACTCAAGACGCGCCAGACCTATCAAAGGCAGAGGAAATAGACCACTCAAATCACTTGCTGATGCGCTCAAAGGAAAACAAGGCAGATTCAGAAGAAACCTTCTTGGCAAAAGGGTTGATTATTCAGGCCGTTCCGTAATCGTTGTGGATCCATCCTTGAAATTATACGAGTGCGGGATACCAAAGGAAATGGCTTTGGAACTGTTCAAACCAATGATCGTCCGGAAACTTGAAGAACGCGGTGTTGTTGATTCCGAAAGAAGTGCCAGACGTTTAGTGAGAGCAAAATCTACCGAGGTCTATGAAATACTCGACGAAATAATCAGCGACCGACCCGTCCTATTGAACCGTGCACCGACATTGCACCGAGTGTCCCTTCAGGCATTCTTACCAGTATTGAGGGAAGGAAGAGCCATTGCCATACACCCCATGGTCTGCCACGCATTCAACGCAGATTTTGATGGTGATACGATGAGCTTGCACGTACCATTATCTCCTGAAGCGATACTGGAATCATATATGCTCTTGCTTTCCATTCACAATATACGTTCACCCGCAGATGGTCGAGCCCTCATGGCACCGACTAAGGACATTGTCGTTGGACTCTACTACCTGACAAAAGATAAAAAGCACAAAGGCCAGAAGATACGGCTATTCTCATCGGCGGATGAAATAGAAATAGCGCTCACCAATCGTACTATTACCCTCCATGATCCAGTAAAGTATGAATCTAAAAACAAAATAATCGACACAACAGCAGGACGTGTTATCTTCAATAACCTACTCCCTGAAGAAGTGCAGTTCCGGAATCAAACAATGAACAAAAGGGTACTCGAAGACATTGTCGATGAGTGTCTTGAGAAATTCGGTACGGAAAAAACCATTGAATTATTAGATAGTATGAAAAAGGCGGGGTTTGAGTACGCTACAAAATCAGGACTTACAATAGGTATTGATGATATGATCAGCCCACGAATTAAGGAAAAAATCTGGCAAAAAGGTACAAAAGAAGTCATGGAAATAAACCGCGCCCACAAAAATGGCCTCATTTCAGAAACTGAGCGGTACAACAAGATAATCGACACCTGGACGCGTGTTGCTATGGATATCGAAGAAAATCTCTTGGAAAACCTTGAAAAAAGTCGAGATGGATTCAACCCCTTGTTTATGATGGTGAATTCTGGATCACGTGGTTCGCGTAACCAAGCTTGCCAGATCTGTGGTTTGAGAGGTTTGATGTCAAAACCGCAACGTAAGGTCACATCCGTACAAATCATTGAGACCCCGATCAAGTCATCTTGTAAAGAAGGTCTCTCAGTCCTTGAATACTTCATCTCAACCCACGGTGCACGCAAAGGGTTGGCTGATACGGCCTTAAAGACCGCGGATGCTGGTTACCTAACGCGTCGACTTGTTGACGTTGCCCAGAACGTTATCATTACTATGAAAGACTGCGGTACGATCATGGGTCAAGAAATAAGTGCCCTTAAAGAAGGTGAAAAAATCGTTGAGCCGCTAAGTGAACGAATTGCCGGTCGCGTCGCCCTCGCCGATGTCATCGACCCGGTCACTGATGACGTGATCGTCAAAGGCGGTAATGAAATACAAAACGACCAGGCAATGAAAATCGAGAAAAGCGGTATCGAGAAAGTCAAGGTAAGATCAATCCTAACTTGTGAAGCGACAATTGGCTCGTGCGCAAAGTGTTACGGCAGAAATCTGGCAACCGGTAAAATGGTTGAAATAGGTGAAGCGGTCGGCGTCATCGCCGCACAGTCAATTGGTGAACCAGGTACCCAGCTAACGCTGAGAACCTTCCATGGTGGCGGTGTCGCATTGAGGATTGCTGAGACCACTTCAAGAAACTCCGACATCTCCGGAGTTGTCAATTTCGAGAATTTGGCTGGTGTGGAAAAGCCAGATGGCAACGTGGTGAGCCTGAACGATAAAGGTCGGCTGATCGTAAAACCTAAACACGGCAGAAAAATGACCTACAATATCCCAATCGGCGCAATAATCTATCCTAAAAAGAGCGCTAACGTAGAACAGAACGATATGCTTTTCGAATGGGATCCATATTCAATACCTATTATTGCAGCAGCTGATGGAGGCGTCAAGTATGTCGACATTATCCCGGGCGTCACGCTCCAGGAAAACTGGGTAGATGAAAGATCAGGTGGAAAACAACTGGTTATCGTCGAGGATCGAGTTCGCCACCACCACCCAAAAATCAACATCCTAAGCAGCAAGAAGAAGGTTCTCAAAACGTTCTCCATTCCGGCTGGAGCATATCTACTGGTTAAAGATGGTGATAAAATTACGCCTGGTACACTCATTGCAAGAATACCAAAGGAAATAGGTAAAAGCAAGGATATCACTGGTGGTCTACCACGGGTCGAAGAATTATTCGAGTCAAAAATAGTTAAGAACCCTGCGACGGTTACAGAAATCGACGGTATCTGTGATGTCGAAGAAGAAAAGGGGATGTGGAAAGTCACTGTTACCCCAGAAGTTGGCGACGCCAGAAATTACAAAATACCGACCACAAGATATTTGAAGGTGCACTCGGGTGAATTCGTACGTGCTAGTGATCCGCTTTGCGAAGGCGCCATAGATCCCCACGACATTCTCAGAATCAAAGGACCTATGGAGACACAGCGTTTCTTGGTCAACGAAATACTCGAAGTCTATAGAATTCAGGATGTTAAAATCGACGACAAACACATCGAGGTAATTGTCCGACAGATGCTGCAACGGGTGAAAATAGAGGAACCAGGCAATACACCTTTCGTAGGTGGCGAAATAATCGACAAGAGACGCGTCATCGAAATTAATCAACAGGCGCTTGTTGAAGGCAGAAAACCTGCTACTTATCGACCGATTCTCCTTGGGATAACAAGAGCAGCACTCTCGACTGAATCGTTCTTCTCAGCTTCAAGTTTCCAGGAAACAACCAAAGTACTCGCCGATGCTGCAGTTGAAGGCAAACTCGATCGGCTTGAAGGGCTCAAGGAAAATGTCATACTGGGAAGAATAATCCCTGCGGGTACTGGCTTTGCGGAGTTCCAGAAAATCACCTTAGAACGTCAAGAATCCAAGGAAGCACAAATAGAATAAAATAATCGTAAACAAGATCGTTCAAGAAAGGACCCCGAAAAAACAAATCTCAATTCACCCAGCCCCTAGAAAAGGAACGGGGTTTGAGAACAACCTAAAAGAAATACATAACAAGACCGGTAAGGATCGGAACCGCAAAATTATCATTCAAGGGCAATGGTAAAGATTCAAAAACCGAAGCAGCAATGACTCCGATTATCAAAGGTTTCATCGGCAACGTATCAGGCAAATAGTATATAACTGCAGCAGCTGCCAGCGATGCTAGTAAGAACCCGAGACTGCCCATAAGGGTCTTCCCCCTGAATAATTTTGGGCTCTTTATGTTCTGCCCAAGGATTGCTGCAAAGGTATCTCCTACAATACTATAAGCACATGCAGCAACAACAATTGGTTTTCCAAACAGTAGCGAGGTTACGAGACAACCCAAAAGTAGATAGGTCGCACCGCTCAATCGGGTAAATTCATGTCGACGGAGAAATGATCCGAAAAATAGAATAAACCCTTCCTTGACCCCATCGACGTGGAGCCGCAAGAAATCAACTGTAACCACCACGATACATATCGCCAAAAGTATTAACCGACCAGACCGTTGAGGTAACACGTAGTAAATCATGGGGATGAATATCGCCCATAGGTTCATGAGTTTTCGAAAAACTTCGGCTTTTATTAGAATATGAATCCGCCTGAGAATTTGTTAGAATCGTGGAGGTCTGAATGAGTTACGAATGCATAATCGAGGCTGAACCACTTGTATTTCAAGCCCACGCCTAGTGTGTAGTTACCCCTATATACGCCGGCTCGACCAAAGACAAAATCCTTGTACGCATACTCCAAACCAAGATTCAGATCAAAGCCTTCAGTATCAATGGATTTAACGATATCGCAGCCAAGGGTAATTACTGAGTTAATTTTACTCAATATTATAAGCGGTGCCACGCCAAATGACACTTTCGGAACGATCGTTTCCTTAGTCCCATTACTCCAAATGATCGGTGACAGCACAAAATCCCGTATCGCCAGCCCCGCGGTGAGATGTTCAAGGTTTAACGTCACACCAAGATCAATCCCACCACCATAACCGGTTATCACCGCGAGGTCACGGTAAAAGACCTTTATATTAGCGCCATAGGACAGCATTTCATTGCCTCTCGCCACATTGATGTAGAGCACTAAATCCTTAGTGCCGACAGTATCATATGGTATTGGCGGATTTGAGCTACTCGGTGGTGTTGTATCCTGCAACTCAGTGAGCTTGATATCCCCCACTGAAAGATATTGGAGACCGAAGCCAATAGACATATTACCCTTTGGTAAGATCACCGAACCGAATTCATTCTTTACCGCACCAGCAAAATTCTCCGCGTGCATAATTAATGCACTTCTGCTTACGTAAAAGCAACCAGCTGGGTTAAAATAAATGACTGACGGATCAGCATATTGGGCAACGCCGATACCACCCATTGCACAAGCTCTTCCACCTACGCCTAACTCTTGGAATTCCCCAGCATACTTGGTTGCCCCAAGCAACAAGGGAAGAACAATGAGACTTATAATGCGATACACTTTACACCTACCTTCATTTCTTTAGTCAGTCTTTTTGCAAGACCATGGAGTGACCTTACGGTTATATGAAATTCGTAGTCGCCTGGGGCTACTAACTGGTTGTCATCATCAAGGCCATCCCAAACAATAAGGAACTCACCAGGCGGTCTCCTAAGACCACTGAGAAGATCCCGTACCTTTTCTCCTAACTGATTGTACACTGAAATGTAAATCTTTGAATCTTGAGTAGTATATATAGCCAGGGTAGTCCCGGGTTGATTATGTGTAAATACCTTGGGGAAAGTCCCTACAACAAATCCATCAGCCGCAACCCATAAGTATTGACCACCTTCCTTTTCAGATAAGAAAACCTGACCGTATTTGCGCCAGATTGATATGCCGCGCGGCGCAATAAATTCACCCTTGTCAGTACCCGTCCTGCCCACTGAGATTATATATCTGAGGTCATGATCGAACTTATGTATCTGATCGTTTTCCCCATCGGTTACATAGATGCTACCAAAATAGTCAACTGCGATATACAGGAATTTCGAATCTGCCAGACCAATCTCAAAATTATGAACCGAGCCCATGAACCTACCGTGCATTGAGAACTTAGATATCCTTAAACCACCCTTGTCAGTAACCACAATGAAATTATCTTTGTGGTAGTTATGTGGTGCCTGAGTATCAATTACCTCGATGCCCATTGGCTGATAGATTTCGCTTTCAGAACGACCTTCTCGGCCAAATGCCAGGATAAGAGAATCCTGCGGCGAGTAAATATATATCTTAGAATTGTCAAAATCTGTTACATAGATATTGTCCTCAGAATCCAAACAGACATCATAGGGTCTTCCTGGCAAAGGTATCTCTCCAACCTCCTTGATCTTTCCACCTTCATATTGCAGTCTAACAACACGTTTATTGCCAAAATCTGCCAATACTATCAGTCCATCTTCATTTACTGCAATACCCTTAGGATTTGAAAAAATCTTGTTGTTCCCATATGTCCTCACTGCTTGAAACCCTATGTTGTAGATTATCTGCCCCCGACCCGAGTTGACAGCAAAAGCAGATAGTTCATCATCATCCTTCTTGGTCTTTGGGTCATCCAACTCTTTCAGCTTGACCACGGCTATGCCTTGTGGATCAGCATAGTCATAGCCAGGACCCAAGAAAAGCTGCAAATAGTACTTCGACGCCCGGTAAAAGCCGAAAGAATGCTTCTTAGGGGGTACGGCAAGCGTTTGTGGATCATAATTCAATAAAAGCAGAAACAGCAAAAACATTCAGGTAATTATAAGTGATTTGGATTCATTGTCAAGAGTACTTCATCTGAGGTTTACCCACATCTATAGCCTGGTTTAGAAACCGGCCTCTTGACATTTTTATTTTTTGCTATATACTTTAATATATTAAAGTATTATGAAGAGATTTAGAAAAAATTTAGGGTATCTTATTGCCTTTCGGTTAAAAAAGAGATTAAAGGCAAAGGAGCGGGTGCGTTTTTGTCAAACGCTTTATGGTTACTTAGATCGTTCTCAATATGGCAATTACTATTATCAAAGGGAAGGTTTTTTAAAGGGAAT
>JAUVZL010000028.1 GCA_030602565.1 Candidatus Stahliibacteriota bacterium
CGGAGACGGGGAGAAAAGGAGACAATACAACCGTTATCGCGACTGGAAAGTCGCTCCCACCTTACATTGGGATTATTACTGCAGGGGAGGTTTCGAAACCTCGATTGAAATACGCCTGCGGCATGGGTGAAATATAATACACGATATGTATGTTCTCGACAGGCTCGAACCGTAACTCTTTACTCTTCGAGTAAGTCCCACAGAAGGGGGACGCATCGAGAAGTTCCTTTATGATGTAGTCGCCTCTGCCTGAGGCAGACAGGTTTATCAGGCGGTCCGATTCATAGAGTTTCTATATCCATTACCCAAAATGAGAACTATTTGATGTTCGGAGTTCATTAGCTTGCTAATGTGTTGCCCTATGCGCCATTCCTCCATACAACTTGGCGGACAGGAAATGTCGCAACTACGCTTCTTTACTGAATAGTGAAAGGGGTTTGGACTTTTCTAAGTCCAAACCCCCTAAATGGTTATTATTCGCTGTTAGCGTATGAGAATGAGTTTATTCGTTACCGCGTTTTTACCAACCTCTATTCTGCCAAAGTATATACCAGCAGCAAGTTTTCGACCTTTATCATCGCAGCCTGTCCACGTGACTGAGAATTGACCGGCATCTTGATATTCATCAATGAACGTTTTAACCTTCTGACCACAGACGTCGTAGATCGTGAAATTCACATCTTGTGCATAGGGCAGAGTGTAGTCAATTTGCACCGAAGTCCTGAATGGATTAGGTAATATTGATAAGAAATTAGCATTAGCTCCTGGTGTCAGATCTTCATCTTCTTCAATGCCAATTGTTGCCATAAGCAGAATCACGGGTACTCGTTCAGGATTATCATCAACCACAGTATTAGACCACACAAGCAGAGTATCGTAATGGTATGAGCCCTGTCCGTAACCTAATCCTGTGGTATCGACACTGACAATTACGGCAACCGAATCATCAATTGGCACATTAAACTCGGTTGGTGTAATACCAATTATCCACGGCTCGTTTTCATCCTGTGTAATACCCGTAACCTCAAGCATGCCGGTGGCACTCTCCTGATTTATTATCCACACGTTTTTGGCTCTATATCCTTCGGATATTGCATTTACTGCCATGAGCGCATCAATCCTCCCTGCACCAGATAGATTATCTCGACCCGGGATTTCAATGTCAATAACTCCATATTCCTGGATTATACTATCAATTTGCCTTGGCAATAAACTTGGCTCTTTCTCTAACATTAAAGCGATCGTACCAGCAAGGTGCGGCTGAGAAAAAGAGGTACCATCACCTGAGACGTATCCATTAATATCTGAGTAGTCGAGCGATTTTATAGTCACTCCTGGTGCAGCAACATCAGGCTTCATAAGACCTGGCTCAGGATTCCATGGATAATCGTTCCACGTACCAGTGTCCCATTCAGTAGGACCATAACTTGACCAGTAAGCAACATCGTCTGATATATCAGTTGCGCCGATTGCAATTGACGCACTATTGCCACCATTTGGTGCATAATATGGTCCTGGACAATCTGCCGGCGAATTAATATCCCGGGGTACAGCATAGTGCCCGCCCGCACCATCTCCATTACCTGCAGCATTACACCAGACAATGCCTGCTGCATATATTGTGTTGGACTGACCCCGACACCAGTTCTTTATAGTATTATCCGGATAAGGCCAGCCGATCGAGCAACTGAGTAAATCTGCACCATTGGATATGGCGTACGCGATAGCATTCCCCATCTCCGTGCTAGTACCTGGATATATTCTGAGCGCCATTATCTGGGCATCAGGTGCGACACCGGTCTGTGAACCACTCGTGCCGTCGCCTGCGACAATACCTGCGGTCATCGTTCCATGACCATTAATATCCATGGGATCAGGGTCATCATCTACAAAATCATAGCCTAAACCGCTCCACATGTGATCTGCAAGATCAAGGTGATTGTAATTCACACCCGAATCCATATGCCCGACAACTATACCAGCACCAGTATAACCAAGCCCCCATACCTGATCAGCATTAATCTTGGCAACACCCCAGCATATCTCACGACCGTCTTCAGCAATGAAATCTACGTGTTTGTATATTGGCTTTTCAGTGTTTTCAACGCCAATAAGTTGTAATGGTTCTGAATACCCGATTCCCCAGATATCATTTCTTTGAGCAATTCCTTTTATGACTTCGGGTTTAGCCTTCAAGCAAATCGTATTCGTGGTCCATTGTGACACAATATCCAATACTTTACCTTCATTCTCTTTTTGTCTTAAATAGGAAAGGAGTGCTTTTTGGTCTTCATCTGCAAGTTGCTGACATTCAGTAATTACAAACTGTCTTCTGTCAGATTTGGACATCTGTTCAGCGCGTGGAATCAACCAGTCATAGTTCATTTGTTTCGCAAGCATCACAAAAACCGGGATCTGCTCATCTGGTGATGATTCTGCTATTATATCAGTAAGTTTTTCATCTATTGGCATTTCACTGTGGTGTAACACATACTTTTCCGAGGAAATATCACCCCAGAAAGACCAATCATAATTAAAGAAAATGATTGACGGTCGATGTGTAATATCACCCTGACCTGCATTTTTTCCTGAAGTATAGATTTCAATACCATCGGTTCCAGAATTGCGGGTATCCTCCCACGCGGCAAGCCAGTATCCAGAAGCATAAAGCAGAGCAACCGCATGGTAATCTCTATATACAGTACCATTTTCATCGACTAATTCAGGATCGTTCAACCAGGTAATACCATTATCAGGTGAATAATTGAATTGCACGCGCGAATTATCGTATATATAATCAACCCCGATTGTCTGTCCATCGCCATATAATCTGGGGAATATTTCATTCGCAGTATTATTGGTTAAATCAACAATACTCGACCAGTTTTCTCCATAGTCAGTGGAGTAATTAAACATTATATCATTATCACCACCACCAACATCTGCCTGGTAGGCGATATATGCATAGCCCTGTGAAGCGAATACTGAAGGGTATCGGTCATCAGCAGGATTGCCTGTACCCCAGCCGTATAATCCGCCCGAACCATTAAGTGTATCCAAATAACATACGACATCCCAATCACTGCCCGCAGCGTCGTAATACTCAATGCCATGAATAAATATTGTATCATTGCCGACAATATCGACACTAATCGATGCCTTCTCAGGATCACCGCCTGAGGGAGTAAAACTCAGACCATAATATGCAGTCGAATCGTGCGAGAAAAGACAAAATATTTCCGGTGTTGCAGCGTCAAGATATTGCGCTATGACGAATTCATTGCCATTTCCCCATGTGACGACTTCAGGATAAGCAAAATCAGGTATGGCAAAATAGGTAACACCATAAAGATTATCAGGATCATTATATCCGCCAATGTTTGATCGCATGAATCCCGGTGCATTTGTTATAGCATCAGGCGGGTTGTCCTTGGTATATGTTCCCCAAATCCAAATTTTCCCATCATCCGTAATGGCAATTTCTGGGTAACGTAGTTCAAGATTTGAACTCGAATAATAACCATAAACACGATTATCCCATGTAGCACCGTTATCTGTACTGGTAGCGAGCCCCCAGCCATATCGGCCAGTGCTTATAATCGTTTCATAACAGACATAGATCCTACCAGTCGCATCTTCTGCCATTGAAAGTAATTGATCATCCAAATCAAAGCCATCCTCAATACGCACATCTGTGCTCCACGGAGCATCGCGACCATAATCTAACCACGGTGGGTAATTTGTAATGCCGGTGTAAACGCATTCGGCCTTGATTTCTATTGTCGCTGGTAAAACTTCTCTGTGTATTGCTGACGCAGGAATGTGAGCTGGTATCATCTCAGCAGCAAAAGCGATTGCCACCAGGCAAACCATCAATATAAATATTTTCTTCATACCTTCCTCCTTCCTCATCACTCCAGATATTCCTCTTGATTAGTTCTGAAGTAAGGAATTATCCAGAGCAAATCAACCCTATAAACTGGTTCATTGATATAATGAACTCTTTATTGCTAACGTCTACCAAATCAGCGCATCACCTCCTTTCTTAATACCATATTTTAGTCAACCCACTGACAATGTCAATGGTTAGACTTAAGGCTAAATTATTAAAATCTCCTTAAACGAACCTGGTAGATTATAATAAATTCTGATAACCTGTCAAGGGGGAAGGGGCAGAAACTTGGACAGATTGTTTAATAGATATTTTAGGAAACCCTCACCCTTACCCTCTCCCTTAAAAAGGGAGAGGGGTGTATTAATTGGTCACTTTCCTCTCCTCTTAAAAAGGGAGAGGGAACTTTGATTGTTGCTCACTTCGATTACACTCAGTACTAACAGAACAGGCAATTATTATTTCACCCTCCCCTTTACCCCGTGAAATACAACGTTTTTGACGGTAATAAGACTGAAAGATCAGTAGCGAACATAGTAATGGAGTTATCAAGTTTCAATCAGTATTATTTCACAGGGTGAATCCCCTCCCTTCAAGGGAGGGGAATAGTTTGATTTGTGTCCCTCTTATCAACCCCCACACCTAATTCTTGATTTGGTTAACGTAATCAGTCAGAGCTTCTGATGGTACAACACGTATTACTAATGATATTCCAAAAACATGTTTCAAACAATTAGGTGTGGGGGTTGACACACCTAATTTTTAGCATATAATCGCATATGAAGCGGTCTCAGTCTGATTGTGATGTCGATACTTTGCATATTATCTTTGATCACATTCAGAATGCTGATGACCCGGATGCGTTTACCCCAGATTTTATCAATTGGCAACCGCTGTATGATCTATACGTTACACAAGGTGAAATGGTCGTTACCATTGAAATCGCCGGCCTTAAACCAAAAGATTTTTTAATATATGCAGCAGCCAACTACCTTATAATCGATGGTATAAGGAAATCACACGAGCTTTTAACCAAGGAATCCTGTAAATTTCATAATATTGAAATCCCTTATGGTCGCTTTAACCGAAAAATAGATTTCCCTGTGCCCGTAGAAGCAAAGCAGTACCAGTACAACATAGACAATGGCATGCTGACCTTGCGGTTCCCACTGGAAAAAGAAAGGATAATCCCCATTGAAGATGGTTGAGGAGGAAAAAAAGAATGGCTGATCAATTGGTACCGATACCTGGCGAATTAGGCATAATCCCGATCAAAGGCGGGGTAGTCTTCCCCGAGCAAATCGTGCCGCTCATTATCCATACTCAGAAACTCGCCAAACTGATTGATGAAATAGTAACGACAAACAAACTCGCCGGTGCCCTGACTCAACGCGACCCTGAAGTCGAAGAGCCTACACCTCACCAGGTATACGATGTCGGGTGCGTCATTCAAATCAACAAAATGCTGCGCTTTCCCGATGGGACAATCAGACTGCTCATCAAAGGGTTGAAGCGCTTCAAGGTAACGGACTTTGTACAAACCCAACCATACTTAAAAACGAAAATCAAGGTGATTACTGGTAAATATAAGAAAACCATGGCCGTTGACGCAATGATGCGTAACGCGGTAACGATGTTCCAAAAGCTCGTCTCGTTAGCGCCATACCTGCCTGACGAACTCGGTGCTATTGTCTTGAATATCGATGATCCAGACCGGCTCGCGGATTTTGTAACCCACTACACTAACTTTGATTTCAAAGCGAAACAAAATCTATTGGAAACCTATGATCCTAAAGAGCGTTTTTCAAAACTCATCCCGGCGCTCCAAAAAGAGATAAGTGTATTAGAACTTGGCGACAAGATACGTTCTGAAGTTAAGACTGAATTGGACAAGGGACAGCGTGAATTCTATTTGCGAGAACAACTAAAGGCGATTCAGAAAGAACTCGGCGAGGGTGACGACCGCACACGGGAAATTGAAGAATTACGTAAGAAGATACGCGACGCAAAAATGCCTGAGCAAACTATGAAAGTAGCGATGAAGGAACTCGACCGGCTCTCAAGGATACCGTCTCAGGCGGCTGAGTATACAGTGGCACGGACCTATATTGACTGGTTGATAGCAATCCCCTGGTCAAAATCTACCAAGGATAACCTTGCTATAAAAAGATCGCAGACAATTCTTGACCAAGACCACTATGATCTTGAAAAAGTGAAGGAAAGAATCCTTGAATACCTTGCCGTGAAAAAACTAAAACCAGATGCCAAGGGGACGATCCTGTGCTTTATCGGACCACCAGGCGTTGGCAAAACCTCGCTCGGCAGATCTATTGCTCGCGCCCTGGGCAGGAAGTTTGTCAGGATTTCACTGGGTGGTATCAGAGATGAAGCAGAGGTTAGAGGACATCGAAGAACCTATGTTGGAGCTTTGCCTGGTCGCATTATCCAATCCCTCAAGACCTGCGGCACAAATAACCCGGTATTTATGCTTGATGAAATCGATAAAGTCGGCACTGATTTTCGAAGTGACCCCTCTTCCGCACTGCTCGAGGTGCTCGATCCAGAACAGAATAATAGTTTCTCAGACCACTACTTAGAAGTACCTTTTGATTTATCTAATGTCATGTTTATTGCCACGGGTAATGTTATCGACCCGGTAATACCTGCGCTTAAAGACCGCATGGAGATTCTTGAACTACCCGGCTATATCCTCGAGGAAAAAATGGAGATAGCAAAACGGTATTTAATACCGAGGCGCATTATAGAAAGTGGCCTCAACTCAGAGAATATTACGATCGATGAACAGGCATTAAAAAGTATAATAAATGATTACACAAAAGAAGCCGGGGTCAGAAATCTTGAGCGCATGATCGGTTCGATTTGTCGCAAGGTCGCGAAACGCTTTGCAAGCGGCAAACGCAAGTCGGTTAAAATAACCCGGCATAACCTCGCCAAATTCCTTGGACCGCCAAAGACCTATTCTGAAGTCGCCGCACGCAAAGGAGAAATCGGTGTGGCAACCGGGCTTGCCTGGACCCCCTATGGTGGCGAGATTCTATTTGTCGAGTCAATCAAGATGAAGGGCGCCAAGGAGTTAATCCTTACCGGTCTCCTGGGTGATGTTATGAAAGAGTCTTGCCAAGCCGCGCTGTCTTACTTGAAGACAAAATTGACTTCATGGAAAATCAGCGATGATATCCTCAAACAAACCGACGTACACATACATATACCATCTGGCGCCATACCTAAAGACGGTCCCTCAGCCGGCTTGGCCGTGATCATGTCCTTGTCATCGCTAATACGAAACCAAACAATCGCCCCCAAAATTGCCTTTTCAGGTGAAATTACGCTCGCCGGACGAGTCCTTCCAGTAGGTGGCATTAAGGAAAAGGTAATCGCTGCAAAACGGGCTGGCATCACTCACATTTTCCTGCCCAAAAACAACGAAAAGGATTTGGAAGAAATCCCCAAACACGTAAGAGCCGGGTTATCATTTCAATTTGTCTCAAGTATTGAACAGGCGCTACAACTTGTCTTTTCAAAAAACACCAGGAACTTAAAGAGACAGAAAAGAAGAAAATGATATTATTTCTTCTCATGATGATCGAATGGCAGGCCGTCAATAAAGCCTATAATGACTTTGAACAAGAACTTATAGTCTACTTCAGTATCTCAGACGATAACCTGAAATACGTCACTGACGATTCGATATTTTACGCAGAATATGAGGTTCAAATAAAAATATTTAATAAACAAGGGAATCAACTGACCGGCGACTACTGGGAAGGGATTGTGTTTAAAAGCGACGAAGAGGTAAACGACTCACTAAAGATAATCATCCCGAAAACCAGCCGCTATTATGATCTGAAAATAATAGACTTCAATGCCGGACCAATCCTCAGTGTAAGCGAAAAGATTGTTCAGATAAACTATATCGGTAGTATAAAATGGGATATATTCGATAACACGCTATCAATAGTATTCTCGATAATCAACCCTGAAGGCGAAGCGATCAATATGAATTTCTCGATCGACGAGATTGAGCAGATGGTCAAAATAGAAAAAGGTGATTACGATGATACCGTGATTTTCTACATCGCGTCGCTGCCTAATGGCGACTACACGCTAAACATAAAAACCTACTCACCGCTAAGAATGATCGATGAAACAAAAATACCGATAAAGATAGCCAGACCATTTTATCTTGATGAAACAACCTGGAATCTTAAAGTTAACCAGCTTGAATACATTGCAACAACCTCGGAAATTAGAAAGCTAAGGGATGCAAAAAAAAGAGCAAGAGATTCACTGTGGCACGATGTCTGGAAAGAACATGACCCTACCCCTAATACTGAATATAACGAAAAAGAAGTCGAGTACTTCGAACGTATCCAGTATTGCGAAGAACACTTCTCCCACGGTGACAAAGGATGGCGCAGTGACCGCGCTCTTATCTACGTCAAATCAGGGAAACCAGATGAGATCACCCATTACCCCTACTACATCGCCTCGATAAACCCATACAAGCCGGCAGAGACCTTGTATGATTCATATGAGGTCTGGCATTATTACAAATTCAATAAAAAGTACGTCTTTGGCGATCGCTACGGTTTTGGTGAGTTTATGCTTCTTAACCCGGATGGATCAAGTCTATGATCTTACTATTGACCAGTCTGTTCCTAAATCAAACCATAGATTTCTATGTCGATCCAGTGGTCTACCTTTCCACTGTAACAATCGAAGATACCATCACAAAAACCGTCAAACAAAAGGACATCTTTTATATTGAGTTCAATTGTGAAATCCCTTATCATGAACTCTATTATGAGGAAAGCGATAGTGGCATCATCACCCGAGCGACCATCCCATTTGAGATAGTAAATCTTGACCAAGCCGACACGCTGGTTGATACCCTATATCGTCTGTTTACACTTCCTTCGTTTTCCGAAGCAGCACGACAACAGATGTCATTTCTCATTCAGTTCGGACTGCACATGCTCGAAGGTAATTTCAAATATAGCATCAGCATTATGTCAAAGGACAAAAAAGGAACGGTCGAGAAATCATTGACCATCAACCGAATAGATTATCCGATGAGCGATATCTTACTCGCCAAAGAAATTGTGACCGACACAGTTGGCGATTATCTGAAAAAGGGTAACCTTAAGATCGTCCCGCTTCCTTCCCATAAGTTCAGCGAGCGCTATACCACGCTCTATCTTTATTATGAAATCTACGACCTTACCGTTGATGCGAATGAACTAAGAGTTACCTATGAAATTGTGAACGCCCAGGGCGAAAAAGTCCGTCAAATATCACAGCAAGTCACCAAGAAGTACACATCCCAGGCAGTAAATGTTGGTTTGAATATTGCGCAGTTTGAACGTGGTGAGTATCAGTTGAGCATCAAGATCTACGACCCGAGCACCGAAAGTACGATACGCAAAGACCTATCCTTCGAGATCACGAAACAAGTCTCTGAAGACATAAGTTATGAGGACTTGCCATACTATTATAAAATTGCTTATTTTCTAAAGCCTGGTGATTACAAGAAATTTCAAGAAATACCCGAGAAAGGAAAGAAAATCTTCCTCGAGAAATTCTGGAGCCAACATGACTACTACAAAACTGCGGCGAGGTTCGTTTACGCGGACGAGCATTTTAAAGAAGGCTATAAACCTGGACATGAAACAGACCGTGGCAGAATATATGTCAAGTTCGGTCCTTATGATGAAATCACAACCAGTGTTATTGAGGTATGGGAGAGCAAGCCCTACGAGATGTGGGAATATAGTAATGGCCTGCGCTTTGTCTTTGTTGACATCCGGAGTACGGCTGAATTCACCTTGGTCTGGACAAATTCAACTGAAGAACAGTCTCAACCAACACTCTTTGACTATCTTCCTGAATCCGTCAAAAGAGAGTTGCCCGCTGGGACTTTCGATTAGCAGTCAGTGCGAAGAACTCTATAAAAAGACAGGAGGTAATCATGGAAGACCATGAAGTTCTAAAAAAAGAAATCAAAGATATTGTCAAGCAAAGTATTAAACAAGAAATGCAACAATATTTTCAAAATGCAACAAATGGTGATTGCAAAAAAATATTTGACGAAATACGTTCTTTAAAAAAACTTATTGAATCATCACCAATTTTCCAAAAAGAAAAAATTGCATTGTTTGTTGACTCGCAAAATCTCTATTACTCAGCCCGCATGGGCTATGCGGCAAAAGTCAATTATGAAAAGCTCTTAAGACTCATCACTGCGAACCGGCAATTGGTTAAGGCGTACGCATATATTGTGCAACCACCAGACGGTGATGTGAAACCTTTTGCAGCCAGTCTCGAACGTTTCGGCTACGTTGTTAAGACCAAAGATGTAAGAACACGTTTAGATGGTTCGGCAAAAGCAAACTGGGATATGGGCATGGCTTTGGATATTCTCAACACCCTCGACAACGTCGACACAATAATCTTAGCTTCAGGTGACGGTGATTTCGTACCACTCGTGGAATTCATTAAGTCAAAGAACAAACGAGTAGAGATATATGCATTTTCCGATAATACAGCTTACGATCTAAAAGAAAAAGCAGACAAATTTGAACCCCTCGGCGAAAACGTCATTCTCATGTGAAGTTGCGAAGCAATGATTGATTACCACATTCACACGAACCACTCGATCGACGCTGAGGGCAAGTTAGAAGAGTACTGCAAAAGGGCACTATCCATTGGCTTAGAGGAAATTTGCTTCACCAATCACTGCGAGTTAGACCCCGCAAGAGATGATTCTTACATATGTTTCAACGGTCGGCGAGAGAAATTCACGCGCCAGGGTTTATTGCGGCTACAGGATGAAATCTTAGAGCAAAAGCGTGAAAATAGAAACTCCGGACTGAGTATAAAATTCGGCATCGAAATCGGCTATTATAAAGGTATTGAGCCGCGCCTCCATGAAATCATCGATGGTGTTGAACTCGATTTTGTCCTCGGCAGCATCCATTGTCTCGACCACATCTGCATTGACAGTTCCCGAGAACACACGACCTATTTTTCCAAACATTCGGCACACACCATGCTGGTGAATTATTTCCAAACGGTGGAAGATTTAGTGAAAAGCAATTTCTTCAATGCGGTTGGTCACCTCGATGTTTACAAGAAATACGGCATAGCTTATTACAAAGATGATATAGACGAGGTTATCGTTGAGTCGCTGCAGAGGATATACAGAATGATGGTCGAGCAAAACATCGCGCTTGAGATAAACACCGCGGGATTACGCCGCATTGACCAATTTTATCCCAGTTCAATGATCGTTAAATACGCGCGCGAACAGGGTCTTGATATGATAACGATTGGCTCTGACGCACACCGCGTAGAAGACCTTGGTAAAGATATTGCAAAAGGGCTTGAGTATGCAAAATCCTTTGGTTTTGATGCTGTCTACAGGTTTAATAAGAAACAACCAATAAGGGTAAAAATCTAAGCTTTCTCACCCTTTAGATCTCCGCAAAGCCTTTAATTACAGGGGCTTCCTACAATCACCTGCTTGTTGACAGTGGCTGAATTCTGGCTATAATTTTATTATGGAAGAGCGTATAACTAATGTCTACATTGAAGATGAAATAAGATCATCATACTTGGATTATGCAATGAGCGTCATTGTGGGACGCGCTTTACCTGATGCCCGTGACGGCTTGAAACCGGTACAGCGCCGTATCCTCTATGCCATGGAAGAAGCAGGATTACTATCGAACCGAGCCTACAAGAAAGCAGCAACAGTGGTTGGTAACGTCCTTGGAAAATACCATCCTCATGGTGACATGGCAATATACGACGCCCTGGTCCGCATGGCACAGAATTTCTCTATGCGCTATGTTCTTATCGACGGCCAGGGTAATTTCGGGTCAGTGGATGGTGATGCCGCAGCTGCCTACCGTTATACTGAGGCACGACTCACATCTTTAGCTGAAGAACTGCTGGGGGATTTCAAAAAAGACACGGTTGATTTCGTCCCGAATTTTGACGGAACCCTAAAAGAACCCACGGTCTTGCCAGCCGCTTATCCCAACCTTCTGTGTAACGGCTCGTCTGGTATCGCGGTTGGCATGGCAACGAATATCCCACCCCACAACCTCGGCGAATTAGTTGCCGCGCTCAACGCAATGATCGACAAACCTGACATCAAAGATGAAGACATAATGGAGCTTGTGACCGGCCCAGATTTTCCAACCGGCGGTATTATCATCGGAAAAACCGGCATCAAACAAGCTTACAAAACTGGCAAAGGTCGGGCCGTCACAAGAGGAAAAATCAGGATTGAGGATATAAAGGGCGGCAAGCAGGCAATCGTCATAACTGAAATCCCCTATCAAGTGAACAAGAGTTCGCTTATAGAAAAAATAGCCGCACTGGTACGTGCCAAAAAACTTGAAGGCATTTCTGATTTAAGGGATGAATCAGATAAAGACGGCATTAGAATTATGATCGAGCTTAAAAGAGATGCCAATTCTCAGGTAGTTCTCAATAATCTATATAAACATACTGCTTTACAATCGACGTTCAGTATCCAACTGCTGGCACTGGTTTCAGGGGCGCCAAAGATTTTTACTTTGAAGGAGGCTTTAAAAACTTTCCTGGACTTTCGCTTTGAAGTAATGACGCGGCGCACAAAATTTGAGTTGGCTGAAGCAGAAAAGCGCGCCCATATCCTTGAAGGTCTTAGAATCGCCATTGAAAATATCGATGAAGTCGTGCAGATCATTAAGAAATCAAGGGATGTTAAGGTCGCTAAGAAAAAACTAATGGAAAGGTTTTCACTCAGTGAAATACAGGCTCAATCTATTCTGGACATGAGATTGGCAAGGTTAACAAATCTTGAAAAAGAGGCGTTGGAAAAAGAATACCTGGGCTTGATAAAAGAGATTGCCAGACTGAAATCAATCCTCGAATCGCCCAAAGGTGTATACCTGCTTATAAAAAAAGAACTTAACGAACTGAACGCTAAGTATCAAGAACCGAGACGCACGCAGATCATCGATGCCGAACCTGAAGAACTGAGCATGGAGGACCTTATCGGCGAAGAAGATATGGTTATTACTGTAACCCATCGAGGTTATATCAAACGCCAGCCCATTACCACTTACAGAAATCAATCGCGCGGGGGTCAGGGAAGAAAGATCGTTGAAATCGGTGAACAGGATTTTGCCAACCAGCTGCTTATCTGTCTGACTACTGATACCTTGCTGTTTTTTTCAAATAAAGGCAAGGTCTATGCGCGTAAGGTCTATGAAATACCTGAAGCAGGACCATTCTCCAAGGGACGTTCGATCGCCAACTTCATTGAAATGAGTGATGGCGAAAAAGTTACTGCATGTCTGTCTATAAAAGACTTTTCACCTGAGCATTACGTCTTCATGGCTACGAAAATGGGTAAAGTGAAGAAAACTTCTCTGGTGGATTTTTCACATATAAGAAGAGTGGGGATAATCGCCATTAAATTACTTGCTCGCGATCGACTCATTGCGGTTGGCTTAACTGATGGAGCAAACTCAATATTCCTTACAACCCACGATGGCTTGACCATTCGATTTTCTGAAAAACTCGTTCGTCCCATGGGCAGAAATGCCTCAGGCGTGAAAGGCATAAGATTAGCTAAAACGAATGAAGTCGTCGGCTTCAATATTGCCAAAGAGAACGAGGACATGCTCATCGTTGCTGAAAAAGGTATTGGGAAACGGGTTAAATTCAGCGCGATCAATGAAAAAGGCAGAGCGGGCAAAGGGATGAAGGGTATGAAAATCGATGCGAAAACCGGGAAAGTCGCCGGCGTTACCAATGTTAGTGATGACGACGATTTGATTGTTATGACTAAAGCCGGTAAAGTCATCCGAACACCGGTCAATAAAATCCGCGTGCTGAGCCGCCAGGCAAAGGGCGTAAAGATCATTACCCTGGCAAAAAATGATACAGTCTGCTCAATCGCCTGCATCAAAGCACAAGTGTAATCAGGGAATCAGGTTATCAGTGGCTCGTAAATCCTGGGATGAATATTTCATGGCTATTGCCGAACTCGTGGCCGAGCGTTCAACCTGCTTACGGCGTCAAGTCGGCGCCGTGATTGTCAAGGATAGAAAAATCTTGTCGACTGGCTACAATGGAGCGCCCAGAGGTATCAGACACTGCTCCGAGGTCGGCTGCTTGAGAAAACAGCTCAATATTCCAGCTGGCGAAAGACATGAAATATGCCGCGGCACGCATGCTGAACAAAACGCCATTATCCAAGCGGCGACGTTTGGTGTAGATATCAGCGAAGGGATAGTATATTCCACGCATCAACCCTGTTTTATCTGCACGAAAATGCTCATCAACGCCAAGATATCAAAAATAGTCTATAAAAAAGAATACCCGGATAAATTGGCAATTGGCATGCTCCTTGAAGCCAAGATACCATTTGTGAAAATCTAATCACCCCCACCCCTCCCTCCCCCTCTTTGAAGGGGAGGAATAAGGAGGGGGTGTCGAAAGTTCAGATTTATGTAGTGGCAGAGAAACATTTGTCGAGCAAGCTCGACCACTACGTTCCTGTCATTATCCGGCTTGACCGGATAATCCAGGGGTATTCGGTGCTACTAGATTCCCCGATCCCTTCGACATATAACTCAGGACTACAGCAAGTCGGGGAATGACAGAGCTGCGCTCCTCGCAGTGACAGAGTAGAAGATTAAGGAGTTAGGAAGCTTTGAGGATGTGAAGCTCTGAACCTCTAAACTTCATAATTTCACAACATCATATTTCCCGTCAGCGTAGAATAACCAAAGACCGTGACACTCTACAACCAGGCGTTTCTACTACAAGGAAATGCGTTCCCTGAGCAAGCCCGCGGGTATCAACATCAATTGTATGAAACCCGGCTTGCACGTATTCTCCCACGACATCCTTGACCACCTGGCCAACTGTATTGTACAGCTTGACTGACAACACTCCAGCACGAAGCGTGGCAAATGAAACTTGTGCAACGCCGGACACTGGATTCGGTGTAATCAATAGACCAGAATTCACCTTGTGCATATGTTCTTCTTCTATGCCGGTATATAAAAACCAGTACATATCATACCAAAGCTGTGCCCACTTATCAACGAGCACCAGCGCAGTATCCGGTCTTTCCTGAAGAGAATCCCAGTCTGTAAACATTACCGCGAATACCATAAAAACACTGGAATCAGGGAGTATATCAAAAGGACCTGAACTCATGAGAAATCTCTGGTCATCAGGTAAAGGCGGTGCTGTATCATATGGCTCGTAAACCATAGTCTTAAAGTTGTACCCGGCTAAGGTAAGATAACGCTCATTGTCAAGGTTTGGCTCAAGATTCAGGGTAAAACGTTTGAATGCACTCATGCCGTGCTGAGGATTTTCTGACGCATCACGCCAGTCAGGCACATTATCATAATCAACATCCCACATACTCTGAGGTAGATTATTCCAGTAATAACTGCTGTCCCGTTCATACTGGTCAAGGATACCGTCATTATCCTTATCCTGCCCTTCTACCAGATCAAAAGGAGTCTGCAGCAAGTCGAATGCTATGGCTCCTGGCCACCACACTGGCGGTGGAGTGGGTTCCATCTGAGTTTGCCATTGATAGCCAAGGTTATCGACCAGAATCGTATCACCATCAATTATGTATTCCTGGCTGACAATACCTGCGATAATATCATTACCTGTACCAGCTTCATTACCAATATCATTATCCGCAGCGATACCGACATAACAATCATACAGGTTATGACCTGAAACATTTTTTATCTCATAGGTCAAAAAGACAATGTCCTCAATCTGCGGGATATCCCATGCATACCCGGTCTGATACATTTCAATACCGATGGGTCTTGTGTCACCGGGGATGTGAGCATTAGTATCGAGATCATTCATGCAGCACCAGGAGTCTTCATGAGATACCGTATCCTGCGGCGCCATTGGTAAGGCAGTATCAGGCGCAGGCCAATTCTCAGGGTGCATAAAGATAATCGCATCTGGATGATTGATTAACATACCCTCAAGTCCAGGTACGAATTCACTTTCTCCACCATGAGGACCATACCCAATAGTCACTAAGGTATCGCCAGTTGCCGAATCAACGGTGCCAAACCATATACCAGCTCCATAGATATAGTTATGACCACTCCCTTTTGGCCACCAACATCCCGCGCCTCCTGCACTATCCTGCCCCAATTTACCATAGTTCGTTATCCAAAGTTCAACCTGGTTAGTGTCGTGGACCGCCGTGTCAAAGGGTCTACCCCCGCTATTATTATACCTGGCATTTCCTGCCAGGAACATCGTTGATAATAGTAGCACAATAGATACTCTCATAGTTCCTCCTCTGTTCTTATTATCATTGGTTTATTTTATCTACGAAGTGTGAAAAAATTGTGAAAAAAGGGGGAGGAATAAGGAGGGGGTGTCGAAAGCTCAGCGTACTAAAGATTCATACAAACGCACTGTTTCTCTGTGTGGTTCACTATTTAGTTCTTTCTTTAATACCTTTTTTAGTCGCTCAAAATCCTTGATAATGTTTTTATATTGACCACTCTTGCCATAAGCTATCATTATTTTGCAGTAATATTCTTCATTGAAAATATTTAGTAAAATCAGTTTCTTATACCAAACAACAGCATCCTTATATCTTCTTTTTTGCATATGGTAATCAGCCAGCATAAGAAGACAGTCTTCATACAGACCCTGGTAATAAACACGTCGGTCTTCAACCCATGGATCATACCATCCAGGAGCAAAACCATCTTTGTATATTGCTATTGCTTCACGCAGCACATGCTCATATTCCCGGCCCGTTGTTGCTGCGCCTTTTGCCTTTTTTACGAGGCTTTCAAATTCCTCAGTGTCAAGCTTGATCAAAACCTCAGGTGATATCTGACAAAACCCTTTGCTTGATACAATCAAATCACCCTGCCCACTCTTAACTGACCTGGACATCTGCCGGATATGCTGTAAAGCTTTGCGTAAACTGTCACTGCCGCTCTTATGAGATGCTTTGTGCCACAGCGCATCAATGAGCACATCATGATTAACCCTTTCATCCTTGTGAAGTAAGATGTAGAAAAATAGTTTCTTTGATTTCATGGTGGTCCACGAAGCCTCGAGTATCTCCTTATCATCAACCGCAACTTTTGGGACGCCGAAAAGACACGCATCAACCCAATGTACATCCAACTTAAACTTGTCAATCACTGACAAGAGATATTTTCGTTCAAAACCTTGGTTTCGAAACACCTGCAACATCCACTTGTTACGGCGCAGTTCACGTGCTAACAGATAGTCATAACCTTTCAAGCGGCTGACTGCTACTACGTTTTCAAGTCGAGAAAGAGTCTTTGACATTGTATCCAGAAAATAATAAATCCTGCTCAGTTTAAGGTTGATCAAAAAAGAGGAGAAAGTTTGCTTATGTCTCTGCGATATTTCTAATGCACTCATCAAAATTGATTCAGCATCAGCATATTTGTTCTGTGCAATCCTGAGCTGTGCCTCAGTTAAAAGCAACGGCACAGATTGAAAATCACGTCTGTTTTCCTTTAATAGCCATGTTTTGGCGAGAACCCGTTCTGCAGTAACGAGCTCACCAGCCTTAATATTGATCCTGCACAACTCTGCGTAGGCAGAAATAATCAATGCGACGACACCGAGTTTTTCGTATATTTCTAATGCTTTGGCAATCAGCTGTTTTGCCTTATCCAAATCGCCGAATTCCTCATGGAATAACGCATACCCTTGCCAGATCCTTGCCATAGACCATAAGTCATTGTGCCTGCTGCACGTCTTGATCCCGGAATCAAGTATTGCCTGTGCTTCGCTCTTGTTTCCTAAAAGAATACTCATTTTCGTTGCATTGAAGAAACCACCACCACAACCAGGAGAGAAGTGATCTTTTAGCAAATCGGCTGTTTTCATTAGCTTCGAATGTGCTGCATTTAAATTTCCCAAATGAAATTCATTCATTGCGTAATTGTTAAAAATGCTTGCCTCAAGACCCTTATAGCCATTACGGTGTGCTATCTGCAACGCTTCATGGAAATACTCTCTTGCTTCAGGTAAGTTTCGACTAACACCTGCTCGGTACAGAGAACCAATGGAATTCAATATCGAAGCTCTGGTAAGACGCGCATTCTTAGGGCAAACATCCAATGCCTTTTTAAACCATCTCTTTGCCGCGGTCAACTTGCCTTGATTGAGAAGGATCCCGCCCAATTTGTAGAGGGCATCAGCATATTGCTTCCTGCCTCTTGGCCTCCGCTTCAACATATTGGCGGCACGCAAACAGTTATTCTTTGCTTCATCAGAACGCCCAAGATAAACCAATGCCTCGGCATAATTCATCAGTAGTGACGGGCGCTGCAGCCGTACTGATTTAGGTATCTTTTCTATATAAGAACATAAGAATGCGCTCCTCCCTTGCCAGATCAAACCAGGTCCGGTCTTTTCAATACTTGCTGCTGCTTTGTTATATTCCTTTGCCTGCGAGTAAAACTGAGCCGCCTCATCCAGTCTGTTATTCCTGAAAGAAAAATCTCCGGCGCGGCAGAGTAATCTCCTCTCCCTCTTTGCATTATTTAGTTTGCTGCGCAAGAAATCCCTGAACAAATTATGGAAACGGTATCCAATACCAAATAAACCAAATAGAAACGCATTTCTCGTTGTAAGATCTGCCAGCAGGACTTCAGAATTATTTCTTTTTGCCACGGCGTCACACAACTCAGGTGTGAGCCATTCCAAAACCGAACAGTCAACCAGAAATTGCCTCATATTCTTTGGCTCCTGGTTATATATTTCTTGTGCGAAATAATTGAACAGGTTGCTTTGCGATTGGTAATAACTATCCAGGATACGTTTGATATACCGTGATGATTTTTCCTTTTCAAAGTAATTAGATGATTGCAGCATCAGGCGCAGACTCGTTGGCCACCCCTCCAGGTGCTCCTCAATCCATTCAAGCTCGGATTCAGATAGCGAGATAGAATATACGGACACAAACAGATCTTTTGTCTCCTCTTTATTGAATTTCAACTCCTGGCTACCAATCTCAAAAATCTCATCTCGAGCCTGGAGTCGAGATACTGATATCGGCGGCCGCACCCGTGAAGATATAATAAAGTGCACCTGTTGAGGAAGGTGGCTGAGCAAGTAATTCAGGATCTTGTCGATGTGCTCGGCAGGATAGATCGTGTGGTAATCCTCCAGGATAATGTATATGTCATCTTTAATAGTCTCCATTATTTCATTAATAAACGTGCCCAGGATAAGCTCTAAATACCGCTGCGGGTAATTAAAAAAATGACTTAATGCTTCAGTCTTTTTGCCAAATTCTGGTTTCAGCTTCCGGATACCCGCAATCAGATACGAAAAGAATACTGCCGGCTCCGCATCACTTTTCTCCAGATGGTAGTAGACATAGGGGATCTTCTTATGCGATAGAAGCTGTGAAAGTAAGGTGGTTTTACCATAGCCAGGGCCCGCGCACACAAGTATGACTTTTTTACCGAGATTGGCTACGAGTGCGTCGACCAAACGGTCACGATACAGTACTTTGGTGCGTATCTGCGGCGCCTGTAATTTGCTGAGGAGTATTATGCTTTGCTTTTCATCAACCATAGTAAACTATAACCACTCTAATATTGGTGTCAAGTATGCAGCCCAACGATCAGAAATAGCGCTAATGACTCGTTTCATTTCTCGCTATGATACAGTAAACATGTGAAAAAACTGTGAAAATCTAATCACCCCCACCCCTCCCTCCCCCTCTTTGAGGGGGAGGAATAAGGAGGGGGTTTTGTGGCTTCAGTGTCTCAAAACCGGAATCTCGTTTTTATCGCCTGGTTTGGGCAAACTTCTATACAGCAGTAGCATTTGATGCATTTCTTGTAATCAATATGCCGGCGTTTAATGCACTGTGCTGGACAAACATCTTCACACAAGCGACAATCCGTGCACTTGTATCCATCAATAATTGGTGTCCGGGCAAGCCAGATCCGATAAAGCACTTGAGCAACCGACTGAACTATCGAAGATCTGAAAGGAAAGCGAAATGGCACAGCATACCCTTTTATCACTTGGAACCGGCCCTGGATTTCGATGTCTTTCGGGTCGAACAACCCCTGCTCGCGCGCCAACTTGAGAGTAGGGATTCTATCCGGGTTTATCCCTGCTATCTGAGCGCAGATATAGTCCACCGAGTGTCCGTCCACGCCAAAAATGAGTTTACCGGGTGAGAATTTCCTGCCGCGCGCATCTACAATATTGATGCAGTCCACAATAATGAGATCCGGTGGGCAAAGGTCATATATCTCCAACAAAACCTTGCTAAAGTCATCTATCCTGGGAAATTTCGAATGAATATAGGGTTTTAAGCCACCCGGGATAATACCAAATTGGTTCTTTATAGCAAGGGTCATGGTGGTCAAGTCATGGGTACGGAATTTCGGTAAGGATATAAGAATATCGCAATCAGCAATCTCTTTTGAAATGTAGACTTCCTTGAGTTTACTCTGTGGTCGTCTGATGCGCTTTGAATATTTCCCGATACTTTTAAATCTACCCTGGGCAGCCTCAAGAAAACCGCATCGCTCCGCAATGTCAAGTTCGGTACAGGCTCTGTTTGGAACCGGATTGTCACCGACGGTAACATCAGCGCCCGCCCTCACGAGAAAAGACACGACATGAGCTATCACCTCAGGGTTAGTCACAACTGCATCTTCAGGTTCTGCTGGTCTTAGCATATTGGGTTTAACAAAAACCTTTTTTCTTGCCAGATGAGTAAGTCCTGAGCTATCGAATATTTCGACGAGTGACTCATCGATGTCAACGATGTCTTTTATATACACCCGATGTTTAGGCATTTATTCTACAACTTGCAGTACAGAGCATAATAATCGTGTAAGGTTAAATCACCTGGCCGTTTCTGTAACAGGGCGCTATCAAGACCCGGAGGAACGTCATGAAGATAATTCATCAACGCATTCTTCATATACTTTCTGCGGTAACAAAATATACCTTTAATCATTTCAAAAAACGCGTTTTCATCTTTCAGGTAAAAAGGCTTTGCTCGGCTCGTCAATTTGATAACCAAGGAACTAACCTTAGGTTGTGGTGAGAAGAAACGTGCAGGGATTGCGAACTCTTTCTTCACTTGAAAATGATAGCCTGTGAAAAGGGTTATTGAACCATATTCAGCAGAACCAGCTTTAGCAAGCAGCCGCGCGCCGTATTCTTTTTGGATTGTCAACACTGCCCTTTTGAAAGCTCCCTTCTGCTGCACAAGCATCTTTAGAATCTGGGTGGTTATCGAATATGGGATATTACCGACAATTACTGGCTTCCCAAAGTCTCTCAGATCGAGTTGCAGAAAATCTTTATTTACTACTTTGACATTACTCAAGTCAAGGTCTTCTAAAGTGCTGATGAGTTCCCGATCAAGTTCAACCGCATAAACCATTTTGGCACGCGCACTTATGAGTTTTGTTAGAATGCCCTTTCCGGCACCGATCTCAACGACTGTTTCATTATCAATATCAGCACAATTAACTATTTTTTTGACGATCCTTTTCCCCTTCAGGAAATTTTGACTGAAGCGTTTTTTTGCATGAAAATGTTTCATAATAAATGGGTGTTTACACCGTGAAGAGAAAAAGCTTTGCTGCATTGGCATCCAAAATCTCTTCCAGCTGCTCAGGTAGCATCTCCAGGGTTCCCGCCGCGAAATTCAGGGTCTCAAGGATATAAGCAGGTTCGTTGCGTTGTCCTCGATGACCGGACGGAGATAAAAACGGTGCGTCGGTCTCCAAAAGGATTCTATTGGTTGGCAAATTTTTAAAGACATCGCGTGTCCGTTTGGAAAACGTCAGCACTCCACCGAAGCCGAGAAAATAACCCATATCAAGTATCGTCTTTGCCTGTTCGTACGTACCGCTGTAGCAATGAAAAACACCCTGATGAAAATCTTCTTCCTTTAGTATACCAATCGCATCATCAACCGAATTCCGGGTGTGGATGAGCAAAGGAAGGTCTTTGCTGCGCGCGAGGCTGATATGTTTGCGAAATAGTTCTTGCTGCGCTTCTTTGGGTGAAAAATCCCGGTAGTAATCAAGACCGGTCTCACCAACCGCGCAAACCTTGTTGTTCTGTGCGATATCAATGATCTTGCTCATCTCGGTAAGCGACTGTTCAGCTGCCTCATTAGGATGAATCCCTACTGCCGGCCTCAACCATTCATAACGCTGCGCCTGGCGGACTGCATCCTGGCTTGTTTTAACATCATATCCGGCATTCACTATTTTCTTGACGCCGGCTTTTCGAGCGCGCTGTAAAACATCATCCAAATCTTTATTGAATTGCGGATCTATTAAGTGACAGTGGGTATCGACCATATCAGGGTATCAGAGTACCCTTTTAATTCTTCACCTCACGATTTCTCCGGAGGCTACTGGTTTATCCGTAGTCAGAAGCACAATCCCTTCTTTGGTGTCGGCGGCGAGAAGCATGCCGTTGGATAATACACCCCGGACCTTTGCTGGTTTCAAATTCTCCACCACGATAACACTTTTCCCAATCAACTCTTGTGCTTTATATTCTTTTCCAATACCAGCCACGATCTGGCGCTGCGTGTCACCGATTTCAACCGTGCACTTTATGAGATTGTCGCTGCCTTCGACTATTTCAGCTTCCAATATCTTGCCAGTCTTCAAAACTACCTTGCCGAATTCCTCAATTGATATTTCTCTTTTCTTTAGCTTGCTGACCTGAATTTCGATGACCTTGTCATCGATCTTCTGAAAGAGAATCTCAGTATCACCGATTATCGGCGCAACATCTGGTGCGCTGATAGCATCCCATTGCTGCGGAATAAAATTAATCATTTTCTTCATCTTGGCCGCGGTAAAGGGCAGGAATGGTTCTATAAGGACCGAGAGCGAGGTAACAATCTTCATACATACATACATGGTCCGCTCGCAGATTAAAGGGTTGGTCTTACGTGTTACCCAGGGTTCCCCGTGGTCAAAATAGCGATTTGCTTCCTGACTCATCTTCATAACTTCACGAAGTCCATTTTTGAACTCAAACTGCTCAAGTTTCTCACCAATGCCTGCCGGTGCCTTATGCAGGATATCAAGCATTCTATTGTCATTCTCGGCAAACGTCGAAGCAGTCGGCACTGATGATCCATAATACTTCTTAATGAAAGTCAGGCTGCGATTAACAAAGTTCCCGAGGTTATCAGCCAGTTCATTGTTGTGCCATGCCTGGAAATCCCGCCATGTGAAATCAGTGTCGCGCGCCTCTGGAGCATTGCGCGTGAGCGCATATCTCAAAGAGTCGGCTTTGAAATCTCTTAAATAATCAGGTAACCATATTGCATAATTTTTTGACGTTGAAAATTTGTCACCCTCAAGGTTGAGAAATTGATTTGCCGGTATATCTGAAGGTAAAACATAATCCCCATACGCCATAAGCATAGCTGGCCAAATCAAAGCGTGGAAAACAATGTTATCCTTGCCAAGAAAATGTATCATCTTAGTATCTTTGCTAAGCCAATATTCTTTCCAGAGATCTGGGTCACCTTTTCTTTCTGCCCACTCCATGGTTGAAGAAATATACCCGATGGGCGCATCAAACCAGACATACAGAACCTTACCATTGGCTTGATCAAGCGGTACTGGAACACCCCATGACATATCTCTTGTTATGGGACGATCTTGCAGCCCTTCTCTGAGCCAACCTTTCACAAAACTAAGGACATGTTCTTTCCAGTTAGTCTTCGCGGCGATCCACTCATCTAACTTATCACCGAATGCAGAAAGTTTGAAGTACCAATGCTTGGTTCTCCTCTTTTGTGGAACTTCACCGCAAATCAGGCATTTTGGTTCAACGAGTTCAAAGGGCTCAAGCCAACGACTGCAGCTGTCGCATTGATCTCCTTTGGCGCCATCTACCCCGCAACGCGGACATTTCCCTGTGATGTAGCGGTCCGGAAGAAAACGATTACATCTTGGACAATAATACTGCTTTATTTCTTTTGGGTATATATAGCCTTTATTATATATCTTTGAGAAAAAATCCTGAGCCATACGGTGATGAATGGGTAGTGTTGTACGTGAGAAATTATCAAAGGTCATTCCAAAATCTTCAAACGAATTTTTTATTGATCCGTAATAATGATCAACAATCTCCTTAGGTGTTTTGTTTTGCTGCTCAGCACTAATTGTCACCGGCACACCGTGTTCGTCAGTACCACATATGTAAATCACGTCCCGGTTCTTTAGCCGCTGATAACGGACATAGATATCCGCCGGCAGATATGCACCGGCAATATGACCGAGATGAATATTACCATTTGCATAAGGTAAAGCACTCGTTACCAATATTTTCATGGGGTATTATAAATGAATGTACATAAATGTCAACCCCGTTAGATAACCACAGTTATATAAAAGTTTACCTATCTGGATATAGGTGTATCTAATGGGGTCAACCCCGCACCTTGTTCGGCAAAGGATATGGGGTCAAATCTCGACATTGGACATTCCCCTTAACCTTTTTTCTGGATTGCTACAGCTGATTTTCTGCATGTATCTATGTCCAATGTCGAGATTTGACCCCAAAAGAAGCTTGAGGTTATGAGGTTCAGAACTTCTGAACGTCTTAGCTTCTTAAGTTCATCTTTATCCCGTGTAATATAATTTATGAATATCGTTTCACAATATTTAAGGTAGATCGGTTATTTCTATTTCTTTTTGCATAAAATCATTCTTTTATTACACCGGGTGAATCCTCTCCCTTTTCAAGGGAGAGGGTAAAGGTGAGGGTTTCCTAAAATGTCTATGAAACAATCTATCCAAGTTTCAGTATCTAACGGGGTCAGGTCCATTACTATAAAAAATATTGGAATTAACCCTTTAGATTTTTCGTCAATTCCCATGAAATCCTTGATGTTTAAAATCTGGTTGTCGATTGGCTGTTATTTAATCAAGCGAACTACTTTTTTCACTAAAATCTTATGCCTCTGTCTTAGAGATACAAAATAGATACCCGATGAAACCTTTTTGCCCTTATTGTCTGTTCCATTCCAACACACAGATTTCACAGATTTATTTTGATTACACAGATTAATAGGAAAAATACGAATGAGCCGTCCTGAAATATCATAGATTTCAAGGGAAATAGGCTCGGCAATTGGTGCGGAAAATTCAATACTCAAACGATTGGTGAATATATTTGGCGAAATATTAAAGGTGAAATCTGTAATATTTGTATTCTCTTCAAAAATACCAGTTGGCTCGGTTGTAAAACTATAAAAACTTCCATCTGCCGCCTCAAGGGAGTCAAGGACACTAAATGCCTGCAGATTGATGCGGGCACATAAAGATTCACTTGGCACAATCCAGGTGTAAATACCGGTATTCGGTGCCAAAGCGTCAATCAGTGTCCATTCAATTGAATCGTATGTTGATGCATACCAGAGTTTTACATAATTAATATCACTGCCGTATGAATCCCAGGTAATGTCAACTGGTGTATTATATTGAAAGACAATACCAGAATCAGTCGGATAGGTGATAAATATGTTATTGGGATTTGCACCACCAGGGACCACGGTAACCACATAATCATAAGAATATGTGCCATTATGATACGTCCATAATGGCAAGGCATCTTCCCAACCCCAGAAATTTTTTACAATAACGAATGTATCAGGTGGCGCGATGATATAACCAATCGCACAAAAAGATGTATTAACGAACTGCCCTTGATAATAATAATGGAACACATTCCAAACACACGGTCTACCATTATCAATCTCATTTTTTATCCAGGAGAAGTTATATTGATTCCATGAACCGCCCTGGGTTGATGTCTGGGATTGAAAATCATAACCATTTAGAGAATCGGTGACATAAATAATACCGGGTCCGATATTACTGATATAGGTTGCTCCCATCATCGTATCAGTATGCATTGCCAGGGCAAGTTCCCTGATAACATTAGGTATGTTCTTAGGACTATCTTGGAAGTCATAGAAGAAGTCTACAAGTCTTCCATAATCCCTTGGGTCCCAATACCATAATATCATTGCCGCCGCCTGTGGTGAACTTCCATAACAGAATTTAACAAATGGCACTGAATCAATAATAACCGTATCCCTTACAAGAATAGATTCATTAGAGTCAGTAAGACTGATTAAAAATAAAAACATAAAAATCTGCATTTCTTCTTCTTTTGTTATTATAATTATACTTTATTTATAAAAAATGTCAACCCCCACACCTAATTCTTGATTTGGTTAACGTAATCAGCCAAAGCTTCTGATGGTACAACACA
The DNA here is from genome assembly GCA_030602565.1 of Candidatus Stahliibacteriota bacterium. GTDB lineage: Bacteria > Hydrothermota > Tepidihabitantia > SM23-42 > SM23-42 > JAUVZL01. The sequence continues at coordinate 26,276 of JAUVZL010000028.1, forward strand.
AATCACTAATGATATTCCAAAAACATGTTTCAAACAATTAGGTGTGGGGGTTGACACCCTTCCCATTTTCCGTAAAATAGCACGTGGCATTTTTGTTACTCATCTTCTCAATCGCTCCGCCCACTCAAGTACAAGCAATCGACAAACCAAATGATGCTGGGTCGGCAATCATCATTGAGTGGGGATTCTCCAAGGATGATGAAGCGATCGAGAAATACGTGATATTCCGGAGCACCCTTCCTGATACAATGCGTGTGAAAATTGGTTCTATTATCCGTGGGAATAATTCTTTTGAGGACGATAACACGGATGACAAAAAGCAGTATATCTACATCGTAGCAGCAGTAAAGGATGATGCCACATTCTACTCAATGCCAAGCGATATTGTGCAATCATCGCCCCAGTTCTTCAATACTGGACGAACCAACATCCTCGTATGCATTCTTGTCTTCATAATACTCCTGGTGTTCTTTGTTCAAAGGGCACGAATGGGGAAAAAGCTTTTTGTAAGAAAAATTCCCGGACTCGACGCCGTCGAGGAAGCCGTTGGCCGAGCAACTGAGATGGGGAAACCAATCCTCTATGTGCCGGGCTTAGGCGATATTGACTGGACTGCGACGATTGCATCGATGAACATCCTTGGTGAAGTCGCCAAGAAAATCGCCCGTTATGACACCCCGATTATCGTAGCTAATCGCTGGTCAGTCGTGTACACGGTCTCTAAAGAAGTGGTCAGAGAAGCATTTATCGAAGAGGGAAGACCGGATAGATTTAAAGAGGACTATGTACGTTATCTAACCGAAGCCCAATTCGGTTTCGCCGCCGCGGTTAACGGTATAATGCTGCGGGAGCAGCCCGCGACAAATTTCTTCATCGGCAGGTTCTGGGCAGAATCGCTCATCATGGCGGAAACTGGTGCGCAAACCGGCGCTATTCAGATTGCCGGTTCTGACTCAGTGCTTCAGCTCCCGTTCTTCGTCGCAGCATGTGATTACACCCTCATCGGCGAAGAGCTTTACGCTGCCTCGGCTTATCTGTCCCACGAGCCGCTGCTCATGGGCTCGCTGAAAGCACAAGATTATGGAAAACTCATCGTATTTGTGATACTCATTCTGTTTACGCTTCTGTCCTTCTTCAATATTGATTTACTTCACCTTTTAGAAGTACAATGAAACGCCGAATACCTTTAATTATCTGCTTTGCCATCGGCATATTGATGATCATCCAGTTCATGATACCCCATCCGATATCAAGAGAGTTTGGGAGTACAGTTAATAAGTGGTATATCGTGCTTGCCGCATTCGCCCTCGTACTCGCCATTGGTAATCTCATCAGACACCATGGCACAAAGATACGGCGAAAGAAAACTAACTGGCCCTATAGTATTGTCACACTTACCAGTATGGTAGCAATGTCAATAATTGGTTTTGCCGGAGGTGTCGACCCTAAGTCTTTGTACCAAACAATCTATTTGAACGTGCTTGCGCCGCTTGGATCAACGATGTTTGCACTCCTTGCATACTATATGGCATCTGCTGCATACCGATCATTCAGGGCACGAAGTCTGGAAGCAACCTTGCTCTTAGCTGCTGCGTTTATCGTCATGATCGGATTCATGCCATTCGGTCAATACATTTCTCCGCGGTTACCAGCCTTTGCAGAATGGATCATGAAGGTTCCAAATATGGCATCACAACGCGGTATCATGTTCGGCGTGGCGTTCGGCTCCATTGCAACGGCTTTGAAGATCATTTTAGGTATTGAACGCTCCTGGCTTGGAGGCAAGAAATGAAGTGGTATGAGGCAATCTCCAAGATTGATCGGAGAATAATCTATCTCTTACTCACCGTCTTTGTCATACTCCCATTCTTTGTACCCTTCAAGATACGACAGAATATAATGCCGCAGACACAGCGGTTATTTGATTTTGTTGAATCAATCCCGCCTGATGATAAAGTCGTCATGATTTCATTTGATTACACACCCCAGACAATGCCTGAATGTCACCCCATGGCAATTGCTCTCCTTAAACACTGCTTTGCGCGAAACATACCTGTCCTTGGATTATCATTTGATATCCAGGCACCAGGGCTTGCAGTTGAAGCGTTCACGACAGTCGTTAATGAGTTGAACCTCAAGGCTTCAAACTATGATGATTCACTCTTTTATGGTAAGGATTATGTCTACCTCGGCTGGAAATCAGGGTTTACCGCCGCGGTTCTGGATATGGGAGAGAGTATTGCAGGTGTTTTCCCCCGGGATTACTTTAAGCATCCAGTGGATTCCCTGCCGCTCATGCAGAAAACGAAGAATTACAAGGATGTTGCAATAGCAATCGTCCTCTCGGCATCTGCGTATCCTGAGTACTGGGTACTCTATCCACAGTCGCGCTATGGTGTTAAAGTCGGCGCTGGTCTTACCGCAGTCATGGCACCAAAGTACTACCCGTTCTTGCAGACCGGGCAGTTTTCAGGCATGATGTCCGGAATGAAAGGCGCCGCTGAATACGAACACCTGATTGTTGAAAAGGGCTATACAAAAAAACTGGGCAGGGCAGAGACCGGCATGAATTCCCAGTCAATTGTCCACTTACTGATTATTACTATTATTATCCTCGGTAATATCGGGTTTTTCTTTTCGCGAAGGGATCAAAAGCAATCATGAACCATGACCCCTGGATCTGGATAGGCGCGTTTCTTACCTTGATGATATTTTCATTTTTGTACAAGGACAATCCGTTCTACAAATTCGCCGAGCATCTTTTCGTGGGGGTAGCAAACGGTTATTACATCGTGTTCTACTGGCAGAATGCACTAATGCCTAACCTCTTTGAACCACTTGGCGCCGGAAATTTAGTCTATTTAGTTCCGTTACTTTTAGGGCTTATGTACTTCGCACGCTTCATCCCAAAAATTGGCTGGCTCGTGCGCATCCCGATTGGTTTCATGATTGGTTGGGGTGCTGGAATATCAATCCCAGCATATTTCCAGGCATTTGTGCTCAGGCAGCTTCAAGGCACAATCATCACTCCGCAGAGCTTTGAAAATACCATTGACGGTGTATGGGCTGTTGTTATCCTCATCGGTGTTATTTGTACACTCGTCTATTTCTATTTTTCAAAAGAGCACAAAGGCATATTAAAACCTGTATCGCGACTCGGCATTATGTTCATCATGATTGGATTTGGCGCTTCCTTTGGCTACACAGTCATGGCACGGGTCAGTCTGCTTATCGGCAGAATCCAATTCCTACTCGGTCCCTGGCTCGGCTTGATCGACTGACCGTAATCCGAACTCACTACTTTGCTCAAATCTCAAATCTAGAATCTACAATTCAATGTCGTCTCTGCCTGAGGCAGACAGGTGCTTTATCAGACTGCTCGATGAATCCCGCAATTCTATTTTTAGCATTATAATACGCAGCGGGATGAATCCCGCCACTACAATGTATGTTCTCGACAGGCTCGAACCGTAACTCTTTATTCTTCGAGTAACCCCGCACTTTTGCAAAAGTGCGGGGGCATCGAGAAGTTCTTCAATGTAAGTTCTCGACTTCGCTCGAACAATAATTATGCTTTCTTAAATCTTAGATCTGAAATCTACAATCTGCAATTAGAAGGTTATCTTTTTCTTCAACACATTATACTTTTGTATAACATCCCTGGTTAAGTAATAGGTCTACTTGCTGGATTTTCAAGACTTAAGTCCCTGTAAACTGGCACGCAATTTGCATATTATACAGTATAGAGGTGGATTATGAAAAAAATCGTCTGTCTATTAACCGTCTTCACATTTGCCTTTGCCGGCAGGTTCGGGATTGGTATTGCTGGCGGTGGTGAATATGAACAGGACTACAGAACGCTCACGCCTGAGACCATTCAAAATATTTTCTACGGCGCTGAGTTCTATATCCAAGCTGAGGCATTGCCCAACGTCTATCTTAGACCGACAATCTCTTACCTCAATAACCCTTCAATATCATTATCCATGGCTGGCATTGGTCTTGGTATAAATGTGCAGCCAAGGCTCGGTAATTTCCCAATCGCACCCTTTTTCGGTCTAACTGGAACTATGTTTCTCCACAATGAAATGGATGTTGCTGAAGCAGTCAGAAGCGGGCGCTTAAACGAATACATTGAAACATCTACACCCCAACTTATGGCATCGGGTTATGCCGGACTCAGTCTTTTTCTCGGCAAGAGTCTGGCTATAGACTGCCATTACCGGTATCACAGCCTTTCTCCTCAGTACGGTGTGGAAATGATCTGGGCTGGGTTATCCTACAATATTAATTGGTAGATTCTTCTTCTGGTTGATGCAAAAGGCGTGAAAGATAGGATGGTTGAATCTTGAGTAGTTCGCTAGCCTTACGCTGATTACCTCCGCAGCGTGCGATCACTTCCGTGATATAAGCCATTTTGAATTCAGTGACCGCTTGTTTTAACCCTTGATCAAAGATTTGTTTTTCTGTTGCCGCACCAGAAGGAAGGATAAGGCTCTTCTGATCAAGCTGGTCACTGTTTGTTAATACCACGGCTCGCTCAATAATATTCTGAAGCTCGCGGACATTTCCAGGCCAGGCATAACCCAGCAACTCTTTCATCGCCTGTTCATCGATCTTATGCACTGCTTTGTTGAATTCCTTCGCATAGATAGACAGAAAATGCTGTGCCAGAAGTGGAATATCATCTTTTCTCTCGCGTAAAGGTGGAATCCTTATGGGAAAAACATCGAGTCGGTAATAAAGATCTTCGCGAAACAATTTCTGCTTGATCTTTTCGTCGAGGTCTTGATTGGTTGCGGCAATCATGCGCACATCGACTTTTATTGTTTTCGTACCGCCGAGCCGTTCGAATTCCCGCTCCTGCAGAACCCGGAGCAGCTTACTCTGCGTTTCCGGGGGCAAATCACCAATTTCATCGAGGAGGATGGTTCCCTTATTAGCAAGTTCAAAAAATCCTTTGCGCAAAGAAGTCGCATCAGTAAAAGCTCCTTTTTCATGACCGAAGAGCTCGCTCTCCAAAAGCGTAACCGGAATCGCCGCACAGTTAACTGCGATAAATGGACCATCTTTTCTCGGGCTCAATCTATGAATATAACGGGCAATGAGTTCTTTGCCGGTTCCATTCTCACCGAGTAGCAAAACACTCGCTGTGCTCGGTGCAACCTTTTCAGCAAGCTCCAATACAGCCTTGAACTCAGCGCTTGCCGATATTATTTTATAGCGAGAATCAATTTCATCCCTCAACAAGTTTTTATGTTCCTGTACGCGCCGATGCATCTGTGCATTCTTGATCACCTGTCCAGCCTGGAGCCCAATGATAATCAGAAGCTCTTTGTCATCCTCAGTCCAGGCAACCCCTTTCTTTTTATTAAGAACTTCGATTACACCGATTGCCTTGCCCGAGATATTCAAAGGCGCGGCGATAATCGATTTTGTCGCAAACCCGGTCTGTTTGTCAATCTGCGGGTAGAACTCCTTGTCTGATAACGTATCATGGACGACCTTGACCTTACCTGTACGCACGCAAGCTCCAGCAATACCTTTATCCAAAGGTACCGTGAGGTTTTTCAGACGCTCGGACACATCTCCAGTGGCACTGGCAAAATAAAGCTCATTGGTTGTTTCATCGAGCAGCAATAAAGAACTTGCCTCGGCTTTCAACAAAGTCTTGGCGCTCTCCATGATGATATTTAGTATTTTTGAAAGCTCTAAGGTCGAAGATAGCGAACTCGCCATCTGGAATAAAATCTCGAGCTCTTCCCTGCCGATCTTCCTGATTACGCCTTCCATGTTTCAGTATACCATAAAACAAAGGTGCGTCAACCCCGTTAGAGAATACACTGCTACACGATCGATGAGAATAAGCATTTTTAAAGTTCAATATCTAATGGGGTCAACCCCGCACCTAATTGTTCGAAACATGTTTTTGAACTATCGTCCGTAATTCGTGTTGTACTAGCAAAAGCATCGACTCTTTACGCTAACTATATCAAGAATTAGGTGCGGGGTCCAATATCCTTCAAAACAATATATCGATCTTGAATATTCTGTGATTTCTGATATAATAAACAATAGGAGGAATTCATGAAGATCCAGAAATTCAAAGACTATTTTGTCCTGCGCCTTGAAAAAGGCGAAGAAATCATTAGCGCGCTCAAGCAGGCAGCAAGCAATAACAGAATCAAAGGGGCGTTCTTTTTTGGACTCGGGGTCGGCAAGGACCTGGTGCTCGGTTATTATGACGCCCGCAGAAAATCTTACGTGAAAAAAGCCTTTGCAGGCGAATATGAATTCACTAGTCTTAATGGCGACATTGCTCGCTTCAAAGATGAAATAATCATCCATTGCCACGTCACAATAGCCGATTATGAATTCCACGCCTTTGGAGGACACCTCTTTCAAGGTATTGTACCGGCAACTTGTGAAATAATCCTGTTTCCTTTTAGCAAAACATTGAAAAGGAAAAAAGACCGCGTCACTGGTTTAGCCCTGCTTGATATCGCCTAATAAAACCTTATTAAACCCAACCCATAGAGTATTGCGTCAAATAAAATAGATTGTAGATTTCTGAGCGAAACCTCGATGAAGCTAAGTAATAGTTCAGTTCTCAATGGAGAAGCGTAGTGGCGCCTGTCTGCGTGCGACGCACAGGCAGGACATTTATTGCTGTCCTGCCTGTCCCGAGTATATCGAGGGGAATTTATTGAAGGGGCGCATACGACAACACATTAGCAAGCTGATGAACTCCTCCATTTTGCACGATAAATCGTGCGGCTACATTTCTTTCGATTAAGGTAATTGACAATATCCTGATTTTTGTTTATACTGAATTATGAGTTTGTTTTTCGAAGATATTATCACCCGACGTGACTTCTTGAAAAAAAGTGCATTGGTTGCATTGGGGGGCGTACTCCTGCCTAAACTCGTGAAATTTGGCAGTGCGCAAACCATCGGTCTTATTAAACCACAGCGAGCATTGTACTTTGAGAAATTGGCAAAAAAGAAAATCAAATGCGTATTATGTCCGCACCGCTGCATCATTTCAAAAGGCGACCGCGGCTTTTGTCGAGCCCGGGAAAACCGTGACGGCGAATACTACACGCTTGTTTATTCAAACCCCTGCGCCATCCATATCGATCCAATTGAAAAAAAACCCCTCTTCCATTTTCTACCGGGAACAACCGCCCTGTCTATTGCCACCGCAGGCTGCAACTTTTCCTGTAAAAACTGTCAGAACTGGGACATCTCACAAGCCAAGCCAGACCATACTGCAAACTATGAGCTCGGACCTGGACAAGTTGTCGACCTGGCAATCGCCTATAATACACCGACCATTGCCTATACTTACACTGAACCGACTGTCTTCTTTGAATACATGCTCGACACAGCAAAACAGGCAAAAGAAAAGGGGATTCTCAATATCTATCACTCCAACGGCTATATAAATCAGGCACCGCTGCGCGAACTGGCGCCCTATCTCGACGGTGCGAATATCGACCTCAAAGCCTACAGTAACGAATTTTATCAGGATATTACCGGCGGTACTCTGTACCCGGTTCTTGAGACACTAAAAACTCTAAAACAACAGGGTGTCTGGCTTGAAATTACCAATTTAGTAATACCGACCAAGAATGATTCCGATACAATGCTCCGGGATCTATGCACATGGATTAAACAGAACCTTGGTAATGATACCCCGGTACATTTTTCACGCTTCCACCCGCAGTACAAGCTACAAAACATACCGCCGACACCCATTGAAACCCTAAAAAAAGCTGCTGAAATCGCGCGCGGAATCGGCCTCGACTATATCTATATCGGCAATGTACCAGGCCTAAAAGAAGAGAATACCTATTGCCCGAGCTGCGGTAAATTGATAATCGACAGAAAAGGTTACCAGATAACCGAAACTTTTTTGACGAATGGTAAATGTAAGTTCTGTAAGGCAAAAATATCCGGTCGGTGGCAGTGATTACGAAAGCTCGATTACAGAAATTATAAAAAGATTACAGAGATTTCTGATTTTTTCAGAAATCTGACTATTACCAGAGACTTGGACACAAATTTTAAACTGCAATAGTATAAAATCCTCTCCCCTTGCGGGAGAGGACAAAGGTGAGGGGTGTATTAAATTATGAAAAAAATCACCCTCCCCCTTACCCCCTCCCGTCAAGGGAGGGGAAGT
>JAUVZL010000001.1 GCA_030602565.1 Candidatus Stahliibacteriota bacterium
GTGTGAGTGATTCAGTGTATGGTGTGGTTAGTGGTGTATCTGGTGGTGTATTATTAGACAGTGTGGTTAATTTTCCCTTGGTGGTAGCTGGTGGTGTGGTGTCGTCGCAGCCGGATTATTTTAGGGTTGTGGTTGATTCTGTGGGTTGTGAGGTGAGTTATCAGTATCGGGTGTATGAGGGTGGTGTAGGGGTTATCGATTATGCGGTGGTTTTAGGACCGCCGTCAGCAGTGTGTTCATTGCGTGTATTAGGTCGTCGTGAAGCGGTTTCATTAGAGTGGTTGCCCGATGAAAGTGCATCTGGTTATCGAGTATACCGTGGGTTATCCATGGGTGGTCCTTATAGTTTATTGAGTAGTTATTTAGGTGTGGTGAGTTCTTATGAGGATTATACAGTGCAGCCGGGTGTGGATTATTATTATTATGTGGTGGCTTATGATTCATCGATGAATATCAGTATACCTTCAGATACAGTATGCGGCAAAACAAACCCTTTGCTTGCTCCGGGTTGGCCGCAGCGAGTATATGACTTTTTGTTTTCATCACCCAACTTCGCGGATATCGATCCTTTTTATCCGGGTTTAGAGGTTGTGGTTTGTGGCAAGGAAGGCTATGTCTATGCCTGGCACTGTGATGGCACACCGGTCATAGGTGATGGAGTACTTTTCGACATTCACCCAGCCGAGGTTTGGACATCACCGGCAATTGGTAATGTTAATAATGATGGTCTGTACGAAATCGTCTTTGGAGTACGACGTGCAACTAACAATCTTTATTTAATTAATAATCAAGGTGTGTGTTTGCCAGGTTGGCCAAAATCAGTCTCTGGCAGGATGATTGGCTCGCCTGTTCTTGCTGATATTGATGAGGACGGTGATCTAGAAATTTTCATCTGGACCCTGTATTCAGACATTTATGCTTTTCATCATGATGGCACGGGTGTATATTCGCCAGATGGGTTGTTGAAGAACATGCCTGGTATTGCCTTTGGCACACTGGCTATTGGCGACATAAACCGTGACGGTGATATGGAAATTGTATGTTGTGGTGGCAGTGGTTCGGATTCATTATTTGTCTGGGATCGGTATGGTAATTATCTTGCGCCGTTTCCTATCTACATACAGTCCGGTGGTCTACCTTACTCTGCGGTACTCGGCGATGTATTGGGTGACGAGCGTCTTGAGATCTGTTTTTATGCTGATAATACCGAAGGTGTTTACCTGGTAGACGCGGATGGTTCAATTAAATGGTTTAATGCGATAGGTGATGTTGCGGATATTGAAGGTAGTCCAGTTATCGCTGACATAACCGGCGATGGTAAACCCGAATTGATATGTTCTTATAAATCTGGTTTCACGGTTTTGGATTCCTTAGGCGATGCTCTGGCTGGTTTTCCTGATATTACTCATGATGCCAAATTGCCAGTAGTTGGTGATGTTGATGGTGACAGTGATTTTGAGGTCATTCTTGGATCGAGTGATTGGAACCTGTATGCCTATGAGAACAATGGCACACAAGCATCAGGGTTTTCTATTCAATTTGGTAATCGCATCGACGCATCGCCGGCAATATTTGACATAGATTGGGATGGTCGGTTAGAATTGATGACCGGCGGTAATGACTATACCTTTTCGGTTTTTGACCTTGAAACAGCGGCAATTGAGTGGCCTAAGTTCCGCTATGATATCTACAATACAGGGACTTATAGATCAGGTTTTCTGCCAGGTATTCTTGATGTTAACAGACTTAGCTCGATTAATAATCCTTACATAAAGGTCATGCCGAGTATTTTTACTGATTATACATCCATTATATTTAGTCCGATTCAGGGCTCAAAGAATTATAAAATCAAGATATATGATGTAACAGGTAGATTGATTAGGCAATTTGACTACCCGACTATAAGACTATCCAACCAGGTTACCTGGATTGGTGATGACGATCTTGGTCGTAATGTATCAGCCGGTGTTTATTTCGTAACCCTTGAACAAGCCGAAACCCGGACTACCAAAAAAATCATAAAGATACGATAAGTTGTTATCAGGTTGACCGAGAATGGCGAAATTTAATAACATTTCCCAGCCTCCTCTACTGTCATCGTCCGACTTGATCGGACGATCCAGACTGGATTCGCCGGTTGAACCGGGGAATGACAAAAAAACTCGGGATTCCTTACAAGCTATGACGAGCCCAAAGGCCTGCCTGTGCGTTTGCACCTGTCTGCCGTGCCACCGGCACAGGTAGACGCAGACAGGCTCTACTCCTACAAATTTCGACATTCTCAGTCAGCCTGTTATTCCCTGACCATTACAGTCACCCGGCGGTCAAATCCAAAGAGCCATAAATCCCCAAGCTGCGCACCTAATTCTTCGTTATTAATAAGGTACACCTCATAGCACTGCTTTGCATATCTTTGTGGATTATAGATGTCCTTATAGTATACCGGGGCATCAGTGAATTCGAAATTCGAAACCAATATACCTCGCTCGTAAATATCCAGATACCCTTGTTTAACCAAATCCAATGCAGTCGCATGGACGAGTAATGTTTTACCAGAAAGCGGTAGATTATTGTCCTCAGGACGAATTATCTCCCGGCTACTCAACCAGGGAAGCATCTTCCTTGCCCGTTCCCAGGGATGACCCTTTGGTATTACAATCTCGAGATTAATATAATAAAGGATATTCGGTGGAACTACCGCGTATATGTACGTAACTTCTTCCATTTCAGCAAAACGATGAACAAACATACCTGTTTCTTGTGGCACGACACTTTTGTATTTGATTGTCCTATAACCAAATGCTAATGACATTAAAATTAGGCTGGCAAAGATTGGGATTCTAAATTTACCGAGACGCTTGATTATCTGAGCACCTGGTATAGCCAAAAGCGGCACAATCGGGTAGGCTAACCTGAAATACGGATAGTAGAAGCCGAGCGTCAGAAAAAATATGATAGTCGTGATGAATACGTATATGTTCCATTTGTTCAGTCCTTTCATGTCAGTAAAGAGCCGTATCAAGGCAAGGAGCAATGGTACCGGTGCAAATATCAAGAGGTAAAACAAGAATTTCAAGTGATTTACCCCAAGAAAACTGATATGGCGTGTACTGAGCTCAGGCAGGTGGACGAATTTAATAAGCAAGAGGAAGTATGGTAAAATGAGGAGTACTGGCAGAACAAGCGAATAGAAGAACCATTTAGTTTTGAGGCTTTTCTTATGTAGGAAACCAATTATAAGATATGAAATGAACAGAGGGAATGCCGAGTATTTGGTGTACGAAGCAAGAACAAGAAACAATCCAGCATAAAGAAACTGGCTGTCTTTATTCAGTTTTAGACCCCTGAAAAAGAAAAGAAGAGATGCAAGAAAGAAACAAAGAAAAACCGCATCACTCAAGCCGGATTTTGAGAAGAAGAGAAAGAACTCGGTTGAGGCGAAAAGGATAACCGCGATAATGGCATCCTGGGTTGTAGATAACAGCTTTGACAGGTGGAAGACAATAAACACTCCCAGGCAAGAAGCGATCAGTGCAAAGAGATGTAAGATGAATGCCTTAGACCCAAAAATTCTAAAAGCACCTGCAATGAGTAATTGGTACAGGGGAGGGGTCTGAAAGTTGAATGGTTTACCTTGATTGCCAAAACTCGCTAACCATTGGCTTTGCAGGGCAAAGACGCCTTCATCCCAGTCTATTAAGCTTGACTCGCCGAGATGAACGACGTTCATAAGAATGATGGCGAATATTACAAATAATAAAAGATATTTTTGCTTTATTACTTTTTCCGCCAGTATAAAATCCTACCGCAATTAGGACAGGTGATGATTTTTTCACTTCGCGCTAACAATTGGGTCGGTAGCCTTTGGAAACAGCCAAAGCAAAAACCGTTGTCAACCGGCGCAATCGCACGCTGATACCGTTTTCTCAAACGCTCATATATATCGGCTGTTTCGCGCGGCAATTTCTTCAACAGATCCGTTCTTGTTTTGATTAGGGATTGTTTTTCTTGTTCTTCCACCTTGAAACCGATTTTTTTGTACGTCGGTTCATCCATGTCATTCAACAAATTGTCAAGGTCGAAGAGTAACTTGAGATGCATCTCGACTATTTCGGTTGACATATTACTTTCCTTTTTTGAGGCCTTTTTCGACCTGGTCAATCAAGGTGATGAATTCCTCTGGTGTCTGTGATTTACCGATTAGTTTCTTCTTAATGAGTTCTTTTGCGATTTGAACAATCTTGCCTAAGGTAATCAGGTATTGGTTGCCCGGATCTTGAGGTGGTGCGATTATTAAAAAAATCAAAGAGACCGGTTTTTTGTCGATAGCATTGAATTTTATGGGTTTAGTCGTCCGACCCACCGCGATTTCTAATTTATCGACCGCCAGGGAGCGACAATGGGGGATAGCAATAGCTTTGCCGATTCCGGTTGAACCAAGTTCCTCGCGCTTCAATAATGTTGACAGAATGAGTTCTGCATCCACCCCCTGTTTAATCGTATATACCAGGTCTTCGATGACTTTGTTTTTCTTACCTGGTTTAAGAGATAGAGTTATTCTATCCTTTGATAGTAGACTTGCAAGATTCATCTAACCTCCTTTAAAAAGCAAACACCTAAAAGTCCAAAATGCCTAAATTGCCTAAATTTTTAGGTATTTAGGTGTTTACCCCGTTTAGATAGCACACATCTAACGGGGTTTAGGTATTTAGGTATTTTATTCACTACATCCTCTCGGGACACGAAATACCAAGTATTTCAAGTCCGCTTTTTATTGTTTTTGCTGTTTTGTTGATCAACGCAAGACGGGCTTGCGTAAGTTCTTTATCCTCGTTTATCACTCGCCGCCTCTGGTAGAATGAGTGGAATATCCGGGCAAGCTCAATGAGATAATAGGTGAGCATGTAAGGTTCAAAATTACGTGCCGCATCTTCGATTACTTCAGGAAATTTTAGAATTGCTTTAACGAGGACAATTTCTTCTGTTTCCTTTATTAGATTTTTAGCAAAACTGCCGCCATATTCAATGCCCTGTTCCTGAGCTTTCCTTACGATACTCCTTATTCGTGCATGAGCATACTGTACATAAAAAACAGGATTTTCATCTGACTGTTCCAATGCAAGGTCAAGATCAAAATCCAGGGGCTGGGAATTCGACCTCATCAGCAAGAAAAATCTGACCACGTCTTTTGGAACATGCTTTAGTAATTCTTTTAGTGTTTTTATTGCTCCTGCCCGCTTGCTCATCTTTATCAGTTTCCCTGCCTCCTTTAAGTGTACCTGCTGGACAATGAGTATTTCAAGTGTATCACGAGGATATCCTATTGCTATTATTCCGCATTGCAGACTCTTTATCTGAGCTTGATGGTCTGGTCCCCATATATTGATGAGCCTATCATGCTGCCGCTTCATTTTATCAAGGTGATATGCAATATCCGGTAGCAAATATGTGTGGCGGTTGTCAGACGTGATAATGACCCGGTCTTCATTATCACCGAATTTCGTTGTCCTTATCCAAACCGCACCGTCTTTCACATAGGTCAGGTTTTTTTCTTGAAGTAGACTAAGCACATCGTCAACATAGCCCTTTTGGTATATGGAGGATTCTCGAATCCAATTGTTGAATTCGACGCCAAACTCTTGTAGTATTCGCTTATGTCCTTCTGTAAAATAGTCAATTGCATACTTTTTTATCTTCTTGATGTCCTCAATACCTTTTTCTTTAACCTCTTTAGCCAGATCTATTATGTACTCGCCATGGTAACCACCTTCTGGTATCTCGGCGGTTTTGCCATTCAGTTCCCTGATTCTTTGTCTGACGCTTTGGGCAAGGAGGGTTGATTGTCTCCCTCCATCATTGACATAGTACTCAGAAACTACGTTGTATCCAGTTCGCTTCAGTAGCCTGGCAAGCGAATCGCCAACTGCAGCAGCACGTGCACTTGCAATGTTGATTGGTCCGGTCGGGTTTGCGCTGACAAATTCGATCATAATTTTTTGTCCTTTTCCGATATTGATTTCTTCTGGTTCGCTGAATACTTTTTCGAGCACGTAGCTATTGCTGATTGTAAAATTGATAAATGCCGGTTTGTGTACAGAAATGCTTTTTATCATGGGATCCTGGATGCGTGAAGCAATTTCCTGTGCTGTTTCATACGGCGGCATTTTCCTCTGAGCAGCGATTCGGAACGCGATATTCGTTGAATAATCCCCCGGTTTTTCTTTAGGTACATAATCAATGACAATTTTTTCTTCCGGAAAAAGCTTTTGCAGAATATCTTTGAGCTGTTGTCTAATCACTATCGTAAGCTACCTGCGGAGCATCTCCCCAGAGTCTGCCCAAACCGTAGAATTGCCTTGTTTCATCTGAAAAAACATGGACGATTACATCAATGAAATCTATCAGAACCCAATTACCAGATTCAAGCCCTTCGATATGGGTAGGTTGCTCATATTCGATAAGCGACTCAGCTATTGTTCGATTGTGAATCTCGGACAATCCAGTGCAGATTACAAAATAGTCGGTAATCGGTGACAGCCCCTTTAAATCAAATATAATAATGTCCTGTCCTTTTTTTTCATCGATAAGTCTTGCCAGACATTTAGCTAACTCTTCAGTTTGTAAAACTTTGGTGCGGGCCGTTTCAGAACTCCTTTTCGACATCCGGGAAAATCTTTTTGTAGTCTTTTCCAATAATAAGGGTAATCTCAAGATAGAGAGCAGGGTCAATATCCTTGTCAATGTTCTGGCAACCTATTTGCTTGGCGAAATACTTCGCGTTCATCATGTTCTCTTTACTTCGTTCAAGTACTACTGTTTCCTCAAAGTCCGGATTTTTTGTGTTACCAACGTTAAGGACGTTAAACCCCTTTTTTCTGAGGATATTTGTTACTTTAATCGCTAACCTGTCCACGCCGCAACCATTGAGGACTTCAATTCTTATATTGGCATTCTTTTTGTATATTTCCTGAGGGTCTGTTTTTGTAAATATGAGCGCCAAAGATATAAGGAAAATACCGAGCAACACAATCAATATGTAGATGAGAATCCTCCCGGTATGTGGTTGTCTCAATTTGGTGCTCGGTTTATCCGACATGAGCTTTAATTGCCTTTATTATGCGGCGCGCCCTAACTAAATCGGATTGGGAGTTAATCCCCATGATTTCTTCTTCGTCATTTATTCTAAATCCAACGATTTTCTTTTTTTGCCTGTGCAATTCCTCGACGATATCAGTGATGTAGAGCTCACCCTGCCGGTTCTGGGGATTGATTTTACCCAAAGCCGCGAGAATCGCCCGCTTGTTTCCATAGTATGCGCCCACGTTGATTTCATTGATTCTTCGCTGTTTAGGTGTTGCGTCAGTGTGTTCAATGATCCTTGATACCCGATTACGTTTGTCCTTCAATACCCGACCATAACCAGAGGGATTTTTCATAAAACAGGTCAGGATCGTCAAATGAGCTTTTGTCTGTTGGTGATAGTCGATGAGTCCTTTAATAGTTTTCTCACGCAGTAGAGGAACATCGCCATTGAGTATGAGAACAGTAGTATAGGTGGCAATTTCAATACCTTTTTTTGCCGCATCCCCGGTGCCCAGAGGGATTGGCTGCACCGCGTATTTCACCGCATTGCCGAGTTCTTGCTCGATGTTTTTCCTATTCTTGCCGATAACAACGATTATTTCAGCGCATTTAATATTCTTGACTTTGTCAATCACAAAAGAGATAATGGTTTTACCGAGGATTTTGTGGAGGACCTTGGGGGTTTTTGAATACATGCGTTTACCAAGACCAGCGCCCAGTATTATGGTACTGAATTCATTCATCGCCCGGGACTTCTTGTGCATGGACACACGTAAATATAATCAAATATGAATATCTGTCAAGGGAGAGAGTCTTGACTTATTTGAAAATTTGAATATTATCTAATGATGAAAAGATATGCAGTATTAGCCGTTCTTCTTTTAATCTGCTGCAATGAACTACCGATCGGCGAGGAAGAATATAATATTAGAGGTAATTTTGATGCTCAGGAGCTTGAACTAACCTTGAATAATACCCTTACTGAATCTGACCCGTACGCCTACCTTGGCAAATCACCTAATTTGATTGTTGGTCAGAACAATGACTATGAGTCGAGGATACTCTTAAAATTCGATTTTGCGGATACCTCATATCAGGGCCTCGATGAAATTAAATTGATTATGCACACTAATCTGAATTTTAACAATGATACCATAAGGGTGAGTATTCACTTGGTGGTCCATGAATTCGACGAGGAACAGGTAAATTGGTTTCAAAGGATGAGCGGCGAGCATTGGGAAAGCGAAGGCGGCGATTTTGACGACGATTCTTTACGTTTTGCAGAATTGAAAGGTGATTCTCTGCTTATTACATTCAACTATATTGAGCTCGATGAAATCATTAGTGCGGACGGTATGATAATAATCCCGGTTGACTCTGGTTTTCGCCATTTCTATTCAAAAGAAGGCGGTTACGCGCCCAAGTTTTTGCTCATCAAGAACGATGTTACTACATCCATACAATTGAGCGATGATTGCCACATCGTCACTGGACCAGAACCATTTTATACAGAAAGCTGGATAGGCTCTGGTATACCGTATCGTAACTATGTCAAGTTTGAATATGATTCCATCTTAGATGATAAAAAAGCGGTCTATGCTGAATTGACCTTTAGACCTGAACATCATTTTGTCATGCGCGACTCTATTGAAATCGGTGTTAAGCAATTGCTTGAACCGCTTGATGATTTCAATACTGAAACAGGACCGCTCATCGCGCTTGAAAGGTTCGCCGCCGACGACACGGTGTTCAATATTGATATTGTGCGACATATCCAACATATTATCGAGCATCCGGATTCTAACTTCGGTTTCTTCATAGTTATGTCGCCTGAAAATTATGAGATTGCCAGCTATAAAATAACACATGGTTCACACACCCTAAAAGTGGGTTATATCTTACCGCCCCAGGGTAGGTATTAATGGGCACATTGCTAATTTTTCTTATTAATGCATCTATATTTTCGCTTGGTGGTATCGGCGAAGACAATAGCATATTCAAAGATCCATTTCTCGGGATAAGGGGCAAAGCGCAGATTGAAATCGCTTTGCGTCCTGAAATTAACATACTCAATAAGGGCTCAGACTTCCGAGGGCTATTCTGGACCAACCCTTTCACCTTGAGCTTGGCGATTCCTATTGCCAAAGGTTTTATTTTTGGCGTAGGTAATCAAACAAGATTTACTCAGTCGTTCGATATCTACTTTAGTGAAGATAACCTGGACATGCATTTGAAAGGGAAAGGAGGCATTGAGGAAGTCTATGTCAACCTCAATAATGATTTTGGCGTGGGTGAAGTTGCTTTGCGTGGCTCGTACCTGTTTGGCAATGCATCTGAAATCTGGCATTACTATATTGCTAACTATTATCTGGTCGACTCTTTTTTGTACAGGTATGAGGGAAAGATTTTTTGTGCGGGGCTTAAACTGAGAGCCAAAGAGCTGTTCAATATCCATTTGTTTTGCGAAGGCTTTGGCGATGTTGTGATGGAAAAACAAAACTCTGACACGACGATTGATTTGCCTACCCGAGTATCACTTGGTATTGTTCCCCGGCAAAAAATCCTGGGCGGGACATTAGCCTTGTCTCTGGAACGTTCTTTTTGGCCAGATGATAACCAGGTAAATGCATTTCGGTCGCCATATAGGTTTAAACTGGGTATTTCCAAAGAGAAACTTGGAGTCAGTTACTTTTTCAACCCCTGGTATTTGGAGGACATAACCGAGCATGGCATTGATATATTACTGGTGACGCCAATCAGACGGGTTGGCGCGTTGACCTTTGAGCTTGGGCTCTCTATTAAAAATAAAGGCTCATTGAGAGAGCTGAGGATTAGCCCTGAGATGAAACTTGTCTTGACTGAGCTCTTTGCTCGAAGAAAGAAATAGCGGAGTGCATTCTGCCATAATAGACACATACCTTAGTACTTGAGAAAACTTATCTGACGGTTCAAGATGAAACATAAAATCATGATACTCGATGACGAAGAGAGTCTTATTAAGTGGCTTTCCTATGCATTAGAGCAAAAAGGCTACGATGTTTTTGCTACTACCGAACCGAAAACTGCGCTACAGACGTTAAGAGAAGAAAAATTTGACATCGTTATCAGCGATATCAGAATGCCAGAAATTGACGGCTTTACATTCTTAAAAAAGGTCAGAAAGATCTATCCTGATATACCGGTTATCTTCATCACTGCGTACGGTTCTATGGAATCAGCGATTAATGCACTGCGGGACAAAGCAAGCGACTATATTCTCAAACCATTTGGCATTGATGAATTACTTCTGCGCATAAGGGCTAATACGATCAAACCACAAGAATCATCTTATCAGACTATTGGAAAAAGCAAGCAGATCAAGGATGTACTTGATTTGGTTGGCAAAATTGCCAATACTGACAGCACGGTCCTCATCCTTGGTGAATCAGGCACCGGTAAGGAATTAATAGCCCGGGAGATTCATAACTTGTCAAAACGCTCAACAAATAATTTCATCACGATATCATGCGCCGCGTTGCCTGAAACTCTGCTGGAAAGTGAATTATTTGGTTATAAGAAAGGTGCGTTTACTGGTGCGGTTACAGATAAACAAGGATTGGTCAAAGTTGCTGACAAAGGGACTTTTTTTCTGGATGAAATCGGTGATGCGCCTTCAACTATACAGATGAAGATTCTGCGATTGTTAGAAGAAAAGGAAATAGTGCCGCTTGGTTCTGCAAAGCCGATACGCGTTGATGTGCGTTTGGTTGCCGCGACTAATAAGAATCTTTTGGATGAAGTTAGACAAGGTAGGTTCAGGGAAGACCTCTATTATCGGCTTAACGTCATCCCGGTTGTTCTGCCGCCATTAAGACAACGCCGCGAAGACATCCCGTTGCTCGCTGAGCATTTCCTGAAATTAGTATGTAGCAGAGAGAATTTAGGGGAGAGGAAGTTCGCAAAAGCTGCTCTCGATGTTTTGAAAAAGCGTGATTGGCCAGGCAATATAAGAGAATTGCGTCATGCCATTGAAAGGGCAGCAATCTTAAGTGATTCATATTATATAAAAGCTGGACATCTTAGTATGCCAATAGGTAAATCCAGGAAAAGTCTTGATGAATTACAGGAAGCCGAAATCCAAATGGTTTTGGAAGAATGTGGCGGCAATGTCCGCAAGGCAGCAAAGCTACTCGGTGTGGGTCGGGCAACATTGTATAGAAGGTTAAGAAAAGATTGAAGATAGGAAGATAGGAAAAGATTGAAGATAAGAAGTTATGAAGATATGAAGATGAGAGGATGAGAAAAGATTGGTAGTTGCCTGATTTATCAGGCTGCTCGATGAATCGAGCGACTACAATTGAATATGAAACGGTGATAAAGAGAGGGGATGAAGTCAGGAAGATAAATCGAGACTTAAGTGTCTCAAAATGAGACGGATGTATTTAATGAGACACCTGCATCAGCTAAAGTCTTGAAAAACCATGAGTTATTTCTGTTGTAACTGGCACGGTTATTGCACTATTATATAATAAAGTGATTGATCTTTAACAACTTATCTGTTGACAAATGCCTAATTATGGATATGTTTTGATAAGGCTTTGTGCTTTTTCTATTTATCCCTGATAATCTGATATTCTGATAAACTGATACCCTGATCTGTGCCTCAAAGCCTGAGTTTTAAAATCGGGTTACTTCGTAACCATACGTAATGCCGGGGCATAATAGAATTGATTTGAGATTTTTGTTCCGTGTGAATCTGTGGTTTGCGCGGCGCGAAAACAAAGGAGGAAAAAATGAAGAAAGGTTTCACTTTGATCGAGCTGATGGTTGTGGTGGTAATTATCGGTATTTTGGCGGCTATTGCCATCCCAAATTTCATCAGTATGCAGAAAAGAGCAAAAGAAGCATCGACCAAGAATAATATGCACACAAGTCAGCTGGCGGCTGAAGACTTCAGCACAATCACTGAGGGGATCTATGCGAATGATTTTTCCATAACAGTAGGTGCAATAAGAACCGTAGTTTATGGTCCGCTTGATCCTCTTGCCAATGACCCGAGGTCAATCGGCGGTATTGCTACTGGTAGTCCAACCCCACCTGATATTCTCTTACCAACAATTATGCGTAATCCGATCGTGGGAGCAAATGCAACATTCACGACTCCCTGTATTGCAGGACATGACGTTGGAACGGCCGGAACATTAGGTTATGAGGCCTATGACGTAGACGGTAATGTAACTGTGACTGTAGGTGCTGCAATGTCCTATCAGATAAACGGTGACGGGGTTGATGACTTACTCCCGTTAGTGCTTACATCAGGTCAATAATAAGGTTTCTGCTTTGCAGAGCTATACCAGGGTAAAGATATCATTATATCTTTACCCTGGCTTTCTGTTTTTAGTACAAAAATAAATACCATGTTCAGTATATCAGTACATCATGGGCAGAATTTCGGATTCACCTTGATTGAATTGATGGTCGTTGTTGCAATAATTGGAATCCTTAGTAGCATAGCTATACCCAATTATATTGCCTTAAGAAGCCGGGCTCTTGAAGCCAGTGTAAAAGCAAATATGCATTCAGTACATATGGCGGTTGAAGTATATGCAACTTTATCAGGCGGCATATACCCGGGTGATTTGGATACGCGGATCAATCAGGTTAACCCGGAAATCGGCGGCAATACTGGCAATATGTCGCTTGCTGCAGGTGTACGCGTGCCACCATTTCCTGCTAATGCATTGATCAGTCCGCATCCTGGTTTCAAAAATCCTTTCATGGCAGCCAGCAATGTTATTGATAATTTGCTCGTGGGATTTCCGCCAATTCCGCCAGGACCACCTACAGGACCTCAAGGCTGTGTTTACTATTCTTCATATCTACAAGACGGAACAACGCCGAGTGGACCAGGACAACCTGCATATTCTTACCGCATTTCCGCCTTTGGTGCAAAAACCCCGATCCCCGTAGTTTTACCATAGCTTACAAGAAAAGAATGAAGATAAGAAGATTGGAAAATGGAAGAATAAATCCAAGGGATTGGAAGGGAAACAACTTATGAAACCTTTGGTTTGGAAGGGACCCACACACCTTTTTCAGTCTGTCTAATGATAACCAAGCGCTTAACCAGTGTACATAGTGCAAACTGTGCGCTCCGAAAATAGATAAGTAAAGGTGTGGGGTGGAAATGAGCCCGCCACAAATCATGTCGGGCTGGAAGTTAGTGCTGGGCGCCTCTCGAAAAACTCGAGACCTTCGGCTGGAACAGTTTTAATTCCCTTCATTTTTAGTTATTTATTTGCCTTTAGGCATTTAGGTATTTTGGACTTTTAGGTATTTGTTTGTCTTTAGGCATTTTGGATTTTTAGGTGTTTGTATCTTCTCGGGCGACTACATTTTTTGTTTAGTCGGCTTGGAACGTCGAATACACCTCGCTATTGCGCAGTAAATAGTGACATCCGTGCGGTTCAATCGGAATTGAGTCGATAATGCCATAGGTAATTAGCTCTTTCAAATTAAACGGTTTACGACCTGTCAGTTTTGTGAACTCCGCTATTTTTTTATTCAGTAATTCAATATCTAATTTCATCTTTATTTTTTTAATGTACATCTCGGCAATTGCTTTCTCCTCAGGATTTTTTGTATTATTATAGAGATCCAGCCACAAGGCAAGTGCGGGCTTTAAATCTCCGAGCCTATAATAGGTAACAAATGCGGCCCAGCGCTTTGGCATCTCCGGAGCATTTGGTTTTTGTGCTGAGATTCGAAAATAGGCTTGTGCAACATTATACTCTCTCAAGAATACATAATGGATAAAGCCATACATAAATGGAAGACGCCAATCTTCAGGATTTGCCTGCATCCCTTTTTTCATTAACATCCGTGCCTGATCTGGTCTTTGCGCATCATGGGTCAACATTAATCCACCAAGGGTATAGGCATAGAGAAATTTCCCGTCTAAAGTCGTGAGAATATCGAGAATATGATACAAGAATTCGAACTTTGCGTCGGTCATCCGGTGTTCACCATAATACTGAATGAAGCGAAGCCAGACCAAGTCTGATAAGGGTGCATAAAATCCCATTGATAAAGCCCTGAGCGCGGTTCCGGACGGAAAATACATCAGCTCTCCAATCAATTCATGTGGTGATTTGCCAAGGTCAATACGGTACGAGAAATTGGCGATGATGATGAGGAGCAGGATGATAACAATGATGTTCTTCATGATAGACTTGAAGATGTGAAGCTATGAAGATACGAGGCTGTGAAGCTATGAAGATTAGAAGCAGAAACTTTCAGCTTTTCTCTCCATCGCGTTGAGTTTTGCAATAATTGTCTCATATGTATTGCCCATTTCTTCGTATAATTCTCGGTCTATATATTCGCAGGCAAGGCAAAAATCGAACCAAGTTTAATAAACCTCTAAATCCCGAAAATGCCTTAGTGTCTTCCTTTTTGCTTTTGCTGTACTCATATTCTCATAACTTCCTATCTTCATTCTTTATTTGAATTCTCTCCGTTCAAAGATAATAATCGCCAAATAAACAAGGAAAATCGTGTAAATCAGCCCATAACAGATTGAAAACAAAAGCTGGTCTGGATGCAGCGGCAGTCTGTGTACCAGATCGATCCTTAGGTTGAAATTCTCCAGGTTTGGCAATATGTAATAGAATCCATAGGCAAGATACTTCATTGCGGGTATCTTAACCTGGTCAGCAAATAGCTTCAGGTCAGGACTGGCGTGGCCAATGATAAAGAAAAGAATACCCATTATTGCGCTCAATGCGGGCGAAGAAAAGGATGAAAACAACAGCAGGATCCCGAGTAAAATCATTATTTCTAAAATCAAGAATGGTATTGCAATCAGCAGAGAAAAATCAAATGAACCTTCATAAAGAAAGATCACGAGTTGCTGAATGGCTGCCATCGCGCATACCAGTATTATGATAAGTAGTAGTAATCCCAAGAACTTACCGATGATGATTTCACTCCTTCGGACAGGTTTTGTTATTACCGTATAAATTGTGCGTTTCTCAATATCTTTGTGGATGAGTGTTGAACCTATTATTATAACGACCAAGACCCCAAAGAGCGCTGATACTGCAAGGCCAAAATCCCTAAGTATTCGTGGTGCTTCACCCAGAGCAAACGGTTCAAGAAAGATTGAGACAACAATCAATAGGATACTAAATATTACAAGTAGTAGAAGAATTTTCTGACGCAGGCTTTCTTTGAATGTGTTTTCAATTATCGCCCAAATTCTATTCATTTCTCTTTATCTGTTTCACAAACCAATCTTCGAGTGTAATTTCATCGGTTTTAAGCCCTTTCTTCAGAAGTTTGTTTAACTCGCCAACCTTTATGATTTGCCCCTCTATTATTATGCCAATGCGGTCACATACAGCCTCCGCGTCTGGAAGTATGTGGGATGAGAAAAAGACTGTGTTACCTTTTGCCTTTTGCTCAAGGATTATATCCTTTATTTCTTTTCTTCCGATTGGATCGAGGCCGGTAAGTGGTTCATCCAAAATCAACAGTTCTGGTTCTGCCACCAGCGCCTGCGCAATACCAATGCGCTGGAGCATACCCCTGGAGTATTTGCGTAACTGCAATCTGACTGCATGTTTTAACCCTACTTTTTCAAGTAGCCCCAAAATACCTGATTTATAGTTCTTTTGATTGCTGAGCAGAGCAGAGATTTTCAAGAATTCATAGCCGGTGAGATGTTCATAAAAATAGGGTGATTCAGGTAGAAAACCTATACGTTTTTTCACTTCGAGCGCATTGGCAGGGTGTTCGAAAATCTTAATACTCCCGGAGTCAGGTCTAATGAGCCCGGTGATGATCTTTATCGTAGTTGTTTTGCCAGCTCCATTTGGGCCCAGAAATCCGAATATCTCTCCTTTGTAAATTTTCAGTGAGACATCTTTGAGAACTTGTTTTTTGTTTTGCCAGAAATGGTTTTTAAATGACCGACAAATGTTCTTTAATTCAATAGCCACATCCATTTCTTGAAATTATACTCATAAAGACCGCTTTGTAAACAAATATTTCACTATCACCCTTGACATTTTGGGGATTTTAACTACAATACTAATCTAAAGGAAGGAGGTTCTAAGATGAATCTGATACTGCTTATATGCATGGCATTGCCACAAGATTATATTAACCTTGTTTTGAAAGGTGAATATGATGAAGCAATAAATTATTGTGAGCAAAAGATTGAAAAAGGGAAGAAAGTCTATGATTGGACTTTGGAAAAGGGGGATCTTTATTTAACCAAAATCGGATATTTTGACAAAGCGGTTGAAGTCTATAAGGGTTTGATAGAAAGCCGCAAGAAAAAGGACGGTTGGTTGTATTATCGCTTAGCATTGGCTCATGAAATGAACGAGGATTTCTTGAGTGCGGCTAAGGCTTATGAGATAGTTGCCACAAGATATCGCAAATTCCCAATCGATTCATTTGCCTTAAGCGGTGTGGAACGCTGTTTTAAGAAGAATTACCAGGATTTCGTTGCGACGATAAATGACTACAAGATAACCAGGCTTGAGCTGGACGAAGAGATGTCAAAACGTTTCGGGGGTGGCGCGCGTGATGATAAATCTGTTCTCGATGGCATGATACTCAGTAGACTGATTTTTGAGAATTCAATGAATTACCGTATAGATACCACACAATTTTTCCAGGAAGCAATGATTAACCAAAGAAAGTCCTTGCTGCTTGAAGAGGTTTATACAGTTGAAGTGGTTGAGGGCGCTAAGCCAAGTGAAAGAGAGATGAAGAAATTCTATAAGAACAACAAAAACTACTTACTCAAAGCTGAGATCAGAGGGAAAGAAATAGTTGTTGAATCCGAAAGCCTGGTTAATTTCCTGCTCGATTCGCTGAAAAGACATGTCGAAAGTTTTGACACGCTTGCCAAGGTCTATTCCACTGCCCATTCAAGTAAGAACAAGGGCAATATGGGTGTGGTTTTCAAAGGTGTAAAACCAGAGCCGGTTGATAAGATGTTATTCAAATCAAAGCTGAACGAATTAATTGGGGTTATACCCTTTGATGAAAAATATGGCATCTATATAGTAACCGATCGCAAACCTGAACGGTACCGGGATTATGAAAAAGTAAAGAGTCAGATACAAGCACAGCTCAAGGCAGAAAAGCTCAAGGGGATAGAAGAGAAATTCATTAGGAAACTGAAGAAGAAGGCAAAGATCAAGATGTACGAAGGAGATATGAGTGATCTGATTGAGTCCACTGATGACCCTGTGGCAATAGTCATAAATGGGAGAGAAATCCGAAAAAGCGATGTCGAAAAGAGAAATGAATCACAGCCCAATTTCGGTCGGGTTGATTTGACACAACCAG
The DNA here is from genome assembly GCA_030602565.1 of Candidatus Stahliibacteriota bacterium. Lineage (GTDB taxonomy): Bacteria > Hydrothermota > Tepidihabitantia > SM23-42 > SM23-42 > JAUVZL01. The sequence goes on from JAUVZL010000001.1 coordinate 17,431, forward strand.
ACGAATTCGAAAAACTGTTAAACACGATCATTGAAGATGATCTTAAATTTGAATTTGGTGAGCGAAACAAATACTTTCTATATGATGGTTATATAACCAAACTGCAGACCACGCTAAAGCAGACAATGGAAAATGGTTTGTACGGAAAAGTTGTTGTCGAAGCAGCAAAAGTGGATTCGCAAGAAATAGTGGATCTGTATGATGAACGAAAGGAAGACTTTAAGGTTGAAGAGATGGTTGAATGTCAGGAAATTGTTGTCGACAATAAGGCAAAGGCTGAGGAACTGAGACAGCTCGTTATCGAAAACCCAGCGCAGATGGATTCGCTTGCCAAAGAACATTCAATCGCACCGTCAAAAAAACGCGGTGGTATCACCGGTCCAATAAGAAGGAATGTACGTTCCGAGAAATTTGAATCTATTGTGTTTAAGCTCAAAGATGGAAACATCAGTGCGGTTTTCAAAAACGATGATGGAAACTACACTTTTGTAAAAGTCCTTAAGTACACTCCCAAAGGGTATAGGACACTTGATGAGCTGTGGCAGAACATCGAAGCTAATTTATTGAGAGAAAAACAACGGAACTTAGCCAATAGCTTTATTGAAAACATACGTGAGGGAGCAAAGATCGAGATATTCCTGAGTAAACCTGAACCAATAGAGGAACCCAGAGAGGAAGAAAGCGATAAGCCAAATGACGAAGGAGCGGGTACACAGGAATAATGCCGGAACTTCGTAAAGACCCAGTTTTAGGACGTTGGGTTATCATCTCGACAGAACGGGCAAAACGGCCAAAAGATTTCAAATCAACACCTGAGAAAAAAGTAGTGCCGCCTGAGTCATGCCCTTTCTGTCCAGGTAATGAGACTGCAACACCCCCTGAAATAATGGCATACCGCCCTGATAATACTAAGCCAAATACGCCAGAATGGACCTTAAGAGTCATCCCCAATAAATTCCCTGCTTTGTTCATCGAAGGAGATATCAGCCGGCGTGGTGAAGGCATTTACGATCGGATGAATGGTATTGGCGCCCATGAAGTAATAATAGAATCCCCTGACCATTCAATGGACCTCGCGGATTTGGAAATTGAACACTTCCAGAACGTCATGTACGCTTACCAAGAAAGGATGCTCGATTTGAAGAAAGATCAAAGACTGCGCTACACCATGGTTTTCAAAAACTTCGGCGCGGCGGCAGGTGCTTCACTTGAGCATAGTCACTCTCAATTGATTGCTACGCCGATTGTCCCCAAGCGAGTAATGGAGGAAATGGACGGCGCTAAACGCTACTATGAGTACCGCGAACGGTGCATTTTTTGCGATATTGTGGTTCAGGAAACCAAAGACAGAAAGCGCTTGATCAACGAAAACAATTCATTTATCCTGATATGCCCGTTTGCTCCGCGTTTTCCATTTGAGACCTGGATATTACCGAGGAATCATATCTCCAACTTTGAGGATGCTTCGAGAGATGAGCTTGATGATCTTGCTTCGATTCTCAAGGATTGCCTGTTGAGGATGAAAAAGGCACTCAATACACCTCCGTATAACTATGTCATACACACGGCACCAATTACCCTGCGCGGTATTGATTTTTACCATTATCACCTGGAAATCATACCGGTTCTTACCCATATTGCTGGATTTGAGTGGGGCACAGGGTTCTATATAAATCCGACCGGACCTGAACAATCTGCGGCATACCTTAAGAATATAATATAGCTATATAACCCTTAACGATAATGGCTATGAAGATCGCTTTTATTGCATCTGAAGCAACACCTTATGCAAAGACTGGTGGACTTGCCGACGTTGTTGGTGCTTTGCCGATTTCACTGAGACAACTCGGTTTAAAAGTCACGGTTTTCTTACCAAGGTATAAAGAGATAAAAGGCACTCTGTGCGACCACATCTCAATAGCAATGGGTGAGAAATATGACATCAGTGTGTACAAAGATGATGACTTTTATTTTATAGACTACCCTGACTTTTTTAATCGCGACGGGCTTTACGGAACTGAAAAAGGAGATTTTCCAGATAATTGTGAGCGTTTTACACTGTTTTCCAAGGTGGTCTCACAGCTTATTCTAAAAAGTTCGTATGATATAGTCCATTGCCACGACTGGCAGACCGGTCTGATCCCATTGTACCTAAAACTCGGCAAAAGCCGAGCGAGGAGCGTTTTCACCATCCATAATTTGGGCTATCAGGGCCGCTTTCCTGCGCAGAAATTCCCGATTCTTGGGCTCGACAACGGTTATTTCACACCCAGTGGTATCGAGTATTATGGAGATATTAATTTCTTAAAAGCCGGTATACTGTATAGTGATGTCGTGACCACTGTTTCAGAGAACTATGCTCAGGAAATTCAGACTCCAGAAATGGGTTTTGGTCTTGGCGGTGTACTGCGGACAAGGCAGGCAAGCTTGATCGGGATTGTCAATGGTATTGATTATGATCAATGGAACCCTGAAACTGACGATTTGATCTATAATAAGTACGCTGATTTCAGCGGAAAGCAAAAGAATAGACAAAGACTAATGGATGAATGCGGCCTTGGGGGCACACGGCCATTGATTGGTATGGTTTCCCGAATCGCCGGACAGAAGGGGTTTGATATATTGGTTAAGGCATTTGACTCGATCATTGATATGGGTTTTAATATGATAATCCTCGGTTCTGGTGACGAGAGCTTTCAAAAGAAATTGACTACTTTTTCCACTGTTCATCCGCAGCGGGTATCGGTTAATATCAAATTTGATAACAAACTCGCCCATCGCATATATGCGGGCAGCGATTTCTTTCTCATGCCGTCCAGGTATGAGCCCTGTGGTCTTGGTCAACTCATCAGTCTCAGGTACGGCACCATACCAATTGTGCGGCATACTGGTGGATTGGCTGATACGATTACTGATTATGATCCCGTATCTGCTAAAGGTAACGGTTTTATTTTTACTGAATATTCAAGCAAACATCTGGTTACTGCTTTGTCAAGAAGCATGATGATTTACAATTGTCGAGATGCTTTTGAAAAACTGTCAGAGAAATGTATGACCATCAATTTTTCATGGGGTGAATCTGCAAAGAAATATGTTCAATTGTACAAAAATACAAGGCTATCTGGTACGGAAGAATAGTCTTTAGAGGTTAAACCATTAACCACCAAACATACGTCTAATAATAATGAAAGGCGATGAAGATGCTATTTATGTTAAGAGTTTTAAGGGCGGTGATGAGAAAGCATTTGATCACCTCTATGAGAAATATCAGATATCTATACACGCTATTTGCTATAGATATACCAGGAATGAAGCTGATGCCCGTGAACTCACCCAGGACGTTTTTCTCAAGGTCTATAATAACCTTAATAAGTTCAGGGAAAAGTCGAAGTTCTTCACATGGTTGTATAGGATTGCGGTTAATACCTGTTTTTCATTCAAACGCAAACACAAAGAGCCGCTTTTGGACTTGGCACCGGCAAAAGAATCAGTGGATTTAGGAAAGCGAGTGAGGATGAAAATAGCAATTGACAATGCTCTATTAAAACTGCCCAAACGACAAAAGCTGTGTTTTATACTGCGCCATTATGAAGGTCACACTTTTTCCGAAATAGGTGATATTATGGGTATTACTACTGGCGCGGCCAAGGCAAACCATCATCATGCAGTCAAGAAACTTAGAGTTTTACTGGAGGCGTGGACATGAGAATCTGCCAGGACTTTAAAGATAGGGTTATTGATTACATAGAGCACGCTATGCCTCAAGAAGAGCGTAACAGGTTTGAGCAACATTTGAATAGCTGCGAGCATTGCCAAAAAGAGTATACCAGAGTTAAGAAACTCTATGAGCTTCTTGATAAGGATGTTGTGCCAGTACCTGAACCGGCTTTTTTTGATAAACTAAAAATCAGTGTCAGACAACAAGAAATCCGACTGCGTAAGTTCAGGGTGTCAAGGTTGGTAAAGGTCCTGATACCAGCTTTTGCGGTTGTCATGCTTGCGTTGTATGTTTTACGTCCCGAGAAGACGGTCAGGATTTCTGTACCGACATCTGTTCTGCTTGAGGATGAGACCATTGCCGAAATCAGCCTTGGCGGCATTATTGACGACAAGTTGGTCAATGACCTAATCGTTGTCGAAGACAATTTACCGATTGATATTGATGAGACGATCCCTGAATTAAGCGATGAGGAAAAGGCTGAATTTATTGAGATTTTAGATAAGGAACTGAGTAAATTGCAGGAGGATGTATGAAGAAATTGTTGATTTTCTTAGGATTGACTGTGTTCTGTTTAGCCCAGCCATTTAATGATGATGATCCTCGAGCGATAATCGAGAAAGTAAAAATCTACCGACTTACCCAAGAACTCGATTTGACGACTGAACAGGCTGTTCGATTTTTTCCTAAACTGAACGATCTACAAAAAATTGAGCGCAAATTTGGTGAGGATAAAATGAGAATTATTCATGGATTGAAGGAGCTCCTTAAAGAACACGCATCTGATGAAAAAATCTTAGAAGTAGTTGCCAAATTTGAGGAGTTGCAAAAAGATAAGTTAACCAAGCAAATAGAAAAGATGAAGGAAATTTGGCAGATACTAACCCCGGTACAGAGGGCGAAATTCCTGATTTTCCAAGAAGAATTTAACCGAGAAATTCGGGAAATGATTAAGAAAATAAAGAAACACCGAAAACCCTAAGTCTCTGCTTGGATAGCTTATTGGACTTTTTCGATAAGGGCTCTGAGATCGTTGTTCAGGAATTCTGACAACTTAATCTCATCGGTAACCGTTGTTACCTTTTTGTCTATCTCCTGGTTTTTCTCAACATCTTTTATTGAAATGGTGTAATCGATCTTGCCTGCTTGTTTCGTGACCTTACCAACAATTATGTAGTCACACTGGAAGTAGACACCTATTGCGTGAGCTTGACTATCATTAATGTTCACCCCGATATGACGTTTAATAATCTCGCTCTTCACGTCTATCTTGCTTATGAATTTGAACTTACTGAAAATGCTGACGACCTTGTATAGTTCATCTTGGCAACGTTCACCAAGATCCGCATTAGCTGCCTCAGTGTTCTCTTCGCGAAACGGTAATATCACAATATACTTCTTCAGTTCTCCGGTCGGTAGGGTTTGAGGACCATACTCAAGATTTAGCTCATCAATGACTAAATCAGTTAGGTCTAATTCACTGGAAGCATAGAAAACGTTCTCAGACAGGTCAAGAATTACAGTAAAACCTTCTTGCTGAGCGATTTTACTGATTGCTTCATTTATTTTATTCAAGAGTGGTGCCATCAGTTCGTCATTTTTCTGCTCTACTTTGCCGCCGTCACCAAAAAATTCTGCCAGGAACTTATTATAGGAAATTTTCTGCGTTTCTATTTTATCGAGTTTTCTCAATCTCGCCTTTTCAGAAAGCATGAGTTTTTGATCGTCAAGCTCGGCTTTAATATTTTCGATTCCTTGCCTCATGGTTGCAGCTGAATCGCGTTGTGTTTTAATAAAATCATTCAGCTCAATATTCGCTGCGGCAGTTGCCTGGTATTGGTTAAAGATTCGGTCAGAGTCAACAACACCGGTCTTTGATTCGGCGGCAAACATTAGGACAACGAAAATGGCAAGAATAAGGGGAAACTGCTTCATATAACCTCCCAAAATCAGAACATACCAAAAGGATTGATCTGGAAGTGAGGTTCAAAGCCAGGTTGCTCACGATCCAGACCATAACCCATGTCAAAACCAAGGATCCCCATCATCGGTATTTCAATGCGTACGCCCACACCAACTCCTCGATAGAGATTATGTAAGTTAACATCTTTGTACGACTCAAAAGCATTTCCTGCGTCATAGAACATCAGGAATGATAGGCTTGGTGAAAGTTTCAGTTTAAGTTCTAAATTGTTTATTAACAGCGCACTACCGCCAACACGTCGACCGTCGAGTTCCGGGGAGAGGGAGCGATCTGAATAACCTCGGACACCGTCATCACCGACGCCTCCAGCGTAAAACTTTTTATAGAGCGGTACTTCATCAACACTCGTTACAACGCCTGCCTTTATTCTGGCCATGAGCACAAATTTCCAGTATATAGGCAAGTAGGTCCGTGCCTCAAATGTGATTCGATTATAGTCAATGTTGGCGAACAAGAACTTTTTGGCGATATCAGCGCGTAACGCCATATACGAACCGCTCGTCGGGTTAAAGATAAAGTCCCTTGAATCTCGCGTAAGCGTGAACGAGTTTGATACGGTCCATTTTGGTATCGTGTCATTAAAAAGACTATAACCACTACTCGGTGCCGTATATGAAGATGCAATATCGAGGATCCGAGTTCTTTCCGCGCGGAGCGTATAGCCGAGCCTGGTATAGTCCAGATAGAAAGGAAATGAAACGCGACCGGCAAAACCAATATCACGTTTTGTATAATAATCCCAGAATCGGTTTGTATAATATAGGTCGAGTCCAGCACTAGTCCTTGTGCTAAAAAGCCACGGTTCAGTATACCCGATTTGAAGATTCGTTAGTCTGCCACCTAACTCAATCTTGGTGTAGAGTCGCTGTCCTTTTCCCCACATGTTGGGGTGTGAGAGTTCAAAATAACCAGTCAATTTATCCTGGGCTGAGTATGAAATGCCGGCACCTACAGTGGCGACACCTTCTTTCTCAGTTAGTTTGTAAATCAAATCTATACGGCCGCTATCATCTGGGACTCCGGTTAAAGGTTCAACGTTATCAAAAAAACCGAGGTTGAAAACTTCCCGCAGGCTTCTAATAACGTCTGAACGTCGGAATATCTCTCCGGGGATAGTTCTTAGTTCTCGCCGGATGACGTTTTCTCGGGTGCTATAGTTACCAGTGATTATCACGCGGTTGATGGTTGCCGGTGATGATTCTTCGATAACATATTCAATATCTATGAAACTATTACGGGCATTTTCATTTGGCGCGATTGAACAGTATATATAACCTTCGTCAGCATAGACTCCGAATAATTCCTGATAGGTTTCTTCAACTTTGCTGAGATCGTACACATCCCCGCTTTTGTATTTCAGTACTCTGCTGAGTTGTTGTGTACTGAATATTGAGTTGCCAGTAAAACTAACATCACCGACATAATATTGTTCATTCTCTTCGATATTTATTGTGATGATAAAGCGATCTGCCACGACTTCGATTATTGGCTCATCTATTTTTACATCCAAATATCCATTGTCTTTATAAAAGGATTTGATTTTTGCAACATCCTCTTCAAGTTTGACTTCATCTAACTTGCCACTGCGCAGAAACGCTTTAGGTTTGTTTTGCATCATCTTTGTAATCTTTGAATCAGCAAAAGCATTGTTCCCGGTAATCTCTATTTTGCCGATGCGTGGTTCAATACCTTCTTCAATAATGAAAAACAGATCGATTTTGTTGAGCGAGTCAATTATTGAACTATCCTGGACCGTCGTGTAATAGAATGACTTTTCTTTATACAGATTTAGGATGTTAGTCTTTGCTTCGAATACGTCTCGGTCAGTAACTACCTGTCCAATTCTCCATTGGAGCTTTTTTCTCAGGTCTTTCTTTTTCACTTTGGCATTACCGATGAACTCAGGTCTGCTGTTAAGGAACGGTGCTTCTTCAACGGTGATGCTGAAAAAAATACCGTCACCTACTATCGTTGTATCAATCGCAATATAGTTGAATAATCTAAGCCGAGAAAGATTTTGAAGCGCTTTTTGTATATCTGAGCTTCGAAATTCTTCGCCGGTTTTAAGCCCCGATGTTTCTATTATCAATTGTGGGTCAGCCCATTGCGCATCGACATCAATATCGATGATTTTGTAGCTAAGTAAAAAAAGGAGGAGGATCACTTCTCTTTAAATTCTATTTTATCGCCAGACCGAACAAGGCGGATGCGTTTACCATCTTTGATATTACCTTTTAAGATTTCCTCAGAAAGGGGGTCTTCTATCAAACGGCGTATTGTTCTCTTAATGGGACGTGCACCGAATTCAGGGTCAAAGCCTTCCTCGACCAAAAGCTCTTTGGTTGACTCTTCAAGCTCAAGCATCATTTTTCTTTCGCTGAGGCGTTCTTCAACTTCGGCGATTAGTATGTCGACTATTTTCTTCATGTCTTCTTTGTTCAACTGCCTGAATACTATTATTTCGTCGACTCTGTTTAAAAATTCAGGTGAGAAGATCTTTTTGGTTTCATCCAAAAGCCTTGTTTTCATTTTGTCATAGGAAACATCAGTCGAATCCTTTGCAAAACCCAAACTATCACCCTTTCCGATCTCAGCAGTTCCAATATTCGATGTCATGATTACTATTGTGTTTTTGAAATCGATTTTGCGACCGTAAGAATCAGTAAGCTGACCATCCTCGAGTATTTGCAGCAAGATGTTGAAGACATCAGGGTGGGCTTTTTCTATTTCATCGAACAGCACTACTGAATACGGCTTTCTTTTAACTTTTTCAGTGAGTTGGCCGCCTTCCTCAAAACCGACATAACCGGGAGGCGCACCGATAAGCCTCGATACATTGAACTTTTCCATATACTCCGACATATCAAGAGCAACCAGAGAATTTATGTCGCCAAAGATGAATTCAGCAAGCCGCCTTGCCAATTCTGTTTTACCAACACCCGTGGGTCCCAGGAAAATGAATGAACCGATCGGTCGTCTGGGGTCTTTTACGCCTGCTCTACTTCGTCTAACTGCCTTTGCTATGGCGGTAATAGCTTCCTTTTGTCCAATTACTTTCTTGCTTACTTCGTCTTCCATTTTGAGTAAGCGCTTAGATTCTTTCTGTTCTATCTTGGCTACCGGGATACCGGTCCACCTGGATACAACGAAAGCAATATCTTCCTCAAGTACAGTTGGACGCGGCAACTTTTTATTTTTTTCCATGACCGCCAGTTGCTCTTTGAGCTTTTTCTGTTTGTCGCGAAGCTTTGCCGCCTCTTCAAATTTTTGATCAGCAACTGCTTTTTCCTTCGCTATTATCACCGCGTCATACTCTATTTCTAAATCGGATAGTCGTTCATCTTTAACTATTTTGGACAGTTTGACTTTAGCGCCTGCCTCATCTATGACATCGATCGCCTTATCTGGCAAGTAACGATCTGTTATGTAACGATTTGACAGACGTACCGCTGCTTCCAGCGATTCGTCAGTATAAGTGATGTGATGGTGCTCTTCATATCTTTCTTTTAAACCGTGCAAGATACTGATTGTTTCCTGAACCGTAGGTGGATTTACGATAATAAGCTGGAACCTGCGTTCAAGGGCACCGTTTTTTTCTATATATCTTCGGTAGTCTTCGAGAGTAGTTGCACCTACACATTGGAGTTCACCTCTTGCCAGGGCTGGCTTCAACATATTTGAGGCATCTATAGCACCTTCAGCAGCACCAGCACCCACAATGGTGTGAAGCTCGTCAATAAATATTATGATGTCCTTATTCTTGGTGACCTCATTTATGACAGCTTTTAGCCTTTCCTCAAACTGACCGCGGTATTTTGTACCAGCAACAATGGACGCCATATCAAGGGCAACCACACGTTTTTTCTTAAGAGAATCTGGTACATTAGCTGCGACGATATCCTGGGCAAGACCTTCGACGATTGCGGTTTTGCCAACACCGGCTTCACCGACTAATACGGGGTTATTCTTTTTTCGACGCGATAATGTTTGAATAATCCTTTCTATTTCATTTTCCCGACCGATGATTGGATCGAGTTTGTCATCCCGGGCAAGCTGAGTAAGGTCGCGTGAAAACATCTCTAAGGCAGAACTTCGGGGCTTGGTCTTTGTTTTGCCAGATACTACACTCTCGGGGCGGAGGAGCTGAATGATTTCATTTTTCAGGGTATCATAATCCATGCCCACAGACTCTAATATTTGAGCACCCAGGCTTCCCTGGGTTCTTATAATACCAAGTAGAAGATGCTCAGTCCCTACATATGAGTGTCCGAAGTTCTTGGCTTCTTCCATAGCATAGTTCAGGCACAACCTTGCTTCATTGCTGAGTTGGACATCTATCTTACCACCAGGACCGATGTTGATTGAGTTTTCAATGCCTTTGCGTAACTCACTGAGTTCAATACCCAAATTTATTAAAACCATGGCACCAACCCCTTCGCCTTCCTTAATCATTGCAAGAAGGAGCTGCTCTGTACCAATAAAGCTTTGCTTTGTCCTAAGCGCCTCGTCACGGGCAAGGTGCAATATTTTCCTAACTCTTTCAGTAAACCGTTCTTGCAACTAATCCTCCTTTATTTTGCATATTCTATCCATAATTGCAATTCTGTCAAGCTATTTTCCATGTAATTTAGACAATTTTGTACGGGATTTGTTAAGTGTCTTGTGTGTTAAGCTGCTTACCTACAACCCTTTGAGTTTTGCCCTTAGACCCTTATTTTTAGAATCAAATTCAAGGGCTTTTTTATAGGCTGCTCGTGCCTTTTCAGGCTCCCCAAGTTTTATATAAACGTCACCTAAGTGTTCAAGGATTACCCCATCTTCAACAATATCTGCAGCACGCTCCAGCTCTTCCAAGGCGTCTTCATACTTACCCATTTGATAGAATACCCAGCCCCGTGAATCAATATAATACGCATTATTAGGATCAATCAATAATGCCGCGTCTATCAAATCAAGTGCATGTTCAAGGCGCTCGTTTTTTTCAGCATAGGTATAACCAACATAATTCAATGCCACGGCATTAGTAGTATCTATTTTTATAATTTCTTGGAATATCTCAAATGCTTCTTTCTTTTTATCAAGTCGCTCACAAAGGTTTGCCAGGGCTTCCAGGGTTGAAAGGTTATCCGGGTCTTTTTTAAGGGCTTTGTGATATTGGAAATAGGCTTGCGTGGTTTTCCCTTGCATCTCTGCACTGACGCCCAGGAGATAATATACTTGAGTCAGGTCTGCACCGTGATACCCGGCTTCAGTAAAAGCATATTCTGCAGTTTTGAAATCCTTTAAATCAATAGCAATGAATCCGAGGTATACCCATAATTCAATGAAATCAGGGTTAATTTTAAGAGCGCTGGTGATTTCCTCTAATGCTATTTTATAATTGCCTTTGTCAAGGTGGATCTTGCCAGCATAAAATCTTGAATAGGTATCTAGAGGGTCAAGGCGAGAGGCAATGAGAAATTCATCCAAAGCGTGGTCTAACTCTCCTGTTTTATAAAATGCATAACCCAGGCTTCTTCTGACATGGCCATCAAAATGGTCGAGCTTGAGCACAGTATGTGCCATTTGTATTAGAGCATCATATTGGTCAGTATCTGAGTAAAGATCGATTAGTCTCTTGCCGACCGTCAGAACGAGAGAATCATGTTTTAGGGTTCTCGCATAGTAGTAAATGGCTGAATCTTTTACATTGAGTAGATCAAAACCCGTACCAATCCCAATCAAAGCAGTTATGTCAGTAGTATCTAATGCATAACCTTGTCTATAGTATTCAATTGCAGCATGGTGGTCATTTGTCTTACCGGCAATTGAACCGAGTCTTACGTATGTATCTGGTGTTTTTAGGGTATCTGGCATGACAAGCAAAATATCCGTTGCTGTTTTGAAATCCTGTATCCCTTCATAAAGGACTGATAGACTGTTATATATATCGATATTCTCGGGCGCTAAATTTAGTGCCTGCTCATAGTATTTGATTGCCATGCGCAAGTCGCCTTTTCCAATATTGCCAATTGCGAGAGTATTGTAGATAGTCAGTTCTTCAGGAAAAAGCGCAAGCCCTTGTTTTGCAATAGCAATACCCCGGTCAAATTCCTTTAGTTTATACAATGCATTTGCTAATGTTGTATAGATCTCAGGGGTTTCCGGAGCTAATTCCATAACTCTTTCGTAATACGTAATCGCTTCAGCAATATTGCCTTCGAGCTCCAGATTGTTGCCAATGCTGAATAACTCGTAGGCTGTCTCAGAATTGGTGAGCAGAATTACACTTACTAAAACTCGACAAATATCGACAATAACCATAACTTATCTGGATCCTTTATTATATCGTTATTCAAGAGATTATAAGCTAATTCCAAACCGATTCTTTTACCGTTCTTACTATAAAAAGTGTTTACCTGAAAGAGATGCTGGTGATAGTAGGAAGTGTCACCTTTTGTAATGTGGAATGTCGGGTACATATCAAAGCCGATATTATTCTTCCTGAATATGTTCACAACGGGTTTCAGGATAATTTCATAGTTGTAATCGGCACCAGCGTTAATATCCCAACCATGATAACCCCAGTGCGGATAACTTCCCAATTCAACACTCCATATGAACTTTTTTGAACTATGCAAACGATTTGATTTATGGAAATCAGGATCGGCAATCTGTATTCTGAATCTGTTGAATACTGGTGTTCCTTCTACCTCAAAATCTATATCGTGTATACAGTCATGCATGAAATAGGTGGCGACCATCAATCTTTTTAAAAGCAGATCAAACCCGCCTACAATGTAGTAATGCGCATACCTTGGATCAAGAGACACACCCCCGGTCTGCATTGCCATATCAAGGTCGTCACGATAGCTCATAAAAAAAGAAAAGTCTTTATGCTTGACCATTGTACAATAAAGATCAACTGAAGCGTCCATATTGTAAAGGGTAGTATCGCTATTTAGGTATTTGCCGATAAAAGCGCGGCCATGGAACTCAAGCGACAGATCTAAAGCAGATAGGGTACAGACAAATGATAATAATACCAGAATTCGGAGTATTTTCAACTTATGGTCTCGGCACAAACATCACATCCAAACACATCAGAGAACCGAGCTGTGCAGAATTTTCCGATTCTGAGGTCAGTATTTTTCATGAGCACATTGCTGTCGATATCAGGACATGCGTGTTCAGTATGACCAACATACTGGCTATTCTTATGGTGGACAAGCGTCTTGTATACCTTGCCAAGCCTCGACCTGTTGTTTTTTTCAATGAGTGACTGTTGAAGCGCTACGATCTGTTCGTATCTTTGATTGATGATTGACTCGGGTACTTGTTTAAACTCAGCAGCTTGTGTTCCATGTTCACAAAAATAAGAAAAAACTCCAAGCCAGTGTATTTTAGTTTCTTTAATAAAGTTCAATAATTCCTTGAACTCATCAGCTGTTTCTGTTGGAAAACCAGCGATTACTGTTGTTCTGATAGAAATTCCATCAATTGCCTCTAATTTTGCGAATAATTCTTGAATACGCTGTTTTGTCGCACGCCGATTCATTAATCGTAAAATCCGATCATTTATATGTTGAATTGGCAAATCAATGTACTTGCATACTTTTTTGTTTGTTCTGATTTCATCTATTATCTCATCATTAAGACTCATCGGGTGCGTATACATTATCCTTATCCATTCAATGCCTGGAATCTTAGAAATACCTTTTATCAACTCGACAAGCATTGGTTTGTCGTACAGGTCTTGTCCATAGGCAGTTGTGTCTTGGGCAATAAGTATGAGTTCTTTAACACCAATTTCTGCAAGTTCTGCAGATTCCCTTAGCAGGGTGTCGAAATCAGCGCTTTTGTATGCACCTTTTATCATCGGGATAGTGCAATATGAACAACGATTAGAACAACCATCAGCTATTTTTAGATATGCGTAACCTTGGGTGGTTAGTAGACGTGCACGCGTAATTTTGGCATTTGTCTGTATTGTACGTAAAAGCTGTTCGTTTTGTTCAAGGGAGAAAAACCCGGCAACCCCTGGGAATGCGTCTTTTAATCGTTTAGCATAACGGTTAACTGCACAGCCATGCACATAGATTTTCTTATTACTGGCAATGGCTAATGCCTTTTTGATTTCTTCCTCAGTTTCTACAATTGCCGGTTCAATAAATGCACAAGTATTAATAATTATGACATCACTGTACTCTGGTATTGCGCAGATTTCCACACCTGTTGCGCCAAGCGCGCCAAGCAGCTTTTCTGAATCTACCAGGTTTTTGGGGCAACCAAGGGAGATGAGATTGACCTTCATTAATTAGGCGTCTATACAGGCTGATCGAGAATTAGGAGTAGGGCGTTTACGCCCGCCGTATTTTGAAGTTTTGAGGTTACGAGGCTCAGAACATCTGAACTTCTTAGCTTCATAAGTTCATCTTTTCCCAGTTAACTAGAGGCTCTACTCCTACAAATTTCGACATTCTCGGTCAGCCTGTATACTACTGATTCTGATTAACTTAGCCTGAGCCCGGGCGATCAAATTATTGTTTTTATCCACGATTTCTGCATCGGCAATAACAAGTTGGTGCTTTACGCGCACTACTCTGGCACGTGCTGTGTATGTTTCATTGACCTGCATTGGGGTTCGTATGCGCACGTTCAATTCGCCGGTCACGCATTTCAAGTTGTCCTTTAGATAGGCAGCCCAGACTGTCATTTCATCAAGGATTGTACAGATGATACCGCCGTGGACAGTATTGTGATAACCTTGAGTCCACAAAGGAAGCTCAATAAGCGCCTCCACACTGCCATCGCATTCTTTAATGCTCAGCTTAAGACCGTTCGGGTTATCAAAACCGCAGGCAAAACATTTTTTGTCCATGAAGAACTCAGTATTCATCAACCTGAGTCCCTTCAGGTGGTTTGAATTCAAAAAGGCTCTTTGGCATTGTTTTGTCTATTTCAATCTTATCGAAACTGAACTTACTCTCCTGACCAGCCTGGTCTTGAATAGAAATCGCCTGTATCTCATATTTGCTTTTGTGAATGGCTATTATTATTTTTGTATATATGTCAGTCTCCTCTATAGGAAGCAGGGCAATCTGAACTGTGTTTTCCTTTTCTGATATGAGTTCAATATTGAATCGCTTGTCATAGTCTTTTAAGAAAATATCAGGGCTTATCTGGGCCGGTATCTGACCAAGGCTCTGTCTGATTGCGCGGTTTTTCTCAGGCATGTATATCCAGAGGGATGAACTGTCGCCAACATAGATTTGTGCCGGGTCGCCGATTTCCATTCTGAAGAAATTGGGTCTTTTAAAATATATCTTACCCTCAAACAACTGGCATGTCCCTGATAATTCGTCACACAAAACTTGTGTGAATTCCGCATAGAAGCTATTGAGATCATTGTATTTCTCAGTAGTCTTATCTATTATTTCATCCAGGTCTACGGCAAACAAGTGCTGGGTAATGAAAAATAACAGAAAAAACAGCAGTTTAACTTTCATGGCATCTCCTTTTTCTAGAGTTCCGAATTTATTCGGAACTCTTCGATTCCAGTGATTTAGGAAAGATTACGGCGATGATAAATGTCCAGAAAATCACTGATATCATTCTTTAATCATTGTAATTGAGGGAACTTTGAATATTTTCTCAAAGCGCCCTTTTAGTTAAGCTTATCCAGATACCTAAGAATGTCAATATACAGACAGAGGGCTCAAGAAGGCTCAAGGAGGGCGGAAAGAGTAAATGCAAATACCTAAAAATCAAAATACCTGAATGCCTAAAGGCAAACAAATACCTAAAAACTGCTTTACTCAATAAACCCCGTTAGATAACTGTCTCCGTCGAAACTCCGCACTATTAAAACCACCATGTATCTAACGGGGTAAATCTCCGCAATGCGTGAGCAGGCAGGCGAGTTCTCGACTTCGCTCGCCTGTCTCGAACAAGGTGAGAGGAACAGTAACTCCTTACTCTTCGAGTAAGTCCCACAGAAGGGGGGCGCATCGAGAAGTTCCTTCTTAAAAAGGGAGAGGGTGTATTAATATTGGTTACTTTCCTCTCCCTTAAAAAAATAACCTTGACAAATGAAGAAATCTGAGGAGAATTGAGTATGAGCCGTAAGACCCGTAAACAACGCACCAAGAAGAAAGCTCACAAAGTAAAGGAACGTAAAGACACCGGGATGCCGGTTGAAAAAAATAAATCCAAGGAACACAGTTTTGCAGTTTTTGATGTTGGTAAGGAGAAATTCGCGATAAATCTCGACTCGGTAACGGAAATCCTCCACACCTTCAAAATCGTATCAGTACCACATCTTCCCAGGATGTTTTCTGGAGTAGTGAAATTGCGCGGTGAATCGGTTCCTCTCATTGATCTGCAGACTTTACTGAAAGAGGAAAAAATCGAAACCGAAATAAGGCCTTGTCTAATAACTAAAGTTGGTACCAAAACAATGGGTTTTTTGGTTGATTCAGATGTCGCCATTATTACCACTGGACAAGGAAAATTGTATCCATTACCAGATAGTTTCGCAAGAGAAGAAGGCGAGTTCTTAGAAGGCATTTTTTGGACAGACAAAACCTTTGTAGGGATATTGAAACCAAAGGAAATGGTTGAAGTACTCGCTCAATGGAGGCAAGAAAATGAAAAAATTTAGTGTGCCGATTTCAATTGCCGGCTTTATTCTACAGGTTCTTTTCTTTTTCTTCTTTGTCAAAAGAATCGGCTATTGGCACCAGACCTGGTATGTTTTTTCACTCTTCGCTTTAGCGCTTTTACTGTATAATATATTCATCGACAAGAAACCTTCACTAAATAAATATAGTATACTCTATTTTGCCGGTACGGTGATTGCTGGTGTTTTATCAGGGGTAATACTCGGCTATGAGATGCTTGCGATTACCTGGTTGATTATTGCTGGTGTGATATCTGGTGTCCTTGTTGCGACTGTACATTATCACCTTGTCCATCTTTTCCTGCCGGGTGGACTGGAAGCGCTTGGTTTTAGTCACTTCATTGAGGTAAGCATGACATTTTTTTCATGCGCTTCATACCCTATGCTGCTGTATATCCCCTTCACAATAAATAACGCAGTAATTCTTGCCTTCATCATATTGGGTGTATCCATGCTTGTTGGTATTGCATTGACGGTACCGATTAATAGATCTACGCAGATTATTTCAGGTGCGATTCAGGATTGGCAGCATATTGAGAAGCTTCCTTTAATCAGGATCACGATAATTAAAGATATGACCGCTATCATCAACGATTTTCTAAGCAAGATAAGAGGTTTGCTTGATGGCTTGAAAGATATGGGTAATGAAATAAAAACCACTTCTGAGGATCTTTCCTCGGTTTCAGAACAGATGAATGCTTCGCTCGAGGAAGTCTCTTCTGCTATTCAACAGATAAGCAGAGGGGCGCAGGAACAATCTTCGTCCATCACATCCATAGCACAGTCGATTGAACAGCTCAGCAATTTAACTTCATCAATATCTTCCCAGGTGAAAATGGCATCTGTGTCTTCAAGGAGGACAAACACTTCGGCTAAGCACGGTATGTCGCTGTCGCAAAAAGAAGCGAAAATATCCAAGGAAATCTTTGAACAGACAAAATTTATTACTGAGAAAATGAATGAATTACGGGATCAGGCGACCGAGATCCAGAAAATACTTGACATCATTACCGGGGTAAGTGAGCAGACCGATCTCCTTGCGCTCAACGCTGCGATCGAAGCGGCACGTGTTGGCGAACAGGGAAGAGGGTTTGCAGTCGTCGCAGATGAAATTAGAACACTGGCAAATGAAACACAACATTCATCAGCAGTCGTTGAGAATTTGATCGCTGAAATTAACAAATCAATCCAGGAACTAAGTTCCTTACTCAATGCAGAGCGTGAAAAGATAAGTGAGTCTAATAGACTTGCCGCTGATACAGAAGCGCAGTTCACCGGTATTGTCAAGGCAGTTGACTTGATTACCGATATGATATCAAGGATTAACCAGGCAGCAATTAATCAGGCAGATAATACAAAAGACCTGGTGGGTCAAGTTGAGCAAATCGCACAGGTATCTGCAGAAACTGCTGCATCGACTGAGCAAGTATCAGCATCTGTGCAGGAACAGACAGCTTCAATGGAAGAATTCACTTCCACGGCAAAGGTTTTGTCTTCTTTTGCGAGCAAACTGGAGAAACTTCTTACCAGTATAAAAAAATGAACTATTTTCTAAGATTTACTATTGGCAACATAAAACTTGCGGTGCCAGTTGACGAAGTTGGTGAAATCGCCCGACCCAAAGAAATCACCAGAAAAGGGAAGCTTGCCAAATATTTCATTGGTTTCATTAAATTTCGCAAAGAGACGGTACCAGTTTTTGATTTGCGCGAGTTTTTCGGAATCAAACCAGTTAAACGGTTTGAAGTCATCATTTCTGATATTAATAATTCAAACATCGGCGTTAAGGTTGATAAGGTTCTTGGGATAATAACCTCACAAGAACTTCAGTCATATCCCGATTTTGTGAAACCTAAAAAGTATCTGGAAGGCTTTATCCCACATGATGGTGGTGTAATCCAGGTTCTCTCACTCGGAAAATTGATTTCCGGGCAGAGACTGAGGGCAATACGTAAATATCTATGATTGGATAGTCAATACTTACAGATGGCAAAACGGAGGAAAGGAGCATATATGAAGAAAGTCACAAGCGTAGTCTTTGCACTCGTCTTGATGGCGTCTGCACAGAACCTAATACAGAACCCGGGTTTTGAAACCTGGTCCGGAGGAATGCCTGACTATTGGGAAAAGGGTGATTCAATTTTCATTTTTCAGGAAGATGTAATCGTCCACACCGGTTATTTCAGCGCTAAAGATAGTCTCATAACACAAGCTCAAGCAACCGCTGATTTGTATCAGGCAAGGTTCGTTGTCCAGGAGAATACGCAATACAATTTTGGTTTTTGGGTTTATGATAATGACCCAGCAGGAAGGGTACGACACGGTATTGACTGGTACCCATCTGGTTCAAGCTGGTCCACTGACTATTCAGTTGACTCAAACGCCTGGCAGGAGCTTTCCTTTACTGCTACCTCACCGAGCGGTGCAGATTCGGCGCTGGTAATGATAAGAGCCTACGATGTTGCAGTAAACTGGGATGGAGATGCAATATTCTACATTGATGATGTTTCCTTTGCAATGCCGGCAACTCAGCCACCGGTAATCATCAGAGTATGGCACATACCGATAAACCCTGGCTCAGGCGAGGTGGTCCATGTTTATGCTAAGGTTGTCGATGATGGTACTATTGTTGCCGACACACTATTCTATGGAATCAATAATCTTAATAGCCCAGTAAAAATGTCTCACACCAGCGTTAGTAATGACACGTTCATGTTCCAGGTACCAGGACAGGCTGCAGGAGACACTGTTTTCTACTATCTGGAATTTATCGATAATGATGGCCTTGCTACTGTGTCAGATACCCACGCCTTTTATGTCGGTGAAACTGGAATATCCATAAACGAAATCCTCTATGATACACCAGGCATTGACTCTGCCTGTTTTGTTGAGCTTTATGGTCCCGGGGGTGCCAGTCTTAACGGCTTCGTACTTGTTGGTGTAAACGGACTCAACGGAAGTGACTATGTGTCTATTGATTTAACTGGTAATTCCATACCAAACGATGGGTTTTTCGTTATCGCCCAGGATTCAGGAGTAGTTAATTATGATTTTGTCACCAGCAATGCTAACTTGCAGAACGGACCTGATAATGTTGAATTAAGGTTGAATAACGTTGCGGTCGATGCGTTGGGCTATGGTACACTCAACGGTTGGTTCTTTACCGGTGAATGGCGACCAGCTCCAGATGTGGGATGCAATCATTCTCTTGGTCGATACCCAGACGGATATGACACTGATGACAACTCTATTGATTTTCATGATTACACAGCGGTCACCCCTGGCGAACCCAACCCCCCATTCAGTGTGCATGAAAACAAAGGAGCGCAGATCAATCTGCCGGCCATCACGAATCCAGTTCGTACCGGTGTTCTCTTTGCTTCGTTGGTCAAGAGAATTGATGCTTATCCTATTATTGTTTACAATCCCTTAGGACAAGTCGTCGTTGAAGTAGCAAATCCCAGAACAACAATGAATTTGCCGTGCGGTGTTTATTTTCTAAAACTAAAAAATGTCGGACCGGGTTGTCGAAAAGTAGTTATTGTCAAATGAATCACGCGGTAGCGGGGTTTATTTAACTTCATATTCAGGCATTTTGTACAGAATGCCAGTAAGGACACTTGCTTTGTTAAAAAGCGAAATACCTCTACTCCCTGGGTAGACGACGATTTCAACATCCTCTATTATGCCTGATGCTTTTTTTGCGGCGTTAAGAGCATCGAGGAAATCGCCAGTTTCATCAACCAAACCGACTTCGCTAGCATGCGTGCCTGAGTAGATTCTACCCTGACCCAAGGAATCTACTTTGCGTTGAGTAAGTTTCCTTCCTTGAGCAACACGTTTTGTAAATTTATCGTAATACCATTTGACTTCTTTATCATATAGCGCCATTTCTTCTTCAGTATTATGTCGCAACCCCCAGAAAGCATCACTGTGTTCACCTTTCTTAACATAATCCCACGTAATACCCAGCTTCTCATATAAGCCTTTGGTAATAAGGTTTACACCAAAAACACCAATCGATCCAGTTATCGTATTGTTATTTGCGTAAATTTTGTCGGCAAGGCATGCTATATAATAACCCCCTGAACCAGCAACATCACCCATTGACACAATTACTGGCTTGGTATCTGCACATTGCTTTACTGCATAAGCAATTTTTTCAGAAGCAAATGCATCACCGCCACCAGAATTAATTCTTAAAATCACAGCTTTAATCTGGTCATCTTCAGCTATCCTATTGAATATCTCGGCATATTTTTCACCACCAATTAAACTCGATTGGAAAAAATCCGGTTTTCCCTGCCCAGGTACAATTGAACCTTCGGCAATTACTAATGCTATCTTCGGCTTGTCAGAATGCCATGTTTCATCAACGGTTTTTTCGCCAATGATGTCACTAAAATCAATAACCGCCATTTTGCCGTATTGCCCATGCAAGTAATCGTCAAGCTCAAATTCATATAATACTGTATCAACTAAACCATGATTGAGTGCTTCCTCACTGTTAAAATAACCAGCGCGGTTAATCAACTCTTCTATTTCATCTACTGGTTTACCCCGCGCCTTAGATATTTTCTCTATTACCGGGTAATAGAGGTCATCAAGGAGCTTGGTTATCTGTTCGCGATCCGCCTCTGACATACTCGTCCTTTCGAGTGTTTCAATGGCGGACTTGTATTTGCCAACATGGCTTACATCAATTTCAAGACCTAATTTTTCCAGGGTACCTTTGATATAGGGTTTCCTCATTGCTAACCCCGGTATTTTTATGCTACCTAAAGGCGACAATAATATCTCATCACCGACACAAGCCAAGCCATAAGTTAAAGTACTGTGATAGTTATCTGCAAAGAACACTATTTTTTTAGCTGAGTTCTTTAATCTGGTTAGAGTATTGCTCAATTCTTCAATCTGAGCAGCACCAAGCTTGCTATTCTTTACCTTTACGACCACAACATGGATATCATCTCGATCTTTCAAAGATTCCAGATTATTGAGTAATTTTGTATAGCCTTGTTCCGCTTTTAACGGAATACCAAAAAAAGATTTCCTTCTGATTTCTGGGTAATCACCACTCAGGGTGAGGACTGTAATCTTGTTTTTTTTTGGTATAAGTGTCTCGTATGTTTGTGCTGACAACAGAAGTCCACCACTGAATTTCTTGTCTTGTTCGCAATATGACCCAGCGATTTTGATTTTTCCAAAGGAAAGCTCAAGACCAGTATTCCATTTGAAATCTTCGTCCGCGCGAAAATATAATTTCATGCCCTTGACCGGCATAAACATGGCACCCCAATAATAAGTAAATATGCTGTCGATCCCCTCGTATTCAAGATCACAACTTAGTGTAAGATATTCCTTAAAAGGTCTAATACTTATACCGCCGAACATGTGGTATTTTTTACCGATTGTTGTCTTATAACCTAGGGCAAGTTTTTTAGTTACTCGAGTTTCCACACCAAAGATGTGCTTTGAAATATCGCCGAATTGGTAGGCGTATCCAAAAGAAAAAGCACCCGGTAATTTATATCCAGAACCTATTTCATAATGGGTAGAATCATCGGTGATCTTTTTCATTCCCAGTCCCAGGTTTGCTAATGAGATACCGGCTACAATGATGTTTGGGTTCGGTTGATAAGTACCAAAAATCTCAGCACCTTTATTTATGCCTAATCCAGCCGGATTCGAGAAAACACTGAGCGAACGCATTGGCAGTGTGCTAAAATTCGCTTCATAAAAAGGGCTAGTTGTTATCATCAAAATGAGCATGAGTGTCATAATTCCTCCTTTTGGTTATTATATATAAGCGTTAGCAGAAATCAAGACGTTGTAGATAAATATTAATTTAAAGCATTCATGGCTTGTTTCCAAGCTTCTTTCGGAACATACCGGTACGGTGCTTTTATGAATTCCGCGGCCGTGAATATTAGGGGTTTAGACGCTTTGTATTGATTCATCGGGTTGATAAGAATACCCTGAGTTTGTTCAACTATTTGAGGGGCACGGCATTGATAAGGGAACCTTAAAATGACGCCTGGTAAATAATCATTGGCAAAGATATTATCCCAGATCAACAAAGGTCTTTTCATTAATTCGGTTATCTTTTTTAGATGACTTAAATCAATCCTTTTAGAGACGACTTTTGGGCCGGTCCAAAATATCATTATGGATTTGTCTAGCTCTTTTGTAATCGTCTCTATATACCTGGTTTTCCTGAAACCCCGATATTGAGTGGGACAAAAAAACAACGTGGGTCTTGGGATTTTCTTCCTAAGAAAATATAAAAGCTCATTAGCAGTGGCGGCCTGCTTTTCTGCAGTTTTCTTATCCACTCTTACAGTAATATCATCATAAAAGAGACTGAACTGGGATATACCGATTTCAACCATTGAGTGTATCTTGTTTATGATTCTTTTTGCGTCTGGCTTTGACATAGGGGAGAGGGCGTAATTGAAGTGCACGTTTCGAGCAGAACTAAGCGCATTCAGTTTTTTGAATTCCTTCATTTTTTTTGCCGGATAAAGACAAAGCCACTTTTTTCGATGGTAGATATCCTTTTTTGGCCCATATACATATGTATTAAGACCAAGTGCCGAAAGAAATTCTATCAGATCAAGGCGCTCGCGGAAAGTATAGGGTTTACGATAAAAACCTTCAACAACGCCAAAGAACTTACTTCCCATCTTTGAGTTCTTGCAGGAGTTCAAGCCATACTTCAGGTTCATCAGTCAACTCAGCCAATGTTTTGTTGAGGTCTAAACCATATCTCTTGCTCAGAGCTCTAACCGAATCCTCAATCCATGGTTCTTGACCGATCCTATCTCTTAACGCTTTTTCTGCCTTTATGTATTCAACGAGGCCAGTATGTGTTTTTTTTCTGGTGCAACCGCAGAGCAAAAGGGATAGGATTATCAAATAGGTGATGAATGAATATCGTCGCGTCAGCGCCACAAGAAACTCAGTTTGGGCATGAGCAAGCGCTCCACTGGTTCAGTGAAGAAATCGATGAAACTCATGTGCTTTGGAGGGTAAACGAGCAAAGGTTTTTTAATACCCACCAGGTCACCAGTGATTTCTACTGCATCCTCAAAAGAGCCCAGTGTATCTACTAAGCCGGCTTCTTTAGCCTGGCAGCCGGTAAGGATTCTACCATCAGCAAATTTGAGAACACTATCTTTAGAAAGGTCGCGCGCCTGTGCAGTCGCCTCGACAAATTGCTCGTAAACATCCATCACGACATCACGTAATAGTCCCTTTTCTTTCTTGCTCATCTTTCTAAATGGTGAGCCGATGTCTTTATGCTCCCTTGACTTTATAACCTCAAACTCAATGCCGATTTTATCCAGTAAATCTTTAAATACTGGAAATTCCATGATTACGCCGATTGATCCAGTTATTGTCCCGGGGTTAGCGACGATTATGTCAGCGGGTAGGGAAACGTAATAACCACCTGAAGCAGCTACTGCACCCATTGATACAACAACCTTTTTCTTAGCCTTTACCTTTTTTACTTGCTCGTAAATCTCTTGAGATGCCGCGACCCCACCGCCTGGTGAATCAACGCGAATGAGAACTGCTTTGATCGAAGGATCTTCGCCAAATTTTTTGAGATCTCTAACGACGTGCTTGGAAGATGTTATTACATTTTCTATTTCAACAACACCGATATTACCACCATAGCTCATAGATTTCATGCCGAAGCCAATGGCTAAACCAATTATTATGGCGGCTGCAACGATTACTATGATGACAATGTGAATTGTTTTCATGATACCTCCATCGTAGATTCTAACCCAATAACCTTAAGTGTCAATAACCTAAGTAATTGTTCAAAACTTGGTGGACTAATGTAGTCGCACGATTCATCGTGCAAAATGTCTTGAAATTTAAAACAAATATGCGCCATAAATGTCGCAACTACAAGTTTCCACCGAAAATTGAACAGTTACTAACCTGATATGTATGAAATAAACGGTGTCTGTACATCGATATTCTATTGTTTATTCTCTAAGGACGGTCTCAAGTGAACGTCTAAGAATAGCTATGTCAACTTTTGTTACGAGTTTGCTCTTGTATGCAAATGATATCTTGCCGGTTTCTTCAGATACAACAAGACAGATTGCGTCGCTCTGTTCAGATATACCTAAGGCGGCGCGGTGTCTCAATCCGTATCGACCGCTGAGACTTGGGTTTTCGCTAAGGGGCAACACGCAACCCGCGGCAACCAATGTATCACCCTGGATGACGCAAGCTCCATCATGGAGTGGCGTATCCGGGAAAAAGATCGTTCTCAATAATGAAGAATTAACCTGCGCATCTATTTTAACACCGGTATCGATAATATCCTTTAAGCCGATGCTTTTTTCTATCAAGATGAGGGCGCCAATTTTATCTTCAGACATTTTCTTTATGGCATCAACAATTTCATCGACCGTTGACGACTCTTCAACCTTCAGGAAGAACTTGATAGAACGCTGTTTTCCGATACGTGCTAAGGCATTCCTGATTTCTGGTTGGAAGACGATTACGAACGCAACAACCCAAACCGCCAGTATCGACCGCATTATCCAGGAGAATGCCATCAGATCGAGCCAGCGTGCGATGAATGAAATGATAAAGAACAACGCAAGGCCCACCAGTATAGGCGTTGCCTTGGTACCTTTGACAAATTTAAAGAATTCATACAGCAGCAAGGCGACAAGGACAATATCGACGATGTCAAAAGCGCGGACTGTGAGAAATCCGAAAAGCTTCATTTTTTCACCTTATCGATGAGCATGGCAACCTTCTTTGCTGGCAAGACGTCATGCACCCTCAGAATATTTGCGCCATTCCTTATAAGAATCGTGGCAAAACCGAGCGTGCCTTCAAGTCTTTGTTCTGGAGGAATATTGAACGGCTTGCCGATAAATGATTTTCTTGAATGACCGATCAGAATTGGCAGATCAAAGTCAGTCAACTCACTCAGCCGATTAGCTATTTCATAATTATCTTCAAGCCGCTTACCAAAACCCAGACCAGGATCAATTATCATATGTTTTCTGTCGACCCCGTGCTGAAGCGCAAGGTCAATTCTATTTATGAAATAATCATATATTTCACCCATTAGATCATCATAACGGGGATTAACCTGCATATTTTCGGGTGTCCCTTTGATATGCATCATTACAAGGGCGACGCGATTTTTTGCAACGACCTTTGCCATTTTTTTGTCGAGAGACAACCCGGAAATGTCATTGACGATTTTTGCACCTTGATCGATTGCATAAGTAGCAACGTCTGCCTTGTAAGTATCTATGGAAATAGGAAGCTTCGTGCTTTTGGCAAGGTTAGGAAAAAAAATCTTCAACCGATTGATTTCTTCTTTCTTAGTCAGTGGTTCTGCACCGGGTCGAGAAGACTCAGCACCAATATCTATGAAATCAGCACCATCTTTCTCCATTTGCTCCACCGCTTTTTTGAGCGCGTCGATCGTGGTGTAGCGACTTCTCTGGTAAAATGAATCATGCGTAATGTTTATTGCACCCATAATATACGTGCGATCGAAAATGATTCTTTTACGACCCAGCATTAGACTCGGGGTGGTCTTTTGGGCAAGGATTTTCCCTAATTCCCTGGTTATTGACTCTATCCATGGTTGTTCTTCAAGCCGCTGTTTTATTTTTTGCAGCTCTCTGCGGTTGGCGAAAAGGATAGCTGATACCATTTTCCCTTTACCACCAGCATATGCACTTTTGGGGATAGCAAGATCAGCTCCGCAAATGAGCGCTGTTTGTTTAAGAACATTTGCCTGTGCACAGGAAAGGCCGTCGAATTTATAAACTAAGTATTGCGCCTTGCTCACAAATATTGGATAAGCCTCTTCATCGACGCCGATTTGCTTTAGTTCTTTTACTATTGTATCGGGATTACCTAATGCTAATTTCCTCACGCTATATTATATATCTAAATCACAAATAAGTCAAGATTAGAGGGCAGGAGAGGGCGAAAAGAAGGCAGAATAGGGCAAGATTACGATGAAGATTTGAAATTATGAATTTGAGAAGATTAGCAACAAAATCTTACATGAAATAGGTTGCTGGATTTATACCATATTTCTGTGCGTAGATTGGTTTAATAACTTTTATTCCACTGTTCATTGATAGATCAATGACTTTGCCGGCAACCTTCTTTCCATCTTTATCAAGGATGATTTTGACTATTGGCTGGTCAGAATATCCTTGATTTTGTCTGATGACCAAAGCTATCTCACCATTATCAAGTTCAAGACAACTGCCGATCGGGTACAAACCTAGTAATTGAATAAAGACTTTAGTCAATAAGGGATCAAACCAAACATTCCTCAACTTCCACATGACGCGTAATGCGAAATGGGGTAGGTAGGGCACTACTTGATACATTCTTGGCGTTGTCATTGCATCATACGAATCACAGATCCGGACGATGCGCGAAAAAAGGATTGGGCTTTCATTCTTGTTATGGATGGGATAACCACTACCATTATAATTCCAGTGGTGTTGATATGCAATCGTCATGGAAATCAAACCGGTTTCATCAAGCCCTCGTGCTTTCACAATCTCCTTGATACCGTAATCAGAGTGTTTTTTTAAGAGCTCCCATTCTTCATTGGTCAGTCGTTCTGATTTATATATAAGTTCTCTGGGAAGTGCCACCTTGCCTATGTCATGCAGAATGCCGGCTGAACCGAGTTTGGCAAGACTCTTTTTGCTCAAACCTATCCGTTGACCCAGGGCAAGAGCGAGTATCCCTACATTGAGCGAGTGGTTGTATGTATAATCGTCAAGGTTCTTAATTGCGGTAAGCGTAAGCAAACCAAATTCATCTTGCGTCAGTGAATCAATAAGGTTATAGATAATGCGCCTGGAGCTTTTGACGTCTATCGGTTGATTCATCCAGAGGTTTTGCATTAGGTTTCTGGTGACTTTCAAGGCTTTGAAGTATGTCCTTTTTATCCGTTCGCCTTCTCTTAAGAAATCAGGAACCTCATCTTCTTCGGTCGAGAATTCGACTAAAATGCGTTTGAACCCTGATGAAGAATAGCCGTTTGTGAATTCTTCTTTTTTCTTTTTGAAAAGAGACGCGAAAATGATCATCTCTTCCTGGTCGATTCCAGGTAAGAAGCTGAGTGATTTGATACCAAGTGTCTTCAACTTATCATGGATGAATTGAAGGCTTGCATAACCGTCGATTTCAAACCTTAACCGTTGTTTATTAAAGAATACATAATCCATATATCGAACCAGCTGTACGCGGCTGTAGATATTAAGCAAAGTCTTTAAACTGTATACTATTTTTTTTGCGGCAGTTTGGACAACAGCATTGTTGAGATCATAGACTTGAACTGCCTTAACCAAAGCGTAGAGAAGTGCTATGATGTCGGTGCCGAATTTATGAATACTCATTTTTTCCTCAAAGCCATTTCACAAGCACTGCTAATGTTCTTATTTCTTCTTTTTGCACCACGTCTCAGGATATCCAGGACATGCCCAGTGCCGATATCGGCGAGTGACATGGCAGAGAGTTTTCTCATAACACTGTACCTTTTGCGCCTGAAAAACACCCACTTGAAAAGCATTTTCCGCAACTGGGTAATAACTT
Source organism: Candidatus Stahliibacteriota bacterium (assembly GCA_030602565.1). Lineage (GTDB taxonomy): Bacteria > Hydrothermota > Tepidihabitantia > SM23-42 > SM23-42 > JAUVZL01. The sequence continues at coordinate 45,415 of JAUVZL010000001.1, forward strand.
CATGTCCCCCATTAGCAACGAGGCAGTTGAAGTATTCCCTTTGCTCAGCAAAATCAAGGTTACGAAAAGTTTTACTCTTGATTCTGCTCAGCAAATCATAGTAGATGACCGTGTACTTGAGCCGGGTTAGTGATTGAAGTGCTTTTATGCGTACTATTTCCTCATCGTCATCCAGGTATTTTGCAATACGTACGGCTTTATCCATTTCCGTTAATACTGCAATGATTTCCATCCTGATTGCGGCATTATGGTGGTTCATTAATGGTTCCAGTAGCGTGATCGTTTCATTTGATTTTATGGAACCAAGTATTGCAATGGTGTTAACGAGCACGTCAATATCCTGATCCTGAAGCAATGTTGCCAAGGCGGTAGGGTCATCCTGCGCCACGTATGCAACTGCTTTACGTAAGTCCTGCAATCGCTCCTTAAGTTTGCCGAAAGTCATCAACCTGACAAGATAGGGTATTGATTTTTTGGAAAAGAAGCTGATAAAGTTCATAAATTCGTTAAAGGTTTCTTGATGCGCGGTATTTATCACGTCTTTGAACCCAACGATGATTGCTTCGGTCTCGAATTTTGCAACTGGGTTTATGTCTGGATATTCGCTCAACTTGTTTACGATCCGGATTGCATCGTAGAAATTCCTGTTGTCAATACATAGTTCTAGTAACTCTTTAAGAATATCAATAATCTCGTGCACTTTCTCGGTGTTTAGATAACTAATTAAAGTCGTTATTGCAAACGGTATCGCTGAGGTTTGTTCAGCTTCAGCTATTTGGTTCTTTAAAGTCTGCAATTCTTCTGGTGCTAAATCAGGTTTAATAGGAACGTTTAAGTCAATATTTTCCCGCGCGATAATTTCTCTGAGTTTAGCATCATAGTCAATGTCCATCTTGGTGAAATCAGGGACCTTGTAATCGATTACTTCATCTTCTTCCTCGACTACATAAAAGTTTATGTGCTCGAAATCTCCCTCCCAAAGCTCCAAAGCAATGTCTTCATCTTTTGAGATCTTGCTGATTATTCTGAGAAATTTGATCAGTTCATGAAAGGAAAGACCGCTGATAAAACTGATGTTCCTTATGCCATTACGGAATAACCGAAAGGCGATGCTGGTTTCCTTCTCGTCTTCTTTATACACTGTTTTTCCGCGGTTGCTTATCATAAATTGATCAATTTGGTATTCAATAACTGGATGGTCCTTCAGATATATCGCCATCTTTTCATACAGCGGATTATAGAAGTTTCTTGCTGAAGGATGATTTATATGGTACATTTGGATTGCCTTGACTGCCTTTGCCAAGGATTTCATGATATCTCGAGGATCACTTTCCATGATTCTAAAGGATTATAAGTAATTATTCGTCCTAGTCAATAAAGTTGTTGACTACTTCTATTTTCTGTATATAATTCATGGATGAAAAGAACCTATCAACCGAGTCGCAGGAAACGGCAAAAAAAGCATGGATTTCGTAAACGTATAAAAACAAAAAGCGGGCGTGATGTTCTGAAGAGAAGGAGGAAGAAGAAGCGAACGCGGTTAGCCGTTTAAGGACAACAGAATATTGGTTTCTCGGAGCGGTGCATGTAATAAAAGCAATAATCGGGTCAAGAAGTTTGGTCTATCTGAAGCGGAAAGACTCAAGCAGCAGGTAGTAAAGCAATTGTTCGCAAAGGGCAATAGGTTCCATTGCGGACAACTAACAATAATCTACTTGCGGTCAAAGAAGCAAGCGGTTAGTTTTGTCGCCTCCAAGAAGATTGGCTGCGCGGTTGAGCGGAATAAGGTTAAGCGAAGAATTAGGGAGGCATATCGGATGAATAAAGAGATTTTTAGAGGGTTGCACGTGATATTTTATGCACAACACCCACTTAACTCTGAACAAATCCTGAACATTATCAGGAAGTTTCAGGAGCATTGATGAAATATATAGCGATTATTTTAATCCGGGTTTATCAAATAACCCTCAGCAGGATACTACCTAGAACCTGTCGTTTTACACCGTCCTGTTCGCAATACGCAATTAGTGTCTTGAACAATCACGGTGTGTTAAAAGGCAGTATCTTGAGTTTCTTGCGTATACTGAGGTGCCATCCCTTCTGCTCAGGGGGTTGGGATCCAGCACCAGCACCAGGTAGGGGCTTTATTGATATAGTGAGATGTAAACCCCATAGGATGTTTGATATCCAACAGGGTAAGGAGTACAGCAATGAGTGATCGAGTGCGTACCGCCATGGCATTTCTCTTAATAATAGTAATTCTTTTAGTCTGGAATCTACTGAGCAAATCCCAAAAAACCATTGAGCCAACTAAACCTGACCGTCTCGATACAACGATTATCAAGAGCCCGTCGGCGGTAAAAGACCTGCCAGTATCTGCTACGATGCCCGAACATGCAGATACAATCGTTATCGATAGTCCTGAAATTAGTGTTGTTCTTTCCACCGCAGGCGCTTCAGTCAAAGAATTCTACCTTAAAAAATACGACGTTAATATTGTTCCTGAAGGTGAATACCTGTTTGTTTCCAGACTCAACAACAATGAAATCCCTGTTTATGATAGTGATATCAGCGGTGATTCAATTGTCTTTACGTACTTGTATAAGGGCAATACCTATAGGAAAATCTATTACTTTAACAATCCCCACGGTTTTAGGCTTAAAACAGATATGCCTAATATCGCAGACCAAATTTTGAGCCTTAAAGCAGGGTTACGCATAACCGAAGAGAAAAATAAGGGAGAAGACCTTAGACACTTCAATGTGTACGTCAAAAACGAACAAGTTGAACAGCTGAAAAAGAAGGTGAAAGATAAACTAAAATACACCGCTGATGTTGACTGGTTGGCGCTTAGAACCAAGTATTTTGTTCTAGTAATAAATAATCTGAATATAATTAACACTATCAATTTTTACAAATTGTTAAAGGATAGTCCCAAAGCGACGGCTGATATTGAAGTGGAGCATATTGATATTCACCGCGCGATGTTTGGTTGTTTCTATATGAGGGGCGGCGGTGACCGTTACGGCGCAGAGATCATAGGAGCTGAGACAATAGATGTCGAAGTGCTCTTGTTGCCAATCAAGTATTCTGAACTGGCTAAGTTCGAAAGAGGCTATGAGAAAATGGCATCCGGTGGGATAATGGGACCTATTTCACGGATAATCCTCTTGATTTTCAACCTATTCTATTCAATTTTCAAGAACTATGGTTTTTCTATTGTATTTTTTGCTATTTTAATAAAGACTGTGTTTTTCCCGCTTGCGAGGAAAATGATACTCTCACAACAAAAGATGCAGATGATTCAACCTGAGCTAAAGAAAATACAGAAGAAATATAAGGAGGATCCACAGCGGCTAAATCAGGAGATGATGCAGTTGTATAAAACCTACAAAGTCAACCCTCTTGGCGGATGTCTCCCGCTTTTGATACAGATGCCGATCTTCTTTGCACTATATCAGACGCTAATTGCATCAATTGAGTTCAGACAGGCTCCGTTTATCTTCTGGCTCGTCGATCTGTCTATAAAGGATCCAACATACGTATTACCGATTAGCATGGGCGTTATTATGCTCGTTCAATCTCTTATGACTACGCTTGACCCGAGGCAAAGATTCATGGTCATTGTCATGCCTATATTCATGGTTTTTATCTTCTTAAATTTTCCGTCTGGACTGCAACTTTATTGGTTTTCATATAATATTTTAACTCTGCTTGAGCACATCATAACTAAAAGAGGAGGTATTAAATGAAAACGGTCGAAGCATCTGGTACTAATCTAACCGAAGCAATCGAAAATGGAATAAATATATTAAGGGTGAGGAAAGAAGAGATTGACTACGAAATCCTATCAGAAACTGATGAAGAAACGCAAGTGAAAGTAACAATCAAAGAACCTCGCCAGCATCTTTCCGAACTAGCAAGCTTCATCCTTACCAGTTGCGGATTCAAGCCGAATATTACGATCAGTAAAGATGATAAAGGACTGTACCTAAACATAAAAACAAAGCACACCGACGCAATTCTGATCGGGAAGAAGGGAGAAACGCTCTGGTCCCTACAATACCTGATTTCCCGACTTATGAAGCGGTTTCACCCAAACCTCAAGATTCTAGTTGATGTTGGTGGCTACCGAATGCGCCGGAATAATTTCCTGAAAAAGAAAGCAGAAGCCATTGCGTGTATTGTTTTACAGACCGGCAGAGAGATGGCTTTGGATCCTTTGACCAAAAAGGAACAACAGATCGTTGAGCATAAGCTGGCTGAGATAAAAGGGGTTAAGATCTACACGATCGGTAAAGGAGTGAGCAAGAATGTTATTATTGCTCCGAATGATGAGTTTAAATGATACAATAGTAGCTTGTGCAACAGCAGCTGGATATTCAAGCATAGCAGTACTCAGAGTTAGTGGTCCCGAAACAAAGCAATATATAAACAAAATATTTCAATCAAAAAACACCGACGCGGAGCTTATGCCGAACCGCGCTTATTATGGTATGATTGTTAACCCCCAAACCGGCGATCTGATTGATAGAGTATTAGTAACTTTTTTCGAAGGACCGTATTCTTATACGGGTGAAGATGTGGCTGAAGTATCCTGTCACGGAAACCCGGTGATAGTAGAAAAAATAGTAGCCCTATTGACTAATCTAGGCGCGCGTCTTGCACAAAGTGGTGAGTTTACCAAGCGTTCCTTATTGAATGGCAAGATTGACTTACTCCAAGCCGAAGCAGTACTTGATACTGTACAAGCTACTTGTGACGAAGCCAGAAAACTGGCAATCGCCCAATATGAAGGTAAGCTTTCAGAAAAGGTTTATGAGCTGCGTTCACAAATTGTCGACCTTTTATCGCGTGTAGAAGCGAATATTGATTTTCCTGAAGAAGAAGAGGTACAAGATGTTTTGAATAGTTCAAAATCACAGATAGCCGATAAGTTATCAGTAATAATCAGTGCCATCGACATTTTGCTGAAAGGAGCGGAGCTGGGTAGGAAAATAAAAGAAGGTTATAAGGTGCTCATAGTTGGCCGCGCCAATGTCGGGAAGTCAACACTTTTCAACAAAATGATCGGGTTTGACCGAGCTATTACTCATGAAGAACCAGGTACAACACGCGACTATATTGATGCCTGCATTGAACTCCATGGATTGTGCATCTGGCTGTATGACACGGCAGGTTTTCTTGATAAAGCTACTGGTTCGAATATTATCGCTCAGCAAAGGAGTTTAAAACTCCTGGACCAGGCTGATCTTGTCCTCCTCGTTTTTGATGGCAGCGAACCCATAAATGAACAGGATATCTCCCTTTACAGCCTAACAAAAGAGAAAAACAGGGTGCTTGTCGTCAACAAGATAGACATGAATGTCAGACTTAATGAAAGTACGATATTGAGTGATTCAATAAAACTATCTGCTAAAACAGGTGAAAATTTGGATATGTTAACGAAGTGTATCAATGAGAAACTTATTCGGACATCAATGCCTAAACAGGTTTTTCTGACGAAACAAAGGCACGTTGATGCATTGAAAAAAGTAAAGGACTACCTGGAAAAGGGTATGAGTGCTGTTTCACCAGAACTCGTGGCTTTCGAACTTCATTCAGCCCTTGAAACAATTGGTGAGTTAACTGGAAAGGTTATGCGTAAGGACATACTTGAAAAGATATTCAATGAATTCTGCATTGGCAAATAGTTGACTTTGACATTTTTTTACCTATAATGATACCGTGATTATTGATCCGATTGATCTCAAAATAATACGCCTGCTTGAGTTGCACGGCAGTATCCCACTTCATGAGATCATTAGTAAGTTTCAGATCACCAAAGAGGAAGTCCTGCTGCGTGTTAAGAATTTCGAAGACACTGGCTTCATAGAGAACTACGGCATCAAACTGTTCCTGCCAGGCATAATGGGCGGCAAGTGGTACTGGGGTTGCATCGCTGCGGAAACAACCGCCCGTTTTAAACCAGAACGCTCGATCCCGTGCCTTGAAGAAGTTGTTGAGAATCTAACATTTCCGCGGGGTGTCTGTCCCAATATCTCACTATTATTTTATACGAAGCAACTGAAGGAAACCTATCGAATCATAAATAAAACACCAGGTATTAAGTATGCCGAGATCTATAAGATCGACGAATATAATATAGCGGTGCCAAAGATAATGATAAAAGAAGGCTGGCAGCTCATTGCCCGATTGTATGATCAGCTACGTCAGTTAAACTATGAAAAAATAAATTCAATGGTGAATAACCCTATGTCAGAGAATGATATAAAGCTCTCACGGATGATCTGGTCGAGAAGGAATCGAAAGGGGATTATCTCGATTTTCCCGAATTTCAATTGGTCAGCGTTAAAGAACTACGCCCACCTCCACCTGGCGTTAACGACGAAACTGAGGATTAAGGAACTGAGAAGACTTGTTAACCGGGTGGGTTTTTCAGGAAACATCACCTCGCGATTCAAAAAGAGATTTATCCAGGTCGAATTCGATATATGGGGTTTTTCAGATATGCAGAAGATACTCAGTTCTCTTAAGGAAATAGGTGGACTGACTATCGAAGGGTATTCGTTAGCATATAAAAACACAATTAGAAATGCTTGGATTAAAAAATACATCAAAGAGAGCATATAGTTACATCTCTCCGCTAGTATTCCTGTTCGCCCTGGTTTTAGGCTGTCCAGCTAAGGAAGATGTTACTGAGCAGGTTGTTCGTACTACAGTATGTTATGTTGTCAAAAAAGGTGAAGTTCTGGAGGATATTCTCGATCGTGAGCTACCGCATCAATCAACTACTGAGGTGCTGAGTGCTATGAAGAACGCCGGGTTTCCGTTCCGTTATTGTATACCTGGCGATTCAGTTACCCTGGCGTTTGAGGATAGTCTTTTCTTAAATCTTACATATAAACAAAGTATCACACGTGAATACTATGTCACAAAGGGAAGTCAACACCTGTGTGTTTCTATGAAACTACCATACATCGATACAGTGGTGTGCATTATCACTGGAGCGATTCAATCAACCCTCTATGAAACTCTTTTAGAACAAGGAGAAACACCCAATCTGGTGTTTAGATTTGTGGACATCTTTGCATGGGAAATAGATTTCGTTACTGAAACCCAAAAGCATGATTCTTTTTTCGTCCTATTGGAAAAGACCTTCTGTGATTCACGGTTTATTGGATATCAGAACATACTCGCGACGTGTTACAACGGCGATATCGGTCTATACTATGGCGTATATTACATGGATGCCACTGGTCATGAGGACTATTACAACTTGAAGGGAGAGTCGCTCCGCAAATCCCTATTGAAATCGCCTTTAAGATTTTCATATATTAGCTCATATTTCTCAAAACGTAGGTTCCATCCGATTCTAAAGATCTGGCGACCGCACCACGGTTTAGACTACTGTGCACCTATTGGTACGCCGATATCCTCAATCGGCGACGGCGTGGTGACTTATAAAGGATGGCGCGGTGGTTATGGCAACCTTGTTGAAATAAGACACAAAAACAATTTCAAGACGCGTTACGGTCACCTTTCAAAATTCGCCAAGGGTTTGTACAAAGGGAAAAAAGTCAAGACGGGTGAATTAATAGGCTATGTTGGTTCAACCGGGCTATCAACCGGGCCACATCTTCATTTCGAGTTGCACAAAAATGGTGTGCCGATAAATCCACTAAAGGTCAAGATCCCTCGAGCACCATCAGTGGGAAAAAAATATATGACTGATTTCGAACAATATCGTGATTCCCTGTTAAAATATATCGAACAATTATCACAACCTGCTGGAGAAGAAATATCAAAAGATTAAAGTGCGTTATAGTGAAAAATAAAAGCTTTTTCTTGTTTTTTGTGATTTGTCCCGTTACTTTTTATCATCTGTTTAGGTATTTACCCCATTTAGATAGTAAACATCTAACGGGGTTTAGGCATTTAGGTATTTGATTTATTTAAGGAGTAGTTGCCCAATTTATTGGGCTATTGGAGAGAAATGAGGAGGTTTGATGCCCATACATTTAAAAGCGAACAAAGGCGATTATGCGCCCACTGTGCTTCTGGTTGGAGATCCAGGTAGGGCTGATAGAATAAGTAAGCTATTAGATAAAACAAGACTGGTCAATGACAACCGGGGGCTGTTTGGGTATACTGGACAATACAAAAGTAAAGAAGTATCGGTACAAACTACTGGCATGGGATGTCCTTCAGCTGCGATCGTGGTTGAAGAACTGATCCAGCTCGATGTCAAAAGATTCATTAGGATAGGCACATGCGGTGGTATAGGTGAACACATAAGACCATTGGACATCGTTGCCGCGGTAGCTGCTTCACCTTTTGACGGAACAACTCAGACTTATTTGAGACATGAACCACTTGCACCCTATGCGACTTTCGAGATATTGAAGGCGGCACACGATATTTCCAGGGCTCTGGACATTAAGGTATGTTTCAGCGGTGTTGCAAGTGTTGATGTGTTCTATAACCCCTTTCCTGATTATGTCGATAATCTCAGGAAAAAGGGTGTCGTTGCGGTGGAGATGGAGACTAGTCTAATATACTATCTGGCAAACCGTAGCAATAAAGAAGCAGCTTCTTTCTTACTTGTTTCGGATATAGTCGGTGGCGATGAACACTTCACTAAATACGTTACTGAGCAAGAACTGGCTGAAGGGATGGAAACTCTGATTAATTTTGTGCTTGAGGTTTTCATTAATTTGTAGTATTATTGCATAGGAGTAAAATGGAGAAATGGCGTTGTTCAATCTGCGGTTATATATACGACCTGCAGCTCGGTGAAACTGAATCTGGCATAGAACCAGGCCGCTTTTTTTCTGCATTACCTGAATACTGGGGGTGCCCGGACTGTGGTGCATCAAAAGAATATTTTGAACGAATTGATGATGATATAATATCCAATAAGGATGATGGTGCTAGCTGAATATCTTGCTAAAAACAGAATTCTGTTCGACCTTGATGTAGTAGACTACAAGCAGGTGATGGAACAGATGCTCCACGTCAGTGCAGTAGAAACATCTGAAGCGATTGAGCGAATTATGGAACGAGAGACGACCATGTCAACTGTTTTGGGTAACGGGGTTGCTCTGCCACGTGTTATTCTTGAGAATAAGGCAAAAACCGAAGTCATTATGGCAATAATACCAAAAGGTGCAAAGTTTGAAAGTCTTGATCTATTGCCAATCAAAATAATAATCCTCCATCTTTTTTCGAAACAAGATGACCACGCTGCCATACTGGCGCAGACTTTAAGACTAATGAATGACGACAATCTTAAGAGCGAAATCATCAACTGTCGAACAGGTAATGATGTAATAGAAGTCATTAGAGAATGGGAAGAGGATGAATGAAGAAAAACACCAAGGTTCTTCTTTTGATATTCTGGATCCTAATTATATTCGTTCTCACCGGATATCCAACATTAAGAGTACCCACGATTAAAGATCTACCGATCGACAAATTGTATCATTTCATACTATTCTTTGTTTTGGGTATTTTGGAATACCGGCTATTGAAGACCTGTCTTTTTTTCGCAATCGGCTGCAGCGTTGCCTTTCTCGCAGAATTTCAGCAAATTTTTATACCAGGACGTGGTTTTGAATTACTCGATATCGGCTTCGGCTTATTAGGCCTTCTCGTTTCATATATGATTTTCCACAGAAGGAGTGCAATTAGAAATGCTATATCAAAAACCTAAGGGGACAAGAGACATTTACGGTAAAGAGCTGAAAAGAATTGAAGCAGTATGTAATGCAGCCCGCAGTTTCTTTGTCAGGAATGGTTATCAAGAAATAAGAACTCCGGCGTTTGAAATGGCCGATCTCTTCATACGTTCAATCGGCGAACACACTGATATTGTCGAAAAAGAAAACTATACTTTCAAAGCCGGCAAAAGAGTATACATGCTTAGACCTGAAGGAACTGCATCAGTCCTGCGGGCAATTATCGAAAACAAAATCCCTTTGCCGCGTCGTTTCCTGTATATTGAGCCGATGTACCGAAAAGAGCGACCCCAGAAAGGGAGGTATCGCGAGTTCATCCAGATCGGTATTGAATTGATTGGTGAAGACGATCCTATATACGATGCGGAAATGATTGAACAGGGAAAGAGATTTCTGGAGTCAGTCGGCGCCAGTGGCTTTACTATAGAAGTTAACTCAATAGGATGCCCGAAGTGTCGTTCTCTCTACAAAAAGGCTCTCAAAGATTTCTTGAGAGCTAAAACAAACGTGCTTTGTTCGAATTGCACGGTTCGGTTAGATAAGAATTTTCTGCGCATCTTTGACTGCAAAGAACAAAAATGTCAAGAAATCTACGATACCGCGCCGAAGATCACCGACAACCTTTGTGCAAACTGTACCCAACACTACGCAACAGTCAAAAAGTTTCTTGCAGAATTTAGTATTGAATTCACGGAAAACAAAAAACTCGTGCGCGGACTTGATTACTACACCCGGACTGTATTTGAGTTCAAACACCAACTCCTTGGCGCGCGGGATACGATACTAGCTGGTGGTCGGTACGACCTCCTCATGGAAGAACTCGGTGGTGTAAATGCACCGGCTTTAGGATGGGCAATGGGTGTTGATTGCGTAATTCTTAGTTTACCTGATGAACAACCGCCTCTTGTGCAGAGAAAAAGATTTTTCATTGCGACAATAGGGGAGGGGTTGATAACTGAGACCGTAGAATTGCGAAATACGATACAGAAAAATGATCACGTCTGTATTATGGGAAACCCAAAGGACTCGGTCAAACGCCAGCTCAAAAAAGCCAATCGTCTTCAAGTAGACTACACTATTTTGTATGGAGAAGATGAAGCAAAGGCAAAAGTGTGCAGCATGAAAGACATGGAAAGCGGTGAGCAGAAACAAGTGGCTTTAAAAGACTTTGCGTCGTTTGTAAAAACTATCTAAGAACAAAGGGTTAGGAAAAAAGGGGCGGATTTCCGCCCCTTTTTTCCTAACATGACTACCTTACTTAATTACCAGTAGCTTATCTATTTGCTTTAGTCCTCCTGCGTCAATCTCAACGAAATACACACCGCAAGAAAGGTCAATAGGTTTATCGATTTTGTGAGTGCCCTGGGATATATTTCTATTTATAAGGGCATCAACAACCCGGCCAGTTAGATCAAATATCCTTACGTTAAGGTCTGTCGTCGAACCGACGTATATTTCAAGATGTAGTCTATTCTTTGTAATCGTACTGAAATTACTGATTCTCATACCTGGCACATAAGTGTATGTGTTTTCTTCGATACCTGGATTGAAGCTAAGATCTCCAGTTACCGCATAAGCGAATCCCATTGGACCATTCGGAATACTCTGACCAATGACCGTAATATACCAAAGTCCGGTTTGCGGACTATTGATACGGGCACACTCTTCGACGTTTATATTATCCCAGGTTGAAGGGTTTGCAGAGGACTCTCCACCACTGTAGATATTGCCTCGATAATAAGTACCACTCGGTGCAGTTAGTTCAAGATGCAAATTATTGACGAGTGTGGAGGGTGCGCCAGATGATGCGGCAGTATCAGTCCAAGCCATGCAAACACGCAGCGGTATTGCCGAATTAACAACGAAGGAATCAGTAATTGACATGCCTGTGGTGACACCAATAGTATCATCGATAAGGATCAAATTCCTGGAATTCCCAGCAAAGAATAGAACGCTATCAACATCAATTCTTCCCCAGCCTACATTAAAACTGGGGATCGTATAACCAACGTTTGGGTCAGCGGAAACCATTGTCATAGCCCTTAGCAAAGCAGCACTCTGATATTTGATTGAATCAGAGGTATTTGCTGTACCAGATGGGTAAAAACCGGCAAGCAGGTATTGTCGGATTAAACCAATTGCACCATTTGTCGCAGGCGTTGCCATGCTTGTTCCAGACATGCCTTTATAGCCTGACGTGCCGGCGCCATTCGCTGACCAGAGTCCAGCCCATAGATTTGTGCCATCACCAGGTGCCATTATATTCGGTTTAATACGATTATCCAAAGTAGGACCACGGCTGGAAAACGTGGCTATCTGATTTGAATTAGTGCTATTGAGCATCGCACCCACGGTCAGGATATTTTTTGCAATACCTGGGTTTCTAATTGTCCTACTCGAATATTCATTACCCGCTGCATAGAGATTGAGAAAATCAGGGTTTGCATAGATATAGGCATCAGTCGAAGCATCCTGTAGCAAATATGTACCACTTGAATTACCCCAACCCCAAGAGCCTGAATGCTGCAGAATTGTATAGGGTAGTCCACGACCAAGATGTATGGTATCATACATCGCTGTTAAGTTCTGGGGAACAACGAGTCCACCACTAGCATTGCCGATGTCGACGAAATAAATGCGCGCTTTCTTTGCCATCCCATCATAGGGCTGCGAACCCTGAGTAGTATCGTCACCAGCGACTGTACAGTTTACATGTGTACCATGATATCCACCTACATCACCAAAGGCCGCGCCTTGATAGTTCTTATATCCAACAACTTTACGATGATTTGGATACACGCCCGTTCCTGTAATAGGATAGGAGGGATCATAAAACTGCTGGTGATTAGTAGTGATCCCAGTATCCGTGGTGTTGAGCACGACACCATTACCGACCACACCATTATACCATACTTGCCGAGCGCCTGGGTTTGATGGGATACTTGAACGCCAGCCAGTTTGAGTGACCCATTGGCAATTCTGATTTGCCACAGTAGGTTCAGACCACATCTGGATCCAGATTATGCCTGATATATTAGCGATGGTGCTGAGTTGTTCAGCATCGAGTATGATTTCCATTGTTTTGCAAATAGGATGGTCGATTATCTCCGTAACTTCAAAGCCCATTTCCCTAATCTGCTGCGCTATGTCATTAATATCTTCATTTGGGAAAACCTGTACTGTGGTATGGATAATACCTTTTTGATTCAGGATGTCCTTTTCGAGTTTGTACGCAGGTTGATATATCCCGGTCCATTGCACAAATGATTTTGTCTTAGCCTGTATGATCTGTTCAGCATCAACACGAACAATAAGCGCATAGTGCGGAGCATATCCAAGGATCTCAATTCCATCTGCTTTTAGTTCTTCAGTCCAGGTTTCATATATCGGACCAGTCATTTGGACCAGATAATACCCGCTTTTTTGGTAGCCACTAATCGTAAGAGCAGTCAGTAGCTGAGGTTCGCCATTACGCGTGTCAAATTCAATACCATTGGAAAACGAGATGATAGTAGCATTATCATCAGGGAATACCTCACGCGGCATTACCACACCGTGTTTGTGTATATTGGTAGCGCCCAAACATGTTATGACCAATAATAACGATACCAATTTCATATGACCTCCTTTCATATATTTAAGTCTCTGATATTATACTGAATATTATTCTTGTGTCAATGGCTTGCAATACCTAATATGTTGACTGGTCACATCAGGTGTGTATACTTTGAAAAGCCGTTTAAAACGGCAAAGTTATTGAGTTACTAAAAAACGTTTTGACCGTTGATTGAGTCACAAGTGATTAGAAGTGAGTTTACAGCTACGCGGTTACGCTGATATTCAAAAAAAGGGGGAGAGGTATGTTACGAATAAACGAGAACAATGAGGGACAAAATGAACATGCTCCCGAACTCGTCGTTGTACTCAGCACATTTAGTCTTGGTGACGTTGCAATCGTAAAATCAATACTTGATGCAGCTGATATCCAATACTTTTTCAAAGGTGAACGTTTTCTTGGTTTGGTCAAGCCATGGGCTGATCCAGCCAAGCTAATCGTCAAGAAAGCACAGGCTAAAAAGGTCAAAAGATTACTTAAAGACCTGAAACTACAGGACTGTAGTTTTTTCGCACCGTCTGGGAATAAAGGTGATACTACTTAGTTATCTCCCTATTTTACAAGACTTTTTATCGATAGATTAAACAAAATTATAAGTATATCGAGGCAAAAAATTGGTTTTAATGCATTTCTATACAATCTCCACCCTTGATTTTCTTGGCAGGTTGAGTATAATTTATATAGAAGAGGCATTATTGCTTTTGCTTCTTTCTTGAACCGCAAACCTGTCCAGTATTGGATGGGTTTGCGTTTTTAGTACAATAAACAAGTAAGTCATTTGAATCCCAAGGGATTGGAAGAGATCACTACGTGTTGGAATCCCAAGGGGATTGGAAGAGAGAATGTATCAAATACCTAAACACCTAAATTCCTAAATACCTAAAGACAAATTCCAAGAAACAAAAAGAAATGGCACTGCCTCTCGAAAAACTCGAGACCTTCGGCTGGAACAGTTTTAATTCCCTTCATTTTAAATCATTCCATTCGAAGAATCCATTCCAGTGTGAAACACTCATTTCCATACGAAGTATCTCTTCTATGCTTAGCATCATTTCTCTTTGCCCTTTGTGCTGGAAGGGAGCTGCGCTGGAAATATAGAAACGGAGAATTGGAGAAACGGTGAAACGGAGTATAGTGAGTATCAGAGAATATCGTATTCGTAAATCGTGCATCGTACTCGTAAAAAAACGATAATAACGGAACTAACGGACGAAACGTCTTTTAATAACTAAATTACTTAGTTACCTAATAACTGTTTTGTTCAGTTACTCAATAAATCGGATGACTACATCTATAGTGTAATGAATACAGAAATACTGGAGGTCAATGATCACCATAAGGAATAACCAACGCAGACGATTGAATGCCGGCTTTCCGAGCTGCTTTTTCCTTATTTTGCAATGCTTTCAAGCGTATTCGCCTTCGATTTCTTGGGTCTGATAATGGTTATTATGCAAACTTGATAATTTTCGAGTTCTGATGACCAGCAAAAGGCTATTGTCAAAGAAACAAAATATCGCCAAATATCCACATTAAAACCGTAAAACAAACTTCCTGTTATTTTTGAAATCTTGGATCAACCTCTCCCCCTTTTTTTGAGTATCAGAGTAACCGCGTATTAGAGTAATGGCATAACACAAGCACAGAGAATTAGAGAGCAGGAGATTACCACGGTCATCTCTGATGACCTCGCAATGACATTTTGTCCTGATATCCTATATTTTTCCTGTATAATAGAATATCTTTTTACAGTCTTCGCATTTAAAAAGGTTTTCTGGTCTCTGCTTTTTCTTGATCGGTTTCGGATTGACTCTTGTGTTTTGCACAGGATACAGGTAGTTCACATTATTGCTGTTGCAATACGGGCACTTCATTTTATCAGTGTGTTTCTTCTCAGACATAGTGATATCCTTATACCCTGCTATTGCATTATACTTTCTCTTCTGATCAATGTCAAGGTATAATCAGAAACTTGGACACATTGTTTAATAGACATTTTAGGAAACCCTCACCCTTACCCTCTCCCTTTCTAAGGGAGAGGGTGTCATTCTTTTTAGCTATCCTCTCCTCTCTGAGGAGAGGATAAAAGCCTGCCTTGAACCCTGAAAGTGTCATTCTGAACCATGCCCTGAACTTGTTTCATGGGTTGGTTCAGAATCTCTTCAGGGCAGGCTCTTTCCAGGGGTGAGGAGTTCATTTAATAAATTCCAAAATCAAGGGAGGAAGATATGTCTAAGTTTCTGGTATAGTACCAGTTCGATAGTTGTACAATTATGCAACTGTACAATTGTAATATTAGTCTTTATGCTTTTTTCTTATTCTAATTAATGCGGCTTCGAGTTTTATAAATTTCTCTGTCTTACGAATGAATTTATTAAGGTCGATTTTATGTTTTCTGGCGAGTTTTCTTACGATAGGCAATGGCTCTGGATCTGCCTTTTTCCAAACTGTTCGGAGTTCTCTCAAAAAAATATTTGCGGTCACTGGACCAATGCCCTTAAATGATTGTAGAATTGATTCTAATTCCTTTTTATCCTTTGCAATTTCATGAATCTTTGTTAATGGCTTTTCACCGTATTTATCCAAGAGGTCTTTGCTTATCTCAAGCAATTTTGTTGCAGTACTGAAATCGTATCTGACATATCCACCTGCATCGAGCACTTGAACAAGCCTGTCCCATCCAGCCCTAAGGATCTCGCTTGGGCATAGAATACCTGCCTTCTCAAATTCTCGGTATGTTTTTATTGCAATATTCTCGCTAATTCTTTTTCCAAAAAGAATGGATGCCAAAAACCATTTGAATGTCTCTTTTTCATTTTTGGTTTTGACGTTTATTCCGAGGTCTGTAGAATAGAGACAACCATATTGAGAAATCAATTTTTTTATATCCATCTTTTTCCTCACATCAATATTTTGTAATAGTTCCCGAAATTTTTTCAATGACTTTAGGAAGTCGGATTTTTGTGGCTATTTCTCCAAAAACAAAATCTGTGAAAACAATGATGCCGACAATTAGAATGGATTGCATATAATTTATCCTCTATTCATACTAAGTATTGTATTATAAGAATGTATTTCCCTATGTCAATATCTAAAACCAGAGACTTGGACACAAATTTTAAACTGCAATAGTATAAAATCCTCTCCCCTTGCGGGAGAGGACAAAGGTGAGGGGTGTATTAAATTATGAAAAAAATCACCCTCCCCCTTACCCCCTCCCGTTAAGGGAGGGGAAGTATGATGGGTTTGGATTGATGTTGATGCAGTTCAAATTTGCTATCAAAGATGTGTCCAAGTTTCTGCTAAAACATCATATCGATATATGTACAATTGTGCATATGTGCATATATCGATATGGTCGGTTGAGTGGGTGTGAATGTTCTCTTGATTCTTTTGAGAATTTGTGTATTTTTATTAGGTATTTAACTTCTTAAGGAGGTAATATGGAAAAAATGATTGCATATTGCGGGATTGAATGTTCAAAATGTCCTGCATTCATTGCCAAAAAAGAAAATAATGATGAATTAAGGAAAAAAACGGCTGAAGAGTGGTCAAAACAATTCAACGCGGAAATGAAACCAGAGGATATAAACTGCGATGGTTGTTTATCCACAGGCGTACTCGTTGGTTATTGCAATATATGTGAAATAAGAAAATGTGGTGTTGAAAAGAAAGTACAGAACTGTGCATATTGTGATGGCTATATCTGCGAGAAACTCGAAAAATGGTTCAAGAATGTACCTGACGCAAAACAAAGATTAGATACAATAAAGAAGAATCTATAAATATCCGGGTATACTTATCTTATTAACGTACTAATACGATCTGTCTGGTCAGTGTTCTATTGTCTGCATTCAACTGACAAAAGTATACACCATTAGGTACTACCCTTTCAAGCTCATCAGTACCGTTCCATGACACCGATGTCACAGATTCATTCATATCATACGGATCAACGTTGAATACTCTAATAAGACGTCCAGTTACATCATAGATTTTCAGCGAAGCATTCGTTGTATTCAGTATTTGGCATCTAATAATAGTGTTTTGTTTAAATGGATTCGGATAAATACTGAGCTGGGTGACGATATCTGATAAACCGTGTTCCAGAACGCCGGTGCCAGTATTATAGAGAACTGTGACATTATTTGAATTGTAGTTTCCACAAGCAATATCAAGTGCACCATCCAGGTCGTAATCAGCAGACATTATCCCCCAAGGGCTCGTTCCAACAGTATACGTTGCCAAATTACCATACGTTCCATCACCATTATTCAGTAATACAGCAACAGTATTTGTGCCATTATTGCTGCCGATCAGGTCAATGTCACCATCGCCATCAAAATCACCACCGTGGAGAGCTCTGGTATTATTGCCTGTTGCGTATCCTGTCGGATTAGAAAAAGTACCGTCTCCATTATTAAGTATCACAGCGATATCATTGCCGCTATAATTAGCGGTCGCAAAGTCAACATAATTATCGCCATTAAAATCATTACCATAAACTGCGGTTGGATTATCACCAACTGCATAATTTGTGATTTCCGGGAAATTACCATCACCATCATTCGACAATATTGAGATATTATCATTCCCAGCATTGGTTACACCAAGGTCCAGATCACCATCATTATCAACATCTTTAATAGCTACACCTCGTGCCCAGGTCCCGGCAGTATACGTGTACGGACCTGAATAACTACCATTACCATTATTTAACATTACCCGGACATTTGTTCCAGAACCCCATCCATCAGTCATTACAAGATCAATGTCATTGTCAGCATCAATATCACCGCCAGCGAGATTCTGTCCAAGAATTGCTGGTGCATAAGTAGCAAATACCGTGAAAACGCCACTGCCATTATTTTTCAAAATAACCAGATGCGATGTGCCTGGCTGATTATGTGCTGAGGCGAGGTCTATGTCGCCATCACTGTCAAAGTCGGCACCAAATAGAGCGATCGGGTCACCCTCAATCGAAGTGTATACTGGTGCGGCAAAAGTCCCGTCACCATTATTAAGCAGAACGACAACACTGTTAGGATTAGACGTTGCCGCAATATCGATATCCCAGTCACCATCAAAATCACCGGCAAACAGACCACGCGGTTGATTGCCTGCAGTAAAGTTGAGAGGATTTTCAAATGTTCCATCTGATTGGGTCGAAACAGCAGCTGTAAAATCCCAGATAAATCCATCCAGATAAGGCCCGATCAATGACTGTATATCCTTAGACAATATCGCAGTGACGACTTCACCATCTATAAAATCGATATCAGGATCAAGACTGACTGTCGATGTGCCGCTACTATAAATAATAGTACCTGTGTGGATACCGGTCTGCACACCCTGCACTGTAAAGGTTGAGTTATTCAGGGTCAAACTGTCCACCTCAAGGCTGAAAGTGGCATTGATATCTGTTGATTGCGGAACATCTAATTGGTACTGAACAGGATCTGTCGATGTAACATTCAGTGCTGCCTCGTTAAGCAATACAGACATACTGTCAACGCTATAATCACCGGTCACTATGTCCATGTCACGGTCATTGTCAAAATCGCCTGATAAGAGACACGACGGGCTGCTGCCTGTAATAAAGTGGGTTGCGGTAGCGAAACCACCATTGCCATTTCCCAGCAAAATAGAGACTGTGTTTGCATTCACATTAGAGACCGCAAGATCATGATTCCCATCAGCATCATGATCAGTAGCATATATTCCACTCGGACCATCACCCGCTGCAAAATGCACGGCTGATCCGAATGTACCGTCACCATTGCCGAGCAACCGCGACACATTATCCGAATCGAAGTTTGCGGTCGCGATATCAAGATCGCCGTCACCATTGAAATCTGCACTATAGACACCATGAGGATTCGTACCAACAGAAAAGTTGTCAACCGCACCAAACCCGCCAGTGCCATCCCCTAGAAGGATAGAAATGTTGTTCGTTGTGCTGTTCGTGGTTACGACATCGAGATACCCATCATTATTAAAGTCTCCACACACAATTCTGAGCGGTGACCCACCAACTGTATAGTTCATCGGACCACTGAACGTGCCGTTGCCATCTCCTATGAGTATGGAAACCGTCCCCGAATTGCGATTAACTACAGCAATATCAAGGAGACCATCACAATTGAAATCCCCGCAACAGATACCCTGTGGTGCGATATCTGCAGCATACGAACTCCCAACCGTGAACGTGCCGTCCCCATTACCGAGTAGTATCGATACATCGTTGCTGCCTTCATTGGTGACTGCAAGATCAAGCCATGGATCCACGTTGAAATTGAAATTACTCGTGCATATACCTGTCGGTCCAGATCCTACCGGGTAATTAACTGCGGTTGCAAACGTGCCATCTCCGTTACCGATTAGCACTGATACTTCATCTGAATAGTAATTGGCAAAGGCAACATCCAGGTTATCATCCCGATAAAAATCTCCTGTGACCCCATCCAACGGACCGTCCCCAAGCATATACTGGTCACTGTGCGTAAACAATCCAGAACCGCTATCAACACGGCAAACGAACTGCCAGATAAAACCCTCAAGGGAATCACCAGAAGGAGTCCTGATATCCTTTGTAAGAACTGCGGTCACTATCTCTCCACAATGAAAAGTGCTATCAGGATCGATCGTGACAAAGCGCGCTGTGGTGTCATATGTAATCGTACTTGATATAAATCCCGTGAACTTTCCATGGATCTGCGTAGTGTTTACAGTAAACGATACAGGATCCATGTCGAGGTTGAACATCGCTGAAGCACTTACCGTATCATAAATATTCTGCTCGTTCATTGCCGGGATCGTGAGCAGGACCACAGGAAAATCAGCCGTCGCACCCGGACCTCCATAAGCACCCATATCGTTGCGCGATCCATCAGGGTCATTGTACTGTGCTGCAGGATTTCCTGAATCAATACACGGTGAGCCAGTCTGTAAATGGAAGTCATTGGGTGGATCCACATAGAGTGGATCAGCTGAAATACTCCCGGTACCAGGTGAGCAATTCTGATAATTGGTAGCATTGTTCCATACATTGTTATAGGTAAGCACCGGGGGTGTCCCCACTGCATAAACGCCATATAGAGTACTTGACGTAACTATATTATTCATTACCGTTGCACCATAACCACCGCCATCATTAATACCAATCCTATTTCCAACCACGGTATTATTGATAACTACAGGGTCAGCACTTATTACTATTCCATCAAAATTCTGATTAACTACAACATTATTGTGAATATACGCATTAGATTGATTCCAGGTAGCTATGCCAAAGTCATTGCCTTCAACTCGATTATTACTAATGTCTGGCTTGGCACCACTATTACAGAAAATCCCAGCACCACCTGGCATACCGCCACCAGATACTGCACCGGTAACAGTAAATCCCTGGAACTTGGTATCATTGTCAATATCATTGCCTGAAGCAAACACAACGTCACCGCTATTGCCACCACCATCAATAATTGATAATCCTTCGCCAGTCCCTCGTACAACAACATCTGCTTTCAAGGTTATTTCTTCATTATATGTACCTGGTGCAACGACAACAATGTCACCGCCATTGGCAGCATCAATGCCCTGCTGTATAGTCGGATAATCTTGCGGTACCCTTATTATTATCGCATGGAGCAATAGAGGGAAAAACGCAAAGGAAACAATTAGTATTGTAAAAAATTTCTTCATTCCTGCCTCCTATTTAGTGAATTATAAAGAGAAATAACCGTATGTCAATAGTACAACGATTTATGCTGTAATGAGAGAAAATTAAGTGTTTGTAACCCTGGTATTCTTCTCTTTTTTAGAAAGGAAGTAGATACCAACCAGAAGAAGTAAAATACCAAGGAATTGCATTGAGGTAATTACTTCCCTTAAAACCAGATAGCCTAAAAAGATTGCGAAAAAAGGCGTGGTAAGTTCAAGTGCGGAAACTTGTGCAGCCTTAATTAGTCTTATACCTTCATAGTATAAAATGGTGCCGATACCAATGGTAAACCCGAGTAAGACCTGATAGATACTGACAATCTCAAGACCTCTAAAAACCAAAACATAACTAATAAAAATAATACCAGCAAAGAGAAATCGGTAAAAGGCGATTATCCCTGCATCGAGTGATCTCAAGTATTTTCGTGCAACTATTGCAGTCGTTGCCCAGGCTATTGTTGCTGACAAGACATAGATGTCTCCAATCGTACCAAACCTGAATCCGACAAAATTACTGAGTGTCTTTGTTGTAACCATGATACCAGCTAAAATCATGAATAGTATACCAAGATAGTCAGGTTTTGTGATCCTGTCTTGTTTGAGTACGAGAAATCCAAAGAATACAATGAAAATCGGTTGCATATGACCGATTATAACTGCATTGATAACTGGCACCCGGGTTAAGGCATAGATATATATCAGATCGGCAAAGAGTGTCGCAATAAGGGATACGTATATTAGCTTGGGTATGTGCTGCTTCTTAACAGGAAGGTGTTTTATTTTGAAAACGATAACATATACTGCAATGATTACAAAAGCAAATATCGTTCGAGTGGCAAAGGTATTTATGAAATCAGTGTTTTGGTATGAGAGCTTTACCAGAATAGGCTCAATTGCCCACATCATACTCGCTCCTAATACAGCCAAGGTACCAAGCATTTTCCTATTGATCTTTTTAGGCATATGCGTATTGTATTCATATATATCGATAATTCAAGACAGCTTGACAGCAAATCTTCGGAGAATATAATACTATATGAAAATATCCTGTAAACACGAAATCCTTTTGTACGCGATATTAGTTGTACCTCAGTTACTATTTGGCCGACTCCTTTTGGAGCACAATGGCATTGTTGAGATGAATTATTTTTTGTAGCCCATTTATCCCCGTCCTGAAGGGCGAGGTATTATTTAAGGGTACGGGGTAAAAGTAATAGAGAATTGATGGGCATTTGAGAATTCTGTATATACGAAAGAATATCCGATTTCATAGCTTTCTACCAGGACAATGATACCACCTGAAAGATTTAGGTCAGAAATATGAAAGCCCTGGTATGTTTCACTGATAAGATCTTCAGGTTTTATGTACCTTGTTCCTACAAGTAGCTTAACATAGTGGTATTTGTACAACAACCCTGAATTTATCTCTAAATGCGGCATTTTTGATTCAATGAAGAATGTAATATCCCTGGGTAAAGCTAGTTTTAAACCAAGTGCACTTGTAAACGGAATTGTGGTGTTTTCTCCAAATTCTTTACCTAAATTATCAATCTTGGCACCGATTGCGATATTGCCGAAATCAATGTATGAGCTGATTGCCAGACATACACCATACAGGGACTGGGTATCAACTTTTTCTCCAAAGGTCTTGATTGATAGTCCAAACAGACCGATCCTTCGTCCGAAAATTACACATATATCATAAGGCGTGAATTCATTAGTTGGCACGCCAAATTGATCATAGCCCTGAATCCCGCCATAATTCAGGTAGCTGATGCCAATCACATTGTCTTTGTAAGTAGCGCCCAAAGAAAAATGGTTTGTCGAAGACAACCATCTCGATAAAGTAAAGTTAATCTGTGTTGAACCAATAATAGCAGGGTTATGAAATGCTGATAAGCCTTCATTAATCATTATTGATGCGCTGCCTAAACCTTGAGACATAACGCCTGGGGATAGTCGCAAGAAGTAGGCAGAGCTGATTGAAACAAGGAATATTAATAATGTCATAGATATGATTGGTTCTCTGTATCCCTCATTGAACGATTGCCATTTTTGACTTATACCTGTAGGAATTAAAACGGGTTTCAACTACGACATACACAAAATAGATACCTACAGGTAGCAAACCCCGTCTCAGTAGAAATCCATCAGGATTATAAGTCATGTCTTCATATACCCGTTGACCAAGGATATTTGTCAGTGTTAGTGTCGCTTTTTCAAAATCATCAACCCGGGGGAATTCTATGTGTGCTTGATTCTGCATAGGGTTGGGCCAAATTTTAACTATCTTTTCAGGTGTGGTATGGAAATCTCCATCATTTATATCAACGAACACAGGTAAATGATCTGATGCGAAATATAAGGCATCAGCAATATTGGCTGGTACAACACTATTATACCCTTGATTAATCGAGATATCAAAATGATTGCCATCATTACCGACTATCGTATATGAGTGATTCGATATGAACAAACCAGCACTATCAAGAAAACTCTGCGAGCACATAACCATATCAAATCGGTCGTCCAGACCACCTGCTGCACCACCGTCTTCAAGCTGCTCGTACCTTGTGGATTGAGTATGTATCGAGGCGAAATCGGCATTGTCATGCCAGTACCCTGAAGCATTCAGAGGATCAAATAAACGACCGTTGTTGTTTGAAAAATCTCCAACAAGGTGTTGGTAAGCCGACTCTCGACTGTAATAGATATTAAAATCACCAAGCACTAAGAAATACGAACCTTGGGCAAACTGACTGAGATATTCTCGCAACACCTTGGCTTCTTCAAAACGAATTGCCTCATTAGCAGAACCCTGTGAAGCTTTAAAATGGAGAGAGAACAAGCAGCATTCCTGTTGGCTCTCAGAAGACCTCAATCGATACTGTGCAATGTCCCGGTTTGTAGTTGACAGATACTGGTCATACAGGACCTCAACCTTATCCGGTATGTAGAAAATAGCATTGTCAGTACCCGGACCATCATGAAAAGTGCCTGCATCGTAAATATCTTCTTGATAATTCATTATTGAATCCAGAAACAGATTGACACCTCCTTGACTCTGCATTTCCTGAACAATGAGGACGTCTGGCTGTACATACTCAACAACTGCACGTAAGTGATCAAGCCTTTGCATACCCATAGCCTCTGGAAAGTTGAGGATATTATAAGACACAATTCTAATTGTTCCGCCGGACAAAAAACAGAACCCATAGACAATGACCAGTAATATCCGTTTGTATCCTTGTTCAGAATTCTGTTTCACTATCATTAACGGACAATGTCAGTAATTCTACTGTGAAGCGCCCCTTGTATTGGCGAGTGCTTTTTCACGTATTCAGCAATGATGTTGCGCAGATAAAGGGATGTATCATTAATATCGGTCGCCTTCTTAAAGACAATGTACTCTCCCCCACCTGCAGCAAGGTATGAATTAGTTACAACTCTATATTCCTTAGTCAGATCGAGCTGTTCACCGTCTTCAGTGACAACTTCGATCATTCTTTGACCAATTGGTTTTTCTGAATCGTATTTCAATTTGATACCAGATATCTGGAAAATAGCATGATGACCATTAAAGCCGATCTCAAGTACTTCGAGCAACACTTTGCCCGACATGTTCATGACTACCGCGGTATTAGAAAGTCCATCGATATTATAGCAGTCACGATATGTTATTTCACCCTTTGGCATATTTGCTCTGATGCCACCAGAATTATGTATTGCAATATCAGCAGTGAGGTATTCTCGCATCGCATCAGTAATCAAGTTCCCTATGGTAGTTTCTTCGAAACCAGCCCTGGTCAATTCATCATTAGAATAACCGATTACTTCATCAAACCCTTTTTCAGTAACTGCCTCCCATTTTTTCACGATGTTTAGCATGTGCATATCACTCTCGATTTCTTCGCTCAAGAGATCAATCAGGGTTCCTTTATAGCCGGCAATTCTCTTTGTCTCTGGGGCCACTAAAAGATCAAGAAAACCGATACTGCTGAGGTGACTGTAGGATTGACAGATTATCGTATGGTTGATTGAATCTTCGTATGGCGTCTGTAATGCAGAAGAGCTATGCGAACCGAATATTATATCAATGCCAAGTACGGAGCTGGCAACACGTTTATCGTGTTTCAATCCAATACCAGTTAAAGCGATTATTAAATCGACATCTTTAGTCTGCAGGATTTCCACATATTTCCTTGCTGTTGTTATTTCATCCAATACATCATGATTCTTGAATTTTTCTGGTGTTGTCATACCTTTCATATAATGGGTAAGTATGCTGAAAATGCCAATCTTCATTCCGTTACGTTCGATTATTGTAAAAGGTGTCAGGTAATCTACATTTTCGCGCGTTTTCTCATAAACAATATTACTACCCAAAAATATGGCATCAACACCTCCGACGAATTCCTTGAACACCTCAACGCCCATGTCATAGTCGTGATTACCAGGTGCTACTACATCGTAACCACAATAATTGAAATATTCGACTACTGATTTGCCTTTGGAAAACTCACCGAGCGGCGAACCCATAAACATATCACCGCTGTCAAAAAGAAGAAATCCATAACCCAGGGTGTCGGCTTCTTGCTTTTTTGATTTGATGAAATGAGCTGCGGCAGCCGCATTGCCAAGGAGTGGTGGGAAATAGGGGTTCATCCACCAAGCAACACTCGGTGACAGCGCCCCTTCTATATCGTTTGTGTAAAGGATGTAGATGTGATCAGAGCTATTCGCGGCAGACAGGGTGAAGAGTAGAAAAAGACTAAACAATGGAATTATAAGGTAAAGCCAAGAGACATTAGAATTGTACTGGTTGATTCATCAAATTGCAGGTTGCTGAGGTTATTTAATCTATCAAAGTCACTACTAGTATAATCGCGTTTTGCATAACTGTAACCAAGGTTAAAATGTAACCTTTCTATTTGGAGTCCGAACCCAATCGACAAAACTGTTGTCCAGACAGCAGTCTGTTCGTAGTTAGGAAAAACACAAAACCCGTAGCGTATCGCGTACTTGCTGGCGAATTTATGTTCAATTCCTGCTTTGTAGATATTTATCGATGTTAGCCATGTTTCACGGCTAAATTCACCAAAGAACCTCGTTGGGATACGAGCCGCAGGTTGGTAATAGCACCCAATTGTGTGTGTTGCTGGGTAATCAAAACTCGGACTATTTTCCTTTTCCTTAAGGGTATGTTTAGTCAGGTATACATATGCAAGAGCAAAATGCTGGTTGGCAAAGACAAGAATGCCCACGCTCGTAGCTTTGCCTTCACACGTGTTTTCTTGCACGTTAACTGAGTCGGGCAAATTCGGTCCGGTTATTGTGATATTGGAATGTGTCTTACCCAATATGAAATGTTCTTTTATGCCGACACTGAAAAGTCTGCAGGAAAAACACACTACTGGTGCCAAGGAATAGATCGAACCGTCGTATTCATGAATTTCTGTTTTCGTCAACTGATAAAAATCATCGCGGTATTCGCGCCGAAAATAGTAGTCAAAATCCCACATCGGTGAGTACTGGAAACCGATCCTCAAACCTTTGAGAGGAAACACAGCCAAGCCTGCAGCGAGGTCGATGCTGGCATGCGTGCTGTTAGTAATAGTGGAAATACCCATATTATTACCGTATGAATCATAAACTCTCAGACCTCTGCGTTCGTTGGTTAACGTGAAAGCCGGTGTGATTGACACATATAGTCTGTCTATCAAGCCGAGACAGGCAGGATTTGAACCAGTCTTTAAGACAGAAGTCACGCCACCTAAGCTAAGAGAAGGGGCATCAGTGTAATAAAAGCGATCGCCCTGGCTGTTCACCCCGGGTAAGGTTAGATAGAAAAGGTATATTATGATCATACGCGAAAGCCTTAGACCCCTGGTTTAAGGATTACGGTACAAAAACTGCAGCCGCGATAACTGTTGTCCACAAGCCATTCTTATTGCCGATCGCGGTTTGAGTAATAGCCGTTGTTTTAACGATTTCTCTGGAAATCCTCCAGATTTCTTTTCTCTCGTCATAACTTGTGTCCGGATTAAAGGGGACACCAAGAGTCGTCGCTAACATTTGCGCCGCCAGATCTTCGGCTTCATCTGCTACTTTGATTTCACTTTCTCCATACGAATGATATTCTGACAAATAACCGTATTGTGTACGGTCTTTGGGTATTGCGACGCCTATTGATGCAGCTATGAGACGATGTGGTTCATTAGTACTGCACTCAGCCATCACTGTGTACGTTATTTCACCCGCTGATAAAGAACAAATGCCCTTGCTCTTGGATAGAATTTTTGCCTTGGGAGGTAAGATACTTGACACCCTCACAATATTGAAATGGGCAATACCAGCATCACGTAATGCAGCCTCAAAGCTAGCCAGTTTTGCTTTATGTCGGCCAACGCCTTTAGTAAAAAAGAGATTCTTTGGTACTAACATTTTATCCTCTTATGGAGCAGACCAGAGTCGAACTGGCGGCCTTCTCGCTGCGAACGAGACGCTCTCCCAACTGAGCTACTGCCCCTGATTTTTCGATTATAAGGGAAAAGATTGCGAAGTCAAGACATGAACCAGTTAAATAGTTAAATGGTAATTGGTTAAATAAAACTCCGTTCAATAGCATATGTGATATTTAGTTATTTAACTTTTTAACCATTTCCCATTTAACCATTTATAACCATTCACAATTTAACCAGGATTTATTTCTTTCTCAATAATTGATAGAATTTGTTTTATTGTTTCTTCAAGTACACGGTTTTCAATAATATATTTATAATCATCTTTATACTTTAATTCTTCAAGTGCTCGCGCAAGTCTATTTTTTATTGCTTCGTTCTTTTCAGTGTTACGCTTCAAAAGTCTTTTCTCTAACTCTACAAAGTCTGGCGGCACAATAAAAAAATATATACCGTCTGGGTATGATTTCATTAAAATTTTCGCACCTTTGACATCTACATCCATTAGTACATGATACCCTTTATCTAAATTCTCCTCAAGATATTGTTTAGGAGTTCCATAAAATTTGGCATGGACCACAGCATATTCTATAAACAGTCCGTTATCAATCCACTCTTTGAATTCTTTTTCTTGAAGGAAAATGTATTCTCTTCCATTCTTCTCACCCCTCCTTTTAGCCCTTGAAGTTGCTGAAATAGAATACAAGACATCTGAATGGTTTTCGAGTATTTTTTTGCAAATGGTTGTTTTTCCTACACCAGAAGGTCCCGAAAGAACAATTAATCTACCCCGTTTATTCATAGTCAATTTGTCATTTACTCAATATTCTGCACCTGCTCCCTGATTTTTTCGACCTCTTCTTTAATCTGGACTACAGATTTACTTATCTCGAGGGAATTGGCTTTTACACTACAGGTATTGGCTTCGCGTTGAATCTCCTGGAGCAAGAAATTGAGTTTTCTTCCACAGTGTGTCTCTTTGTCTAAAGCCTCTTTGAATAGAACCAGGTGACTTGCTAATCTCTTGCATTCTTCATTCACATCTGTACGGTCAATAGTGTACAGCAATTCCTGATAGAATCTATCCTCGTTCAGTTCTTTGTCGAATTTCTTCCCGATTTCTTCAAGGTGTTCCTTATAATCCTGGTTCCTTTTGGGTATTAGTTTCTCAACTACACGGATATTCTTTTCAATAACACGGATTGATTTCCTTACCTCCTTTTCGATATTCTCCCCTTCCTTGCGTTTCATTTGAAGAAAACCCTTAAGAGCTTTATTGAAGATTGGTTTAAACGCATCAAAAACACCCTTAGAATCGGTTGGTGGCTGGTTAAATTTTACCAATCCTTGTACTGATAATATAGTATTGATGTCAAGTTGTCCACCAACCTTGTGCTCTTTTTCCAGTTTATCAACAACTTTCATATACGCACGAAGCAATGTCTCATCTATTTCAACTGTAGCATCAAGGATTTCTCTATCTTGCTGAATAAGTACCACAATGTGTCCCCTGGTTACCTTTTTCTGGATGCACGACCTGATCTTATCCTCAAAAGGCAGTAAAGTACTTGGGCATTTCACGGAGATTTCGAGGAAACGATGATTGTATGATTTTATTTCTATATCAAACTTAATTTGCGGCTTTCTTATTATGCCACTTGCACGACCCATTCCAGTCATACTGTAGGGCATCTATTCCTCCATGATTATTGTTACCGGACCTCTATTTTCTAATGAAACGAGCATTCGTTCGCCAAAGATTCCGCCTTTTGTTGGGATACCTAAGCTATTGAGTGTTGAAATGAAATATTCGTATAGCTTCTTTGCATTTACTGGTCCTTCTGCATCAGTAAAAGAAGGCCTTCTTCCATGCGCTGTATCAGCCAATAAAGTAAATTGAGAAACTACAAGTGCGTTACCGTTTACATCCTTAATAGAAAGGTTAAATTTTCCATCACTATCTTCAAATATACGCAAATTAGCACACTTTTCAGCCAACTCTTTTGCATGGTTTTCTTTATCGCCCTTTTTAATTCCAATCAGAATCATTAATCCATTTCCAATTTCTGATACTAACTTATCTTTCACAGTAACATGTGCTTTTGAAACCCTTTGAATCACTGCTTTCATTGATTAAAGATTCCTTATGCAAAGCCCAAGAGATTCTCTTTTAATTAAGAGTAGGGCGTTTACGCCCGTTAAGCTGGCTAATGGCCTAGAGCGAATGGCTGATGGAAATGTTGTTAAACATCTTTTTTTTATCATCATATCATTGCTTTAGTGCATTTAATATCGTCGTGGCAAAATCCGTGGATGCTTTGGGATTTGAACCAGTAATAATATTGCCGCTTATTTCCACATCAGAGCCTGTATAACTTGCACCGCATTTTTCAATGTCGTTCTTAGATGTTGGATAAACAGTCGCTTTAATATTATTTAATAT
This sequence comes from Candidatus Stahliibacteriota bacterium, assembly GCA_030602565.1. Taxonomy (GTDB): domain Bacteria; phylum Hydrothermota; class Tepidihabitantia; order SM23-42; family SM23-42; genus JAUVZL01. The sequence continues at coordinate 75,397 of JAUVZL010000001.1, forward strand.
TACGGCACGGGCAAGGACAACAGGCGCAATACAGATTTCCGCAATAGTTTTTTTTGTATAGTTAAAATTTTGTACTATTTTATGGAGTGTTGTATTATCCCAAAGAACCTGACATCCAGTGCCGCCAATAATAATGAGTGCATCAAAACTGTCTGGTTTCACCTGGTCAATCAAAATATCTGGTTTGACTGTCATCCCGAGCATTCCCTTAGCAGGTACAGTATCTATTGAGGCAACAATTACTTTTATCCCTGAATTAGTAAATAAATCATAGGGTTCTTTAAACTCTTCATCACGAAAATCTTTTGGAGCGATCACCATTAAAACTGATTTATCAATCTGTATTGGTTTTTCTGGGGAAACTACTTGTGTTTGTTCTTCTCCCCCACCACAACATAATACCAAAAGCACTGCTAAAACAAAGACTTTCCTCATAAAAACCCCCTAAAATATAAATGCCTAAAAATCCAAAATACCTAAATACCTAAACCTAGACACCAAAGATAATTCCCCCTTGCCAAGATTTGCTTTATTACCATATGCTATAAGCGATAAGCCATATGCCACCCAGCACTTTTTTCAAAAGTGCTGGGTAAAGCGGGAGACGGGATTTGAACCCGCAACCAACGGCTTGGAAGGCCGTGACTCTACCATTGAGTTACCCCCGCACGTATGAGTATTATATTAATCTATCTCAAAAAGTCAATACGAAGTAAGGAGACTTGAGAAAACAGACCATGATTTTTATTGACAGACATTATAAATTGGATAAACTGTCCTGAGGAGGTAAATTACGCCATTACTACTTATTTTATCACTTATTGCTCAGACTGGGACAGGAATATATACTACTTTGCCTAACATTACAATTGATAAACCTGCCCTGTCAGTTACTGGACAGGGAAAGGCTTTGATCTCAGTCAAGGCAACAGAATATAAAATTATTTTGTATGCTGATACCTATGCTGAAAATGCAAAAGAATCAAGAGAAGCTGCTGAATCAATGAGAAAAGCAATAATAAAAGCAACAAAAGAACTTGGTGGAAAGGAAAAAGATGTGGTTCTTACTAATCTTGATACACTTGAGCCAATTGAAGAAGATCCGTATTTTCGTGTTGAGCAGGATGTCCAAATCTGGTTAAAAAATGTTAAAGACATAAATAAAACAAAGGAGAAATATCTGTTAATAGAGGATGTCCAGATTGGCTCAGTTATTCCGGTTATTGGCGAAACGAGTGATTATGCTCCAGCAATTGTAAAGGCGAGAAAAGATGCAATTAAAAATGCAAAATTGGAGGCAAAGGCATTGGCTTCAGAAATGGATGTTTTGCTTGGAGAACCAATCTATATAACTGAAGATATTGTATATCCTACTTATACTGGTTATGAAACATCGAATGAATCGGAAATCACAGTATCAGTGACAATATTTTATGGGATGGTTTACAAGAAATAGAATTGTTGATAACAAACATTTGACCCCACTCCAAGTTCTTGACATTCAATATAAGATGGATAAACTGAAAACGAGGAGGACCTATGCTCGAAAAAATATTTAAATTACAAGAACATGGGACCAATGTAAAGACAGAGGTCATAGCTGGACTTACAACCTTTATGACAATGGCATATATAATAGTTGTAAATCCTGCAATACTTGAGGCTGCTGGTATACCAAAAGGTCCATCCATGGTCGCTACAATTCTCTCAGCCTTTTTTGGAACCCTTCTTATGGGAGTTTATGCAAAGCGTCCATTTGCCATTGCTCCATATATGGGTGAGAATGCATTTATTGCATATACTGTCGTCAAGATTCTTGGTTATTCCTGGCAAACAGCACTCGGTGCAATATTTATTGGTGGGGTTCTCTTTACCATTATAACTATCTTAAAACTCAGGTCGTGGCTTGCCAATGCAATTCCTAAAAGCCTGAAATACTCATTTGCCGTTGGAATTGGATTGTTTCTTGCATTCATAGGATTAAATGATGGCGGTATAGTACAAGTAGGCGTGCCTGGTGCTCCAGTGAGGATAGGAGATATCAGAAGTCAGGCAGTGCTTCTTGCCATCGCAGGTATTCTGATTATAGGCATTCTTATGGTGAAAAAGGTAAAAGGTTCAATCCTGATAGGAATTCTTGGAACTACCTTTTTAGCCTTTATTTTTGGTATTGCTAAACCTCCAAGCCAATTGGTAAGTCTTCCTCCTTCTCTCTCCCCCATTTTTTTGAAATTGGATATTGTAGGCGCATTATCATGGGGGTTTTTTGCAGTAATACTTACAGTTTTTATAATGGATTTTGTGGACACGATGGGCACTCTTATTGGTGTATCTGCTCGGGCAGGCTTTCTTGATGAAAACGGGAATCTACCTGAAATTAAGAAGCCAATGCTTGCAGATGCTCTTGCCACTATGTTTGGAGCATTGGTTGGAACAACTACAGCAGGAACATTTATTGAATCTGCCGCTGGTGTTGAAGAAGGAGGTAGAACAGGTCTTACTGCTGTGGTAACTGCGTTACTATTTCTGATATGCCTATTTTTTGCTCCTCTTTTTACATCAATTCCTCCACAGGCTTATGGGGCTGCACTTGTTATAGTGGGAATGCTGATGATTTCTGTAGTTACAAAAATTGATTTTAAGGATTTCACAGAGTTAATCCCTAGTTTCTTTGTAATAATACTAATGAGCTTCACTTTTAATTTGGGTATTGGGATAACCGCAGGATTTGTGCTTTATCCTGTATTTAAACTCGTTACTGGAAGGTGGAAAGAGATACATCCTGGGTTATGGGTTCTTTTTGTTCTTTCGGTTCTTTTTTACATATTCTACCCATACTAATTTAATATTAAGGATATATTGATCACCGACAATCGCAATGAGTCTATTAGTGCGCTCCTTGATACGTCAAGTAAGACTGCCGAATTCTTAAAAAAACATTAAGCAGATAGATAAGCAAAAATCATTTGTATTTATGTTTATTTGGAGTTTGGTACTTGGGATTTGCTAATTAAAAAATAATGCCTATTTTTGTCATTCACAAACACCATGCTACGCATTTACACTGGGATCTCAGGCTTGAGATGGATAATGTCTTAAAATCCTGGGCAGTGCCAAAAGAACCGCCAGTAAAACCGGGGATTAAGAGACTTGCTCTACAAGTAGAAGACCATGCATTAGATTATGCTGATTTTGAAGGAGATATACCTGATGACCAATATGGTGCAGGTAAGGTTGAAATATGGGATACTGGTGAATATAATTTATTAGAGAGGCATGAAAACCGTATGAAATTTATGCTATTAGGAGATAAGCTTAAAGGAATTTATGTACTTTACAAATTTCCAAAAGCAAGTAAGAATGCCTGGTTATTCTTTAAGATAAAAAAGTCAATCTCTTGACTATTCTCAATATATCAGTATAATAACCAAAGGAGAATGAGAATGCAAGACGATAAAAAGCACATAGATATCGAACTGAGTGCTGAGCAATCTGAAGGGATCTATGCCAATGGTGTTGGTATTAGCCATACGCCATCTGAATTTATCCTTGATTTTATGCGTTTTTTACCAGGTGCTCAGAAAGCCAAGGTCTTTGCAAGAATTATTATGACACCACAAAATGCCCATATCCTGAAACAGGCTTTGGAGCAGCATTTGCAGAAATACGAGGAACGATTTGGCAAAATTAAAATCTTTGGTAAACCAGCAAAAGAAATCGGTTTTAAGTAAAACAATCGATTTCTTTGTTAAATCGAAACATCACGCGTATCTAGTAGGCGGATATGTACGAGATACAACGCTCGGCATAGAACCTCGTGATATCGACCTGGTGGTTGAAGGTGACGCGATAAAGGCGGCCAAGCAGCTAAATGCAAAGTTGAAAGGCAGCCTTGATATACACAAAGAATTCGGTACTGCTTCTATTACCAAAGGACAGACAAGGATTGACCTGGCAAGCGCTCGGTTCGAGAAATACGCCTCACCTGCAAAACTACCCCATGTTTATCCATCAACTGTTAATGAGGACCTTAATCGCCGAGATTTCACGATCAATGCTATAGCTATGTCTATCTCAAATGAAAATTTTGGGGAAATTTTCGATCCCTTTAACGGTTTGGATGATATCAAGAAAGGTGTAATTCGAGTTCTTCACAAGGAAAGTTTCAATGATGATCCAACACGGATTTTCCGTGCCCTTAGATATAAAAATCGTTTTCGTTTCAAAATAGGCAAAAGAACAAAATCATTAATGACTGAGGCAATAAATAAACGAATGATCCAATGTTTGAGCGGTCAGAGGATTATCAACGAAATAAGGTTAATCTTCAAGGAAAAGAACTATGTAGACATTATTAAAGATCTTTCAAATATGACATCACTGAAAATAAGGAAAAAAGACCTGGAACTATTGCCGGTTTTGGGACAAAACCGCATGTATTTTTATTTATCCAGGGTCAAATCCGCCAGGTTTCCAATTACAAAGACAGAGAAACTCTTAGTCAAGGATTTTCATAACTTTGGCAAAACAATCGCACGCTTGGACAAGGCAACCAAGCACAGTACAATCTTTGCAATTCTCTCGCCTATTTCAACTGAAGCCATCGATATTATACCTGTTGTGCTGCCTAAACTAAAACAAAAGGTCTGGACATTTAGACAGCTCAAGAAGAGAAAACTTCTGGTAACAGGCAGTGATTTGAAACGACTTGGTTACAAACCCGGGAGGAGATTCAAAACTCTCCTTAATAGGATGCGCGATTGGCAATTCGATAAAAAAATAAAAAACAGAAAAGAAGCCCTTGAGTATTTGAGAAACATAAAACACTAATGGGAAATATTGTTTCCTTTTTGCTCTCTCTGCCGCCGATTCTGTTCGCCTTAACCATCCACGAATACTCTCATGGGTATATGGCACTCCGTATGGGTGACCCGACCGCGAAGTTTGCTGGTCGGCTTACCCTTAATCCAATAAAACATATTGACATTATGGGTTTGTTCGCATTTATCATCTTCAGGTTTGGCTGGGCAAAACCCGTACCGATCAACCCTGGTAATTTCAGAGATTTAAAAAAGGGCATTCTCTACACTTCCTTAGCGGGTCCTCTCTCCAATTTCCTCATCGCAATCCCTTTTGGTCTAATAGCCAGGGGCATCCCGGTCCAGGTGGATTTTCTTTTGCCCTTACGGATACTGCTTGAATTATTTGTGTTCTACAACCTCATATTCTGTGCTTTCAATCTTATCCCAATCCCACCCCTTGATGGCTCACACGTTCTCTTTGCCTTGCTCCCGCCCCAATATCGGCACATTGAACTATGGTTAACACGCTACGGTTTTTTTGTCCTAATCGGACTCATCATGTTTGATAGGATCACTGGCATACCAGTTCTTTGGGGTTGGATTGGACCATTCGTGACTTTTTTCAGTACCCTCTTTGCTGGCAACTTAATAATCTTATGATACGGAGGAGAAATGAACAGATTTCTTAAAATCTTACTTATAATCATAGGTACAATCATCGTCATCCTGATTGCAGGCTATTTCCTAATAACGAGCTACCTAACGCCCCAAACAGTACGGAATATCGCTGGAAAGGTTGCTACTGAAGCTATCCAATATCCAGTTGAGATCGGTCAAGTTGGTTTGCATTTTGGATTCAAGGTGGGTATTACAATAGACGATGTCAAAATACCCAATGCCAAAGGTTTTAGCCGTGAACCTATGGTCGAAATTGACCGAACCACCCTAAATTTAAAACTTCTGCCTTTATTTGGACGCCGGATAGTCATAAGTGGTCTGGATTTCTCAGGGATAAAGGTCAAAGTTGAAAGAAATAAACAGAACAAACTGAACTTCGCAGCTATCATACCCAAAGAAGCACAGGGCTCGAGTTGGTCACTATCTCTGTCTTCAGTCACTATTTCCCAAGGTAATCTATCCTATATTGATGCGCTGACCAAAACTGAAATAGAGGTTAAGGATATCGATCAAGAAATTAAATTTCAAGGCAGCACGATATCTGCGGCTGGTAAGAGCACGGTATACATCCTGAAAAACAAAACACTGCCAGAAATGATCGTGAAAGTCGGCAATAGCGTTGCGTACGACACCTTGAAAAAAAATCTCCGAATTAAGAAGCTTACGGCGTTGTACGATCCGATACATCTTTCAATCGATGGGACAATAAGTGAGTTAGAGAAACTCGATATCAATGCCAAACTTAAAGTCGACGATATGTCAAAACTTCCTACACTGATCCCGGCCAATTCACGTCCGGAAAAACTTAGCGGCACGCTCATCGCAACATGCACAGTAAGTGGTACAACTAAGAAGATCGTTGTTGCTGGAAACAGTGAACTCAAAAACGTATCTTTCACACCAAAAGGATTGAACCGAGGATTTACAAAAATCTACGGTTCTTTATCATTTACGAGTAAAGCAATTAGAGATATATCACTACATGCGATGTTCGGAGATACAAAGTTGGAACTTAGCGGAGCAGTAAATAACCTTAATAACCCGATATTGAACCTCAAGACTAAAGCAGTAGGAGACCTCCAGGATTTAGAGATGCTCATAACCGACATGAAAGGCATACAATTGAAAGGTCCACTTACCCTCAATCTAAAGATCAAAGGCAGCGCTAAGAAACCATCATACCATGGAGATTATAACATAAACAACGGATTCATAAATGGCATCGGCTTAGCGAAACCGATAAGCAATTTTATCCTTAAGGGTACGATAGAGAACAGCGTTGCCAGAATCAGCAAGTGTGGCGGCAGCATTGGGGGTTCGGATTTTTCATTGACTGGCAAGATAACCGACTTAAAAAAACCAGTAATTGAGATCAACAATACCTCACATCTTATTGATCTTGACGAAATTCTACCAAAGCCAGAAGAACGCAAGCAACAACAAGGAAAGACAGCACCTATCACACTCCGTGGTAATACCAAAATAAACAAGTTTGTCGGCGCAAACATGGAGTTCAAAAACATAAACACAAGTTTCTCCTATGAAAATGAAGTAATAGATTTAAGAAAATGTACGGCAGATGCTTTTGATGGCAAAGTGCAGTTTGATCTTTATTATAATGCAAATAGCCCTGAACCCTATCGTATCAACACGAAAATGACTTCGGTATCAACCAAGAAAATCCTAAAACGCTTCTTGAATTTTGAGAATCTGGAAGGCAAACTAACTGGCGTCAGTAACTTCCAAGGCCGCGGTTTCAGTAAAAATGATGTTATCGTCAATCTCAGTGCCTCGGGTAATATCAAGTTAATTAACGGTGTATTCAGAAATTTCGATTTCATTACGAAACTCCTTGCTTGGCTCGGTATAAAAGACTACAAAGTACTGAATTTCAACGATCTGCTGGTCAATTTCAATATTGATAAGGGTAAAACAAAAGTGAAAGACTGGGCGCTATCATCAAAAGTCGGTACTTTTCTTACGAATGGTTTCATCGGGCTAAATGGAAACGTGAATTTGAACGTAACGACTACGCTCAAGAAGGAATACTCAGATATTGTGAAAAAGTACCACGGAGATTGGATATTCCCGATTGATAACAAAGGACAGGCAACAATCGATATTAAGATCACCGGAAAACTCAGCTCACCTAAATTCAGTCTTGATAAGAATAAAATTAAGCAGCGCATCAAAGGTAAGCTGAAGAATGAATTCAATAAGAAAAAGAAAGAATGGGAAAATAAGATAAAAGATCTTTTAAAAGGAAAATGATAAGAAAACGCAGGATCACTTCGTGTTATTATGCCTGAACTCCCTGAAGTCGAGACTATCAAAAGAGAGTTGAAGCCCAATATCATTAATAAAAAAATCCTGGCATGTATCCCTTTGCGTAGTGATGTAATTGCTTACCCAAAACCAAAGACATTTTGTAGAGCAATCATTGACGAAAGAGTGACTAATGTAACGCGCAAAGCCAAATACCTATTTCTTGAGCTCACCAATGAAAAGAAAATTGTCTTCCATTTCAGGTTGTCTGGTACTATCTCATTGAGAAAACTACACGTTAAACCTGAACGTTTTACTAGGGTAATAATAAAGATCAACGGCTACCAGCTTTTCTTCAATGAACCAAGGGTCTTGGGTAGAATCTACCTCTTGAAAGGCAAAAAGAGATTGCCGTTTTTAAAAGGACTGTACAACCTCGGACTTGAACCGATTGCTGATGCATTCGATTTACCCTATTTCCGCAACAAAATAAAAGGAAGAAAGGCGAAAATAAAAGCCTTGCTTCTTGACCAGAGTATCTGTGCCGGAGTCGGTAATATATATTCTGATGAAGCACTTTTCCATGCCGGAATAAGACCCTTGCGCCGTGCTAAGCGTATAACGATCAGAGAAACCGCAAAACTTGTGAGAACTCTGAAACACGTAATACAAAAAGGGATAGATAATTACGGAACATCGGTTTCTGATTATCACCGAACCGATGGCAAAGATGGGAATTTTCAAAAATTTCTGTATGTCTACGGCAAAGAGGATGAACCTTGTAAAGTCTGCGGGACAAAAATTGTCTTGACGAAACTCGGCAACCGGTCCACCAGATACTGTCCTAAATGCCAGAAATAAATACAAATTCCTAAATACCTAAACCCAGCTCGTTCATAACGGGCTTGGGTAAAAATCCAAAATACCTAAATACCTAAATGAACCAGATCAACGAAGAAACGGAGAATATCGTATTCGTAAATCGTACTCGTAAAAAACACGATAATAATTTATCCCGTGGAATGCGACCCGCCCTGCCTGTCCCGTAGCGTCAGCGTACGGGGTGGAGTGTGCACACTATTCCATGGGGAGCATATTCCATTGGGACGGACTAAACGATACTAACGTATCAAACGGTATTTCTGCCCTGTCATTGACAGCAAAAGAAAATTGACTATAGTTATGCAATGGATGAATTCGGGAGCAAATATGACTCTCAGGGCATTGAAGACCAATGGTATGAGTTCTGGCTGAACGCGAATCTTTTCACGCCTGATCCACATTCCAAAAAACCACCCTATACAATTATGATACCACTACCCAATATTACGGGTCGACTCACTCTGGGGCATACTCTGAATAACTCTATCCAGGATATTCTTATCAGATATAATAAACTGACCGGGCATGAAACCTTATGGATGATGGGCATGGACCATGCTGGTATCGCTACTCAAGTTGTTGTCGAAGATAAACTTGCGGAAAAGGGTATTAAAAAAGAAGATATAGGTCGGGAGAAATTCGTCCGAGAAGTTTGGAAATGGAAAGAGGAATACGCTACAATAATCCGGAAACAACTAAAAAAAATGGGGTTTGCGCTGGATTGGTCGCGTGAGCAATTCACGTTCTCTGAAGATTATTCAAAGAAAGTAATCAAAATATTCGTTGATTTGTACAAGAAAGGACTTATCTACCAGGGTGAATACATCATTAACTGGTGTCCGCGTTGTCTATCTGCTTTATCTTCTGAACAGGTTGAGACTGAAGAAGAACTGGGTAAGCTTTATTATATCAGGTATCCGATAATCGGTACCGAGAATTTCATCACGGTAGCGACAACCAGACCTGAAACTATGCTTGGTGATACCGGAATCTGCGTCAATCCAAAGGACCGCCGTTATAAGAAACTCATTGGCAGTGCTGCCTTATTGCCGATCATGAAGCGCGCCATCCCCATTATCTGTGATGATTATGTTGATCCGGATTTTGGCACTGGTGCACTAAAGGTCACGCCAGCGCATGATCCTTTTGACTTTGATTTGGCTAAAAAACACAATCTTGAATTTATCAATATCATGAATCCTGATGCGACCCTCAATGAAAATGCCGAAGAATACAATACATTAGACCGTTATAAAGCACGCGCCAAAATCATAGTTGCTTTGGAAAAAGAGGGGCTGCTTGAAAAAGTCGAGAAATATAAGTTACCCCTTGCTAAATGTCAACGCTGTCATACCGCGATTGAACCAAGAATTAGCAAGCAATGGTTCGTTCGCATGAAACCCTTGGCTAAACCCGCCTTAGAGGTAGTAAAGAATGAGACTGTGAAGCTGTATCCAAAGAGGTGGGTAAACCTCTATAATCACTGGATGGAGAATGTTCGAGATTGGTGTATTTCCAGGCAACTCTGGTGGGGACACAGAATACCGGTGTACTACTGTTCAAAATGCTATGACGCAGAAAGCACAGAAGTCAACAAAACACGACTGAATGCAGAGACAAAGAATCCAAAAGGTATGTTTGTCTCAACAAGTAAGCCAAAGAAGTGTCCAGACTGTGGTTCTTGTGATATTTATCAGGACGAGGATGTTCTCGATACCTGGTTCAGTTCATGGATCTGGTCCTTTGCAACGCTTGGTTGGCCAAGTAAAACAAAAGATTTCAAGCGTTTCTATCCAACCCAAACCCTGGTAACAGCTTGGGATATTATTTACCTTTGGGTTGCCCGCATGATCATGGCGGGTTTAGAGTTCACTGGGCAAATACCTTTTTCCAGTGTTGTATTCCACCCCATGGTCCGGGATAAAAAGCGTAGAAAGATGTCAAAAAGCCTGGGTAATTCTCCAGATCCAATGGATTTGATTGCCAAATATGGAGCTGACGCATTGCGTTACGGGTTACAGCTTATTACACCGAAGGAACAGGATGTTCTGTACTCTGAGAAAGCAATCGATGTAGGTCGGAAGTTCTGTAATAAGTTGTGGAATGCAGCCCGATTAGTCTGGATGAATCACAAGAACGATAATGAAACAGCACCATCAAAACCCTCAATATATGATGCTTGGATCATTTCAGAATTCAATCAATTCATTAAGAATACTAACAACCATTTTTCAAACTTTGAACTAAATGCCATTGCTCGGGACATATACGATTTTGTCTGGCATACGTTCTGCGACTGGTATCTTGAGATTATTAAAATCTGCCCGTCAAAAGATACCCCAAAATACCTGCTAAAACAAATCATAATTATGCTCCATCCCTATATACCTTTTATCACTGAAGAAATATATCACAAATTCAATTTCTCAAAAAAGAGCATACTTCTCGAGGATTGGCCAAAGACAACGACTGTGAAAACTGATATCGTAAATGTCCAAATCATGAAACGTTTGATTGAGGAAATCCGAAATATCCGTGGTCTCTTCAATATTAATCCGAAAGAGGAACTTCAAGCAATAATAAACACGAGAAAAGGTTTCAGGGATTTTATAGAAAGAAACGTCGCGGTCTTGCAGGGGCTTGCTGGTCTTGAAGTCATAGAATATGACAAGACCCCGGATCAATCCGCGGCAAGTATTATTATGCCAGATGTCGAATGCTATGTCGTACTTGCCGGTATTGATATAGCAAAAGAGAAAAAACGTCTGACAAAAGAAATAACCGCACTCTCAAAGAGAATCGATGAAATTAAATACCGTTTGAATAACCCAAACTACATACGCAAAGCAACTGCTGAAGTCAAGCAACGCGAGCAAGAACGCCTCGAATGTTTTTTGAGGAAAAAAGAAGGAATTGTTAGAGCAATAGAAAAACTATGAAATACATTGGATGGATCGTAAGCCTTATTCTGTTAGCTGGAGTGTTTGCCGCATATAAAACTCAATACGTGCCAATAAAAAGGGATATTGATAAGCTTGAAAAAGAAATCGCGATGTGGGAAGATGTCCTCAAGAACGAAAAAGGGTTAATTGGCGACCGTAACCGCTTTCCCCTGGATCGATTTTTCAAGGACAACAAGCTCACCCCTTATGGTGAAGTCGAAATCCTTCGTAAATTCAGTATGGAGTATAAGAACCTCGAATTATACGTATCAGCACCACGAGCTTTGGAGCGAGCTGCCGATATAATGCGCTTCCTTGACGAGCAACGAATTGAATACAGGACTCTGCGCTGTATCGTGGTAATCGATTCGGTCGAGCGCTTTGAATACAAGTTTTCCAAATAACGTGAAACCTGCATCGTTTAGAATTTGGAGATTGGTCATATTCTTGCTAATCGGCAGTATTGCCCTGGCTAATGGTTCCAAGAAAAAGGATGCCAGTTTGGCAATGCTGCTCTGTGTCTTCCCTGGTTGTGGACAGTATTATACGGAAAGATATGTACCCGGTATTGTTATCAGCGCAAGTGAATTGGCGATCGGATACTATGCTTACAAATACCATAAAGAAGAGGAGTATGAGAAAAGGAATTCCATGCTCTGGTGGGGTCTTTTTGTCTTTGGATACTCGCTCGCTGATGCCTATGTGGGCGCAAAAATGTACGGTTTTGATATTGAGGCGGACATAGATAAGGTATCACTAAGTTACACATTCAAATGGTAATTGTCGTTGAAGCCATATTCTTTCTCAGCTATAAATTCTTATCTATTATTCCACAGGGCACGTTTTTAATATACTAGTGATTTGGGCTATTCTTGACCTGTTTTATGGCTTTAAGTAGTTCAACCATGACTTGTGTATGGAGCTGGTCTTTGGTGAGATGGTACATGGTCATTATGTGTCCAACATCGCTCGATACATACATCGGTGGCAGATTGTTTAAGGTTAAAGTCATGATGTCACGGTAGCAGACATCACACTTACATAAATCCTTATCATCTTCATACCTTCTGTTCAATTCTTGTCGGACTATTTTTTCAATATAGTTTTCATAGCTCGATTGCTTCATATTTACCTACCTTTCCTTATCAAATCAAGGAATTCCTGCTCAGACAAAATCTTAACACCAAAACTCTTTGCCCGATCAAATTTAGAACCAGGTTTTGTACCGCAAACAAGATAGTCGGTTTTCTTAGAGACCGTCGATCCTGGATGACCGCCATATTTACGAACCATTGCTTGAGCCTCTCTTCTTGCTATTGATCTAAGTTCTCCAGTGAAAACAAATGTCTTGCTTTGTAAAAACAGAATCTCCTTTTGTTTTTGATCTAATGTAAAATGCAAACCAATTTTCTTAAGCGCCTCTATTAATTTGAGGTTATGTTTATTCCTAAAGTAATTTATTATACGCTGGGCAATAATATTCCCAATTCCATCTATTTTTTCATATTCTTCAATTTTTGCATTAATAATTGTATCAATGCAGCCAAATACATTTGCCAAAATGTTAGCACAATTGACGCCAATATTAGGGATGCCCAGACCGTATAATACTCTCGTGAAATTCCGGTCCTTACTTTGTTCAATGGAACGCACAAGATTCTTTGCCGACTTTTCAGCCATTCTCTCCAGGTTTACAAGAGCACCTTTTTTAAGACGATATATTTCGTCGAAACTGCGAACTAAACCCGTGTCAACAAGTTGGTCTGTCAGGGTTATCCCGAGTCCTTTAATGTCCATTGCCGGACGGGAAGCAAAGTGCAAAATAGCACCTTTGATTTGTGCTGGACATGATCTATTAACACAACGCCAGTCTGCCTCATCTGGTAGCCTGACTATTTTCTCCTTGCAAACCGGACAGATTCTAGGAAATCTAAAAACCTTTTCTCTTCCCCGGCGTCGATCGATTACAACGGACACTACTTTTGGAATAACCTCTCCCCCTTTTTCAATTACCACAAAGTCCTTTATCCTAATATCCTTTCTCTTAATTTCGTCTTCATTATGTAGGGTGGCGCGGGAAATAGTTGAACCTGATAACAAAACTGGTTCCAAGAGAGCAACTGGAGTTATCCGACCAGTCCTGCCTACTTGTAGCGTTATATCATTGAGTTTAGTTATTACCTGACGTGCAGGATATTTGTACGCAATTGCCCAGCGTGGACTCTTTATAGTAGTACCCAATACCTCGCGCTGCTCATAATTATCGACTTTTATCACCAACCCATCCACTTCGTAGCCCAAGGTTTCTCTTTTATCCTGCCATTCGCTAATACAATCAAGGACTTGCTCAATGGATGAACATAATCTCATATGAGGGATAATTTTGAAACCGCTATTACCAAGTGCTTTGAGGGTTTTGTAAAGAGAGCTATACAGTCTACCAGGCGAACGCGGTACAGTGTGAATAAAAATATCAAGGCCACGCTTGGCGACCTTTTGCGCAGCAAGCAGTTTCAGTGTTCCGGCAGCTGCATTGCGCGGATTTGCAAATGATGGTGCCCCTGATTTCTCCCGTTCTTTATTGAGTTTTGTAAATGATGACACCGGCAAAAATACCTCACCCCTCACTTCGATATTCTTCAAAGCAGCATCTTCAGTCATAATACGTAATGGTACTGACCTAATCGTCCTCAGGTTTTGCGTGATATCATCACCGTAAACACCATCTCCCCGGGTCGAGCCAAGCATCAATTTACCATTTTCATAAATGAGCGCAACAGCAACCCCATCCACTTTGAGCGTAACCTCGTAGTTAACACCACTTTCAAGTACCTTTTTGACTCGTCGGTCAAATTCCTTGACTTCATCTTCTGAATAAGTGTTGTCTAGACTCAACATTCTTGTTTCATGTTCGACAGTTTTGAACTCTTTAAGTGGCTCGCCACCTACTCGCTGGGTCGGTGAATCTGGTGTGATGAGCTGAGGAAAACGTTCTTCCACTGACTGGAGCCTTTTGTACAACTTATCATATTCATAATCAGTTATCAGAGGACGGTTCAGTACATAATAGTGATAGTTGTGCGTATCAATTTGTTTTCTTAACCGTGCAATCTCTTTTTTCGCCTGCGCAACGGTCATCAGCAAATTATATATATATAACATCTTGAGTCAATAAGGATTAAGAACCCCTAACCTGTTGAATATTGACATTTACGCAGTTTTGTATAGAATTTAATATGCTGAAAAAGGTGGATTTCCTTATTGTAGGATCAGGGATAGCCGGCTTGACGTTTGCCATCAACTCTGCACAATATGGTCAAATACTCATTCTGACTAAAAAGAACAGAGCTGATTCGAATACCAACTATGCACAAGGGGGTATCGCATCAGTTTTTAGCGATGCGGATTCATTTGATTGCCATATCAATGATACAATCAAAGCTGGTGAAGGGTTGAGCCACCAAAATGCTGTGAAAATAATGGTCGAGAATGGTCCAAAGCTAGTAAGTAAACTGTATGATAAGGGTTGTCGTTTTACCCTCGATGACCAAGGCAATTTCGCCCTCGGCAAAGAAGGTGGTCATTCCCAACGCCGTATTGTACATGCCAAGGACTATACTGGTTATGAGATCGAACATGTCCTCTTGGAGGAAGTCAAGAGAAAAAACGTTATAATAAGTGAAAATGAAATTGCTCTTGATTTAATAATAATCGACGGCGAATGTTTGGGACTCTACTTTTTTGACGCTAACAAACAAAAGATTGACTACATCTTAGCCAATGCTACAGTACTCGCGACCGGCGGCACAGGACAAATATATCTTCACACCACAAATCCACCAATTGCCACAGGCGATGGTATTGCCATGGCTTTTCGTGCCGGTGCGAGAGTGGCAAATATGGAGTTTGTACAATTCCACCCTACATCAGTCTACAACATACAAACCGATGGTCGGGCTTTTCTGATATCAGAGGCGTTACGCGGTGAAGGCGGCATATTGAAAACAAAGAATGGTAAACCATTCATGGATAAGTACGACCCGGCTGGAAACCTCGCTCCCCGGGATATCGTAGCACGAGCTTGTGTTTCTGAAATGTATGCAACGAAGTCAAAATATGTACTGCTTGATATTTCGCATGTTAATGCTGGCTATCTGAAGAATAGATTTCCGACGATCTATGAAACATGCATGAAGTGGGGTATTGATATGACTCGCGAACCAATACCAGTAGTACCAGCTGCCCATTATACATGTGGCGGGATCTTGGTTAACACCTGGGCTGAATCGTCCATCAACCGGTTATTCGCCCTGGGCGAATGCAGTTGTACTGGGGTACACGGCGCAAATAGGCTCGCGTCCAATTCCTTGCTTGAAGCCCTGGTTTTTTCAACTAGAGCATCGGAAAGAGCGAAAAAGATAAAATCTATTAGAACAAAAACAAGGATACCCGTGAAACAAACCGCGCAGTCCGGACCAGATTATAGATTACAGATTAAAGAAATCATGGATCAATACCTTGGCGTCATACGAACTGTAAAGGGATTGGAAATAGCACACGAATCCATTAGTGACTTCTGCAGCAAGTATGATGATGGCATATACCTAAAAAACGCGGAAGCTCGAAATGTCGCCGACATTGCAATGCTCATAGTTAAATCCGCCATTATGCGTACCGAATCCCGTGGTCTCCACTATATCAGGGAATACCCTAAGAAGAAAAGGGAGTTTTCAAAAGATACGGTAATCAGCAGGAAAGAAAGTTGAACAAATAAGGGAAGGAGAATGGAACAAGGCGAGATTGAGGTTTTATTAGAATTAGGGCAATCATATCTCTTAAACAAAGAATATGAACATGCGATTAAGAAATTCAACGAAGCCCTAAGCATAAACCCGCATGACGCCGAATTGTATTACAATTTAGGGCTTGCTTATGAAGGAGCCAATAAGCTTTTAAAAGCAATATCAATGTATGAAAAAACATTATATCTGGACAAAACGTTCAGTAATGCCGAGATACGTCTTAATAAACTCAAGGAAAAAATGACTGAAGCAAAGGAGAAATCAACCGAAAAAACAAAATGAAATGCCCACGTTGCGGTAGAGACATGAAAGAAACTAAAGGAACACACCACAAGAAAAAAAAATGGAAATGCCTGCATTGCGACAAGATCCGCTTCACCAACTCAAGGAAAAACCATAGAAAAGTCTTGACAAACAACAATATTTAATTATATTCTTCACATAGTATGGAAACATTTTACTCAATCTTAGAAGTCACGCTCAATTCGACGGCTGATGAAATCAAAAAATCCTATCTTAGATTAGCACAAAAATATCATCCAGATCGTCACTTTATCCCCGAGGATAAAATCAAAGCCAATGAAAAATTCGCCAAGATCACTGAAGGCTACCGTGTTCTGTCAGATGAGAAACTCAGAGAAGAATACGATAAATCGCTAGAAAAGGGTGTTAAACCAAAGGATAAAGCTAAGGAAACACAAGCGGAAAATGCCTTCAAAAGGGCTATCGCATTCCTTAAACAAAACGATCCATGGCGAGCAGTTAACCTTTTGCGCATTGCCTGTCGCTACCACGAACAACCCATGTACCTATCATATTTAGGACTTGCTCTGGTTTATACCAAGCAGTATCAAAAAGAAGGCTTTGAAAAACTCGAAATGGCAATCAAACAAGTCATGTTCAACCCGATATTCTATGTTAACCGTGGATTGGCACACGAACACATCGGCGATAAGTCAAGAGCGCTTGAATCATATTATGAGGCACTCAACTGGGACGCGAACAATCGGGCAGCGAAAAAAGGCATTGAAAGACTGCAACGCAAGAAAAAGGGGTTTTTAACGAAATTGTTTGGCGGTGATAAATGAAAAAAACCAATATCCTCACCAGCTTTGAAAAACTCTGCCGCGATTTAGCGATAGTGGTAAAATACGATAGGTTTTTTGGTCGCGGCGGCTTTTGCAGACTCAGAGATCAATCCTATTTTATAATCAATGAGCGGCTCTCCAGTGAAGCTAAAGAACAGATATTTGTCAACGAACTAAAGGCATTCGACTTAGCTTCTACACAGATCCCCCTGCAATTAAAAGACCTGCTCAGCAAGCCGGTAGGGAAAAGGATAAGGGATTCTAATGGGGTTAAACATCCTACGGGGTTTACTGTTCATCCCTAATCTCTCCAACCAATTCCTCAAGCAAGTCCTCTAAGGTCACAAGCCCAATCGCCATACCCTGGTTACTAAGAACAATTGCCATGTGCTCACCTTTTTGTTTCATCGCGGTGAAAATCGTCATACAACGCTCTTTTGCATCGATAAAGAGTGGTTTTCTCAAAACAACTCTATTTTTGTAGAAGTAGTCTTTTATATTAAAAATGCCAACGATATTGGTTTTTTCACCTTGGTAAACAGGAATCCTTGTATATATCCTTTTGTGTTTTTCAGTAAGCGATTTCAATTCAGCCCCTTTGCGACACGTGAAGGCGGTATCCAAAGGTATTACTATTTCGCCGATTGTACGTTTGGAGAAATTGAAAAGCCTTGAGGTGAATTTCCTTGCCTCCTCTTCATATTCGCTCATCGCGTGGATAATATCAGATCTTCGTATCGAATCAGTTTTTACCTCAGTCCTGAAGAGGTGAGCCAGTCTTTTGGAGATAAAAGCATAAAAACTAACAATGGGATAAATGACGACTTCATTGTAATAAATCAAATTACTAAGGTGGCTCATAACCTTACTTGGATAAGAAAGGGCTATCGATTTAGGGATGAATAAACCAATCGTTAATGAAAGCAACGAGAGTACGATAGTTGAAAAAACTACTCCATTGTCGCCGAAAAGGTCAATGAAGAACTTGGCGAAGAGAGTCGATGCCACCACAATAATGAAGTTATCGCTCACTGAAATTGTCGTGAAAAAACGCTCGGGTCGAGTTATAAAATTGCTAACCCGCACTGCCCAGAGTTTTTTTTCACGCTTTGCTCTAAGCACATGCATTTTTTCAAGACTAATTAAACCGGTCTCACTCGCCGCGAAGAAACCTTGTAGCACAACAAGCAATAGTGGTAGTATGAAGTATATCATTGCCCCACCTTTTCAATAAGGGCCCGTTCTATTATTCGATCTCGCATCTCTTCGATTTCAATCTTAAGACCCGGCAGTTTTATGCTCTCCTTTTCATTGGGGATCCTCCCAAAGTGATTTAGGATGAAACCAGATAACCTTTCTCCTTCATCAGCGAACGGTTCTACTCCGAGCACGCGGGCAAGCTCGCCAATGCTGATATCACCATCAAAAATATATCGATTGACACCAACCTTTTTATAGGGAAAATCAGTGACCTCATCATATTCATCGACTATTTCACCAAAGAGAGATTCAAGAATATCCTCAAGCGTTACGATCCCGCTAAAACTACCAAATTCATCAACAATAATACTAATGTGAATGCCATTTCGCCTGAATTCACTGAGCAGGTTGTCAATCAACTTTGTCTCAGGGACAATATAAGGACCACGCATCAGTTCCTTCACAGTGACTTCTTCGTTGGTTTTGCTGTTCATATGACTGATAAAAACGTTCTTTGCATACAGGATACCAACAACATCATGGTTTTTGTTGAAAACACAAATTCTCGAGTGCTTTTCTGAAACCATTGTTTTCCGAACGTCTTGCAAACTGGCATCAACCGCGACCCCCACAACTTTATATCGCGGGGTCATAATATCGCTCACTCGCATCTTACCAAACTGGAGGATTTGATAACCGAATTTCTCTTCACCTTCATCTAACACGCTGCATTTTTTTGCCTCACTCAACATGATTCTAATCTCTTCATCTGAAATTGCAGTATGGTCCTCAGGAGGCTGTTTGCTAATAATCGCCTTGGTTAACACCATCATCAAAGATGATATCGGCCGAAAAACGCAGGAAATAATGCTAATTATCTTGCTAAATTTGAGTGACAAATATTCCGCATTTGAAAACGCAATTGTCTTAGGAGTGATTTCTCCAAAAATCAAGAGCAAAGATGTCATGATTAAAAAGTAAACAATGAAAGAGAGTGTGGTATTTATTCGGCTGTTTGCAATTATTTGGATCAGGATGATGGCACCGATTGAGGAAGCAGCGATGTTCACGAGAAGATTTGCTAGCAAGATAGCGGCAAGTGTTTTCCCCGATTCCTTTTTCAAGCGATCGAGTGTTTGAGCCCCTTTTCTCTCTTCGTAGATGAGGGTCTTAATACGGAAACGCGACAAGGAGAAAATTGCGGTTTCTATACCTGAAAAAAAGGCACTCAAAACCAGAAATATCACTATTAGGACAAAGTATAATAACATGCTAAACTGAAATTTGGAATTCAGACAATGTAACCATATACTGTGCTACATACTCAACCGCGCTGTATTCGCTCACCGTCTCTCGTTGCATTCTTAAGATACTGAAGACATTTGCTTTCCATCGTCTTGGTTTCCGCTTTTGTCTTATGGTCATAACCTACGATATGCAGTAAACCGTGTATAATGTAATAGCATAATTCGTCAGTGTTGCTGACCCGGTCATATGATATATAGATTTCAGAAACCTCTTCCATACGAAATGAAATCACATTTGTTGGCTTATCTTTTTTAAGGAACTTTCTGTTTAATTCCTTAAGATAATTATCATTGGTTAGGATTATGTTGAGGTTTTTGAGCTCAGTTTCTTCGGCTACTAACGTCTTCTCAACAAGAACAATAATATTTTTTCTAACACTCAACGATAAACAACAGGCGACCTGGTTGAAAATATTAACTTGCAATCAAAATTTTCTTTTTTTTCCGTCTGCCTTTTCGCTGGTCTTTTTTCTACTCTGATTATATTCTACACGGGGATGGAAAACACCAGTAAGGATTGACAGAAATGCGGTACTCACCTGGACCAGGTCCTGTCGCGTAATTGGACATTCATCGAGTTGACCATCGACAAATTTCTTTTCAATATTATCTTTAAGCATTTTTTGCAATTTCGTGACGGTGATGTTTTTCTCACTCCTCGCTGCAGCCTCAACAGAATCGGCAAGCATGACCACTGCAGATTCCTTGGTTTTTGGCTTAGGACCTGGATACCGAAAAGTATCTTCGTTGATATCTGGAGAAGTATCCAGTGCTTTTTTATAAAACAATTCAATGGTTGTTGTACCATGGTGTTGTTCGATAATACTGATGAGCTTCTTTGGCAATTTCATTTTCTTCGCCATTTCCACACCATCTTTGACATGGGATATGATAACCAGAGTACTCATTTGAGGCTTGAGCGTATCATGCGGATTTTTAACGCCGAGTTGATTCTCAATATAATACTCAGGTTTCTTCAGCTTACCGATATCATGATAGTACGCGCCGACCCTTGCCAGAATCGGATCCGCCCCAATCACCCGGGCGGCGGCTTCAGCCAGGCTACCGACAACAATTGAATGATGATAAGTACCTGGTGCCTCCATAGCCATCTCTTTGAATAATGGCAGATTAAGGTTGCCTTGTTCAAGTAACGTTAGATCAGTACAGAAATCAAAAAGCTTTTCAAACAAAGGTAATAGAAGAACGAAAAGCACGCTTCCAAAAATGCTGTTTAGGACACCTTCACCAAGATGCAATAAGATGAGTTTGCCTTTCAATAAATACATATCGGCAAAGAGTATCGCCGCCATGTTGGCGATTGCAATATATATCATCGGTCTGTAAAGAGATAATCTAGAACTGATCGTTCGTGATGAAAAAGCAGCTACTACCCCACTGACTAACAAAAAAATGAATATCGACAGGGAATTTAGGGTAACACCAAACAAGGAAGCAAAGACCAAAGTTATGATAATCGCTATGTAGAAATCAAAATACAGTGCAAACAACAGAATGAAAAAGGAAATTGGTAGGAGATATATTGTATCAATTGCATATGCAGTTTTACCAACCAGCAAATAGATGGCTGAAAGTAAAGCAACGAAATAAATATTTTTCCCCTCGAAGAGTTTCACTTTCGCAACTAAACTTATATTTAGTAAAAGAAATATTGCGGCAAAGTAAAGCAAATTCCGAAAGAGCATAGTTTTCAGTATTTCCCAGGTGCCAACCGATATATAAGTAGTTTCCAATGCCGCGATTATTTCTCTTGCTTCCTTGGTGACCCGCTTATGTTTCTCTACAATGATCTCGCCTTTCAGGATCTTCCCTTTTGTCTTGGATACGTTGCCAAAAACCCCATCTATTCTCTCTTCTGTTTTCTCTACGTTGTAGATAACATTCGGGATAAGCAGAAAACTAACCAACATTCGCTGTTCAGGCTTTTTTCGATAACTGAGTATACTCTCTGCCTCAGCAATTGAGTATAGCCTTTCTAAGGATTCAACTATCTCTTTATCGCCACTTGCGATCGTGATTATTCTAAACTGAGGGGGTTTTGCATCAACGACGCCAGCTGCATATATGTTACCAAGTTCATCAATGAGGTCTTCGTAAGTGTTCCTAAATCGAGTTCTGGTCAGGTATCTTATTACAATACCGTCAAGAGCATATTCTTTCTGGGTTAAGAAAACCAGGGAATCTTCAGTGAGCGACGAAATATCACGGAGTGAATCAATGAGGTTTACAAGACCGTCCAACTTTTTCATGACCATTTTGTATACGGTATTATCCAAATCAAAAACAGGTGGAATTCTTGCAGCAATTCCCTTTTTCTCTTCATATAGTTCCTGCTCGGTTCTGGGCACGAGAAAATCATAAGGGGCGATTATGTTCGAAGTTGCTATTTCGCCTTCGTTAATGGTATATTTTGTGGGTACTCTCGGCGGTGGGAATATTATATTTAGTAAGAAGAAAATACCAATGAGTATGAGGTATTTAGGTTGTATCTTTGGCTTCATAAGCTTTGATTATCTTCTGAACCAGATTATGCCTGGCTACATCTCTTTCATCCAAATACACAAATCGTATCGGCTGAATGTCTTTCAGAATATGTTGAATTTCAATCAAACCAGAATATATGTTAGATGGTAAATCGACCTGAGTGATGTCACCGGTAATAACTACCTTTGACCTCCAGCCCATCCTCGTTAAGAACATCTTCATCTGTATGCTGGTCGTATTCTGTGCTTCATCAAGTATGATAAATGAATCGTTGAGTGTTCTACCCCGCATGAAAGCAAGGGGTGCGACTTCGATAGTCTTCATTGTGAGGTATTTCTTGACACGATCATAGGGAAGAAAATCGTGGAGCGCGTCATAGAGCGGTCTCAGATAAGGGTCAACCTTTTCCTCAAGTGCACCGGGTAAAAACCCCAAGGACTCACCAGCTTCGACTGCTGGTCTCGTTAGGATTATTCGTTCAACCCTTTTAGACATCAAATACGATACAGCCTTTGCCACACCGAGATAAGTTTTACCCGTACCAGCTGGTCCTATACTGATTACAATATCGTAGTCATCGATAGCTTTCAGATACCCTGCCTGTCCAGTGCTTTTTGCCTTAACCAACCGCTTTGGTGTGGTTACGCATGACGGGTCTTTTTCCTCCGCTTTACTAATCCTCTGGTGCTCGTCCTTTCTTGCCGTGTCCAGATCCCTCAACACTTTCTTCACCGCCTTGGCTGCCTTTTTGATATTTGCTTCATCGCCCTTTAAGTGAATACACTGATCGCGCATAGATGCAATGATGTTGAATTTGGTCTGGATGTTTTTGAGCAGTTCATCTTGGAAACCAAGAACTTCGGTGGGAACGTAGTCAGATATGGAGATTGATACTTTCACATTTAAGGGAGGGGCAGCTAACTGCCCCTCCCATAATTTTTAGTCGTGTGGTATCACAAATTCCTGTCTTGGGTATATCCAATCAGGATCTTTGATTTTGTCTTTGTTTGCCTCATATATTTCAGGCCATCTTCTTGAATTCGAGTAGATTGAATAATATGAAGCAATTAACGTAAGACAATCGCCAGGTATTACGCTATAGTTCTCTAAATAGGGAATCATTAATACCCAACCCGGATATATAAGGTTTGGATTATTGATTTTATCCTTGTTTGCTTCGAATATCATAGGCCATTTTGCGCCTGCATGATACACTTCCCTCATGCCGGCAATCTTGGACAACCAATCTCCCTCCACAACCTTATAACGTCCGCACTGGCATATTTCCCAGGTTTCTTTTAATTCATCGAGCTTTGCCGTAAGTCCATCACGGGTTGTTTCTAGACCAGCAACCTCTGATCGCAGTGCTTCAACATCGGAAACGAGCTCCGATATTTTGGCTTCAGCTTCTGCAATCTGCTGTTGTAGGGCTAATAGCTCGACTTGAGCTTGTTCCTCGGTTAGCTTATCCTCGGCAAACATGAAGGCAGGAACCAATAAGAAAAGAACCAGACAAGTAGAAGCGATCTTTTTCATTTTATCCTCCTTATTTCTTGCAGCGTGTATCGATCTTGTTCTGCAACTCATCGATTTGGCTATTGAGGTTAGCAATCTCGCTTTCGAGCGCCATTTTCATCGAGGGCAGTTCATCGAATTCAGCTTCAAGCTCAGCGATTTTTGATTGTGCAGCTTCCAGGGCGGCTCTAGCTTCCGCAAGTGCATCTAAAGTCTCCTGATTTGCCATTTTTGGACCACAACCAATAACGACAATAGTAAGGAGAAGAACCGCAAGTATTTTTTTCATAATGCCACCTCCTTATGGGCTTATTTATACTAAATCATATTCATAATTCCTCAAATGTCAATAGGGAAATAGAGGTTCTCTTGACATTTCGCCTAATCTGACTATTATTTCCAATGTGTAATTACGCTATTGTTGTTGCTGCTGGAAAGGGTAAGAGATTCGGGGCTGCCAAGCAATTCCACCTGATCCACGGTATCCCGATGTTTATCCACAGCATCCAGTCTTTTCATCAAAATAGACATATCCACACCATAATCGTTGTCGTGCCAAAGGGGGAAATAGCAGCTGTGAGACAGCTCATTAAAAGATTCAAACTGGAAAAGGTCAAGAAAATAGTCGCTGGAGGCAAGCGCCGTCAAGATTCAGTATTAAAAGGTTTGAACCAACTGAAGCGACAATCTGGTATTGTACTAATCCATGACGGTGTCCGACCGCTGGTTGCTCAATCCTTGATAGATAAGGGTATAAAACTATGCAAAAGGTACAAGGCTATTATCTTCGGTACGGCGATTGGCGATACTGTAAAAGAAGCAAAAAACCGCCGCGTCGTACGTACCGTACCGCGGCACAACCTATTCCTCGTTCAGACCCCTCAGTTCTTTGATATAAAACTCCTAAAAAAAGCCTTCCGGCAGACTATACTATCTGAGGAGTACACGGATGAAGCAGCAATACTTGAGGCACAAAGTATCCCCGTATATATCTTCCAGGGTCAACGCAACAATATCAAAGTAACGAGAAAAGAAGATCTCGGACTAATCGAAAAGCTATTGTGAAAAAGGTCATCCTGCTTGGCTCAACTGGTTCCATAGGACGTAACGCAATAAAAGTTATTAAAGACCTTCATGATTTCAAAATCGTCGGGTTAGCCGCCTACACTAATTATCAAATGCTTTCTGAACAAACCAAGTACATAAAACCGCGTAGTGTTACCTTGGTTGATAAGAAACACTATTCAGTACTCAAGGGTGAAATAAGTAGAACCAAGGTTTTCTGCGGTGAATCTGGTATCACCGAGATGATTGAGGCTACAGAGGCAGATGTTCTGATTGCCGCGTTTGCCAGTGCAGTCGGCATCCTCGGTATAAAAAGGGCAATCGAGAAACGTCTGCGTCTCTGTCTTGCGACCAAAGAAATACTGGTTAGTTTCGGCGATGTCATCATGCGTGAAGTTCACCGGCATAACATAGATCTCATACCTATTGACAGCGAACATTCGGCAATATATCAATGCCTTGAAGGTAGAAATAGTGATGAAGTCAAGGCAATAATATTAACTGCCTCAGGCGGACCATTCCTTAAAAAATCGATGAAGGCTGTAACAAAAGCTGACGTGCTGAATCATCCAGTTTGGAAAATGGGTGCTAAGATTACCGTAGATTCAGCAACGATGATGAACAAAGGGCTCGAAGTTATTGAAGCACACCATCTCTTCAAGATGCCAGCTGAGCGCATCAAGGTTGTGATACACCCTGAAGCAATATGTCACTCGCTCGTGCAGTTTGTCGATGGCACAATGCTTGCTCAAATGTCCACACCAAACATGCAATTACCTATCCAACATTCACTCACATATCCCAAGCGTCGTCCATCAATGGTGCAACACTTGGATATAAGCCAGGTGAAACATTTGAGGTTTATGCCTCCTAACCATAGGAAATTTCCATGTCTTACATTTGCCTATGATGCTCTTATTATAGGTAAGAGCATGCCTGCCGTGCTCAACGCCGCAAATGAAGAAACAGTCAAGTTATTTCTCGAAGATAAGATTGAATTTCACCAAATTCCGCGTATAATTAAGAAAGTCATGAGTGAACATAAACCCCAAAAAGGTTCTATTGAGCACTACATAGAACAGGCATCATGGGCTAAGCAAACAGTTAGGAGGATAGCTTGTTAGAACTAGCAACTTCAGGCTTTTGGTCTCCAATAGCTGATTTCGTAATATATCTAATATTACCATTTATGTTGCTGCTTGCCTTTTGTATAACAATTCATGAGTTTGGCCATTTTTTGTTTGCCAAAATATTTGGCATACCGGTGGAGAAATTCTCAATAGGCTATGGTCCACCTCTTATAAGAGCGAAGATCGGTGAGACTGATTTTCGAATTGCTTATTTCCCGTTGGGTGGTTACATAAAGATGGCTGGCGAAGATGAAGGTAAAATTCTAAAACATGATAATGAACCGTTGCCAGAACCAAAAACCAAACTACCTTCAGAAGAAAAGGCTGGTTTCTATGATGCGCCCATATACAAACGTATTATCGTGGTGGCCGCCGGACCAATGTTCAACATAGTATCTGCAATTATTGTCATGGCATTCACCTTTAGCATACTAGGCATTGCGGTTGATTATTCAACAACGATAGAAGTTGAAGAAAACGGCTATGCTGCACAGGTGGGATTTATGAGCGGTGACTCAGTTATATCGGCAAATGACATCCCAATTAATAACTGGGACGAATTCATTGAAATCCTGTCAAAAAATATTGGTGATGAAATCACAGTTAGCATAATAAGAGATGGCGAGGAAATTACACGTGCACTGAGAGTTGTCCCTGACTCGCTCGGGTTGACGAATTTCGTTGAACCACGTGCAGGTGCTGTAAAAAAAGGTGGTCCCGCTCACAAGGCAGGTATGACAGCAGGTGATAGGGTACTGACAATAGATGGGTGCGATGTGCAGTCATGGAGCGAGATGGTTAATATTGTAAGAAATTCTAAAAAGCCCGAGCTTCTATTTGAATGGGAACATAATGGTGAAACTAAAACTGCATACATCGCGCCAGAATCAGACTATGATTTTCGGTTAAATGATACGATTCGGAAAGTTGATATTCTTAAACCTCATAAACGTCACTTCATTTCAATCCTTAGAGCATTTAGACTTTCATTTACCCGTACTCATAACTTGATTGGGCTCACGTTGGATATGTTATATCAAATGATTACAGGTAAAATATCAAGAAAGGCACTCGGCGGTCCGATTGCGATTGCGAAATTAAGCAGGGAATCTGCTGAGTGGGGATTTGAGTTCCTGCTCGGTCTTCTGGCAGTTATTTCCGTAAATCTTGGGCTTGTAAACCTCTTTCCTATCCCGGCACTTGATGGTGGTCACATTCTTATCGGTATAATAGAAGCGGTAAGACGTAAGCGCTTCAGCAAGAAAACAATACTTATTATGCAACAGATTGGCTATGCGCTCATTCTCCTTCTCATTTTGTTCGTTACATTCAACGATATCACAAGATGATTGACATCATCTTTGGATGCAAACAGATTATAGCAGATGCAGACGGATGCTTATATCTGTTTGAATCTGTTTCAATCCGTGTGAATCAAACAAAATTTTAGCAGTATGCGAATATTATTCTACAACCCGGCAACAACCCAGAAAAGATATGAGTCCTACGAGGCAATAAAAGGAAGCGCCTTTTTCCGCAGACCCAATTATGACGCAATGCGTCTTTCTTTTCTATCAAAAGCACATGACTTCAGATATTATGATGAACGTATTGAAAAAAAGCCCGAGTTCACACCCGATATGGTCGTTGTCAACGTACCTCTTAACCTTTCGCGCTACGTTTCATCGACAATAAGAAAAAACTGGCCGCGGGATACCAAGGTGATCTCATATGGATTTTTCCCAACGCTCTTTCCTGAACTCAACAAGAAATTCGCCGATAGTACAATAATCGGTGACGTAGCTAATATCTGGAAAAGGATTCTTGCACACGCAGCAAGCGGCAAGCTTTTAAAGGTATACAACTCAAATCGGAAAGACCAGTTCAGCATTGACCGCACAATCGAAACTAAGTATGGCTTAACCCCGGTACTATCACAAC
This sequence comes from Candidatus Stahliibacteriota bacterium, assembly GCA_030602565.1. Classification (GTDB taxonomy): domain Bacteria; phylum Hydrothermota; class Tepidihabitantia; order SM23-42; family SM23-42; genus JAUVZL01. The sequence goes on from JAUVZL010000001.1 coordinate 103,519, forward strand.
TGAGAACATCCTTTGGCTGCACGTGCGTCAAACGCAATAAGGATTTCTGCTATGAGAACATCATGTACAAAAAACTGATCCAGTGGGATCTCAACGAGGCAATCCATGCAGTCGCGCATATAAAGCGGAAAATTGTTTTCTTGCGTGATGATGGTTTCTTTCATGATATTGACTATGCAATTAACTTTATAGAAAAGTGCTGGCGCTTCAAGAAAATGTGGATATGTCAAAGTACAGGACGATTGTTCGAGCACCCTAAATTGTTTCCTTTACTACGCGACAATGGCGTCCGCATCATACATCTAAAAGAAGACTGGTTAGGCAAGGATCTGGTGCACAAAATTGATGACCCAGATTTCCTTAAGGATAAGAAGCGTCAAACCGAACTACTCCATAGTAACAGAATAGCATGTGGTCTTTTGTTAAGACTTGGTTTTGAAGGTGAAGATTTTACTTTCTATCGAAAATTGCTAAAGTTTCTTCTGAATGTTAAAGTCGATATGGTCAAGGTTACTGTCCAGACACCGATGCCGAATACTGAGACCTTTCGGCGATATCAAAAGGATAGTTTCATCGCACAAGACCTGACCCTCTACGATCAATGGATGCCGGTCGTTCAAATCCCGGGTATGAGCCCACAAGCCCTTTATTCATGGATGGAGTGGTTGCGTGATAGGTTTTATTCCTGGGATTCTATTCTCTACAGAAACATCTCAGTTTCACCAAGACTCGGCCTTTACAATACTATGCTGTTCAACCTTTTACCTAATCTCTCATATCGTAACAATTTCCTTGAGAAAGTGGGCTATCCGCCCTAATTACCCGACAAGAACATCGGGCTTAACCCTAGGCAAGACCTAGATACTTGTGGACCTGAGGTATTATCCTCACATCATTTAGTCGCTCAAGTGCAGTCTTCTGAATATCAAGGATATTTGGTATAACACGTTCAAAGACCGGCTGAATAATAAGTGGTATGTTTTTATCTACACCGACGATGATTTCACACACTTTGTCCAATTCTTGAGGCAATAGATTTTCATTAATCACCATCTTCACGAACACGTTTTTACAGGCGGCTATCATAAGACATTTCTTATGTTCATCCCAGAGTTTGGGACGTCCTGTTGCCGTAGGGATCTTGAAATCCAGTGATACCGTATTTATGTACTTAATGAGCTTCTTAAGTTCACCAGGCAAAGCACCGTTGGTGTCGATACAGATATCCTTTTTCATCTGCCGAATCTTCTTACATAAGCCGTCAAGAAACTCTATTTGCAACAAGGGTTCCCCACCGGTGATACTGATTTCGTCAGCATCCAGTTTATCAAGGAGAAAATCTACTTCAACCGGGTTAGGCGATAGTTCTCCAGCATAGACAAAAGGACCTTCCATTTTTTGAGTGTTTGGTGTATCGCAATAATTACAGGAAAGGTTACAGCCCAAGAATCTTATAAAGGTCTGCCGCTTCCCCACCTTAATGCCTTCACCCTGGATAGATGTAAATATTTCTTTAATATAACCCTTCATATTTCCTTGAAAAAATCTCATTTAACCCATTTTACTTTACAACGTGCCTTATCAATGTTTGCATGCTCATCTTTGTACTTAGCCATGACTTGTTCGGCAAACTTGTGCGGATCAATATCAAAGTCTTTCAAACCCTTTGTCTTCACCGGCGTATTATCAGACACAATATTAATACCAAAGTGTATGAGTGAAGATAACGGGGTTACTGTTGCAATGGAAATCGACAGCTTGGCATCGCCATCATACAAATCACTACCTCGCCTTGTAATGTTAGTGTCACGGCACATCTCATCCAAGACTTCGCCAATAATGGTGGTCAAGACAAGTTGCCTCAGTACTGCTTTTTCAAGATCCGTATCATGGTGTTCTATAATGAAATGCAACATCGACTCAGAGTATATTTTTGCATCGGCTTTGACATCTTCAATATCAGCCATCTGCTCAGTCGGAATATCACACTTGCCACAAAAAGCAATGATTGAATCGCCAAACAAGTCAAATTCAGTATATGCATAATTGCTGTGTAATTGTGCACCAGTATAGGCTATCTCTTGCTTAATATATTTCGTTTTCATTCTTCAACTAACTTAATAAGGTGTTCCTGAGCTGATTTGTAATCCGGGTTTAGCTTCAAGACGAGCCTGAACGAATCACGTGCTTTGTCTTTTTCGTTCAAGCCTTCGTATGCCATACCCAAATTGTAGTACAGCTCAGGATTCATCTTGTTTATCTTTTCAGCTCTTTTCAGAATCTTGATAGCCTCTTCAAACTTTTGGCTCAGAGTATAGAAATTGCCCAGCTCAAGGAGATCATCGAATTCTTGATTCATAGCTTCTCGATCTTTTCGAGGTCTTCGTTTTTACCGAGCATGATCAATACGTCACCTGATATTACCTCGTCATTACCACCCGGACCAACAACAATCTCCTCTTTGAAATCTGTTGAGCCATCGGGTAGGGTAATCGGCAACTTTCGCTTAATAGCAATCACACTTACCTTGAATTTCTCACGCATTTTCAATTCACTAAGGGTTCTATTAACAAGTTTCTTAGGGATAACCATTTCGATTATGCCATAGGTTTTTGAGAGCTCGATAAAATCAAAGATCTTTGGACTGGCAATACTCTCAGCGAGTCTTTCAGCCATTTCTCTTTCCGGGAAGATGATTCGATCAGCCCCAACTTTCCTTAAGATTTTAGAGTGCAGCTCACTTTTTGCCTTTACGATCACTTTCCTCAAACCCATTTCTTTCAATGACAAGGTGATCATAATACTATCTTCAATAGTCTCACCCATACTCACTATTGCCGTGTCAAAATCAGTAATACCGAGTTCTTTCAAACCTTTTTCATCGGTTGCGTCCATGACCACAGCTTGGGAAACAATGCCTTCCATTTCTTTAATGCGTTCTTCATCTTCGTCGATAGCCAGGACATCAAAACCTTTTTCGCTTAGTGCCTGGGCAATGCTTGACCCAAAACGGCCTAATCCTATAACGACAAATTGCTTCATTAATTCCTCCTAATTACTTGAGATACCGAGTTTTTTCTTCAAATATGGTATCAAACCATTGTTCGTAACTATCTCCAAAATAAAATCCGGTAGTTTCTTTGCTTCAATGATTTCATTAGTGCGCATATTTTTAATTATACCGGTTAGTAGGTCAATTTCGATATCATCCTTGTGCTCAACCTGTTGCGTAATCCCCGGCGCGATAATCACTGGCAGACCCAAATTGATTGCATTCCTGTAGAAAATCCGGGCAAAGGTCTCCGCAACAACAGCTCTGATACCAAAGTACTTAAGGCAAGTTGCCGCCTGCTCACGGGATGAACCGCAGCCGAAGTTCTTACCGCCGACTATGATATCACCGGGTTTTGCATTTTTCAGGAATTCAGGATGGACCGCTTCAAAACAATGCTTTGCCATTTCCTCGCGATCTGCGGTAATAGATAGATACTTACCCGGATAGATCACGTCAGTATTTATATTATCGCCGAATTTATATACATGTCCCTTAATCAACATGGTTCAGTTATCTCCCCTTTCAGCGCTGAAGCCGCTACAGTCGCAGGTGATGCCAGATAAATAAAAGCTTCAGGACTGCCCATCCGTCCCTTAAAATTGCGATTTGTCGTTGCCAGACAAACCTCTTCAGGAGCAAGTAAACCCTGATGTGCACCGAGGCAAGGTCCGCAACCTGGATTCAATAGAAGTCCACCGGCTCGGACAAAAATCTCAATGTAGCCTTCATGTAGAGCCTCAAGATAGACTCTGCGTGAAGCCGGGATCACTAATAACCGTGTGTCTGGATGTACTGTTTTACCCTCTAAAATCTCGGCTGCGGCAGCCAGATCTTCTAACCTCCCATTAGTACACGACCCGATTAATGCCTGATCAATCTTTAGGCCGGTTACTTCACTAACCGGTTTGACATTGTCAACTGAATGTGGACAGGCAACTTGACTCGTTAAGCTACTAACATCGACATTCAATTCACCACTATATTCAACATCTTGATCAGGTAAGATAACCTGGAAATGCTTGTCGGTCCTCTGCTTTAGATAAGCTATGGTTTGTTCATCCGGGGGCACAAACGCGACTTTTGCCCCCATCTCCATAGACAGGTTGGAAAGAACCAAGCGTGACGCGATAGTCATATGAGATATTATTTCACCATGGAATTCTACTGCCTGGTAATTGGCTCCATCCGCACCCAATATCCCGATAATATGCAAGATAAGATCCTTTGCCGTTACACAAGGTTTGAATTTACCACTTACATTAATCTTTATTGATTCTGGTACGCGCAACCATAGTTCTCCGGTTGCCCAAACGCCCGCCATTTCCGTAGCACCAATCCCGGTCGCAAAAGTGCCAAAAGCACCATGTGTTGTTGTATGAGAATCAGTGCCTACTAAGACCTCGCCAGGTAAATCATGCCCAAATTCCACTAAAACCTGGTGACAAATCCCTTCTTTCAAATCATAGAAGTGTTTGATCTGCTGTTCTTTTACAAATGCCCGTAAACGACGATGAGTAGCTGCGGTCCTTTCACTATCTGCAGGTATACGGTGATCAAAGAGTATGACAATTCTCTCCTTATCCCAAACTTTTTTAACACCGATTTCATTAAACGACCTTAATACAACATCGGCATTTTCATGGGACATAGCCACATCAACTCTTGCCATGACGATTTCGTTAGGAGATACTACTTTTTTACCTGACGCCTTAGCTAATATCTTCTCAGCGATAGTTTTATTCATCAGAAATCATTGTAGTCGCTCAATTCATTGAGCAGCCTGATAAACCTGTCCTGAACGCAGTTGAAGGATCAGGCAACTACATTTTTGAAAATCAGATTCATCAAAAGCGTTTAATCCGTTAGTTCCGTCCCAATTGAATATGCTTCGCATTCCACGGGATAAATTATTATCGTTATTTTTTACGAGTACGATGTATCCCGATTTTTCATATTGATACATATAATGATCGGTAATCGAGGATCCCGCTTTGCGGGACGATTCACGAATACGATATTCTCCGTTTCGATCGTTTATCTGGGTTGTCTTCAGCCAAAGGCGTGCCTGCAGTCCGCCATATTGTGTGGCGGACGTGTCTTCAATCCGCCGTTGGTGGATGTGTCTCCAGCGCAGCGTGTTCATTCCGTTAAATCTCTTTCCCATGGTCCGTCGTAGGTAACTTCTTGTTCACACATACGGCGCATAGGTTTCTGCGTCGTCATTTCCTCGTACACATGTGCGATAAGACCAGCACATCGACCAATTAAAAAGAAAGCTTTACCAAGTTTCCAATCAAACCCCATATCTGATATGATCGCGGCGATTGCGCCGTCGACATTTATGGGTAGTGCTTTTCCCTTAGCGAATTCTTCTTTCAGCGCAAGGCTCAGCTTCATGTGTTCTTTACTGATTTTTAAATCATCAGCCATTTCATAGAGCCGTTTGGTTCGCGGGTCGTTTTTATGGAGGCGATGACCAAATCCGGGCATGCGTCTACGTTGTTCTTTTAAGTCTGCCAATAATTTCTGTGCTGTTTGTTCAAAACTCCACTCATTTTTATTCATCAATTTTACCCACTCCTGAAGGATTCTTGCACCATCTTCAATTGCTCCACCGTGGACATCACCAACTGCCAAAATTCCAGCAGCTACTGCACTAGGCAAAGGTACACCAGCTGAGGCAACGATGCGCGCGGCATGTGTTGAAGGTGGAGTAACACTGTGGTCAATTGAGGAAGTAATGATTGCATCGATCATTTTTGCTTCTTTTTCATCGGGCATTTCCCCCTTAATAAGTAAGAAAAAAACCGATGCAAAAGGAACAGTACCGATCAGATTCTCTTGTCGATACCCTCTCGTCACAATATGATCTGGTTCAACTTTTGAAATCTTTGTTTGCCACACTTCTACCTCCTTAAAAACGTACTCGTAAATCGTGCACCGTATTCGTAACAAATACGATCTACGACATATGAATACGAATTATCCTCACATTTATTGCCTTCTTTTGTATTCTTCATTCTTCTCAAGCCATCCCCACATATTTCCCATCGCTCTTTGTCATTAATCGCCTTCTTAAGCCTTTTTCTGTACGTTCTCTGCGCCATCTTATGCCTTCTCATGCTTTGTTCTGCCTTCTAAAGCCCTCTTAATAAGTACCGGTATCTCGCTCAGTGTTTCCGCAAGTATTGCGCCGTGCTTTTGTAAAGCCTCAATCTTGCTTTTCGCAGTACCCATATTACCCTCAATGATCGCACCAGCATGACCGAGCCGCTTACCTTGAGGTGCTGCCTTCCCTGTTATATAGGCAATAACTGGCTTTGACATATGTTCAATAAAAGGAGCTGCTAATTCTTCATAAACCCCACCGATTTCACCGGCCATCACAACCGCATCGGTCCCAGGGTCATTTTCAAACAATCGCAATATATCCTCGTAGTTTGCTCCCAGGATTGGGTCGCCACCCAGACCGACTGAAGTCGATTCACCAAAGCCAGCAAGGTTTAGAGAATTTGCCAAATAATATGTCACTGCGCCGCTCCGTGCAACCGTACCTATGCGTCCAGGTTTGAAGGTGATTCTCGGCAGCATGCCAACGAGTGCTTTACCTGGTGAAATCACGCCCGGCGTATTGCCTCCTATAACAACGACGCCCTTTTCTTTAGCTTTTTGGCGTGCGTATAGCATATCGTGAATTGGGATGCATTCAGTTATCACAATAACCGTTTTAATACCGGCATCAACTGCCTCGAGTATTGCATCCTTAGCAAAACGTGGCGGTACCCAAATGCTTGATACAGCAGCATCTGGATGTTCTTCCATGCACTGGTGTATAGTATCATACACTCTTACACCTTCAACTTCCTGACCACCTTTGCCCGGCGTTACCCCACCAGCAATCTTTGTCCCGTATTCGAGCATGAACTTTGTGTGGAGCGATGCATTTCTTCCAGTAATCCCCTGGACTATCGTTTTCGTTTCATTATCAATAATAATACTCATAATTGCTTAGTTAAATAATTCAATCATATTTCCACCTTTTATTTCATGCGTTTTAGATACTTAATATAGCCATTTATACCTTTGAGCAATTTAACCTTTTAACCATATAACCATTCAACCATTATAGTCTTTTTCCCCTGTTCCTTCTATTATGACCAACGCGTTGCATTTTATCATCGAATTCGTGTTACAGATTATTTGATTATTACGATTTTTTCAACCACACGTAGGTCATTATCGTTTTGGATATCAACAAAGTATACGCCACTGGGTAGATTCTTCCCTCTTCTATTGCAGATGTTTACACTACCAGAGAAGCCTTTTTCAAATGTCAGTTCTTGCCTATCAATAACTCGCCCCGTGCAATCATATATCTTCACAATAAGGACATGACTGCCTTCGGGAACCACAAGCACTAGCTGTCGAATATCTTTTATGACTGAGTTTCTTACAAATGGTGGTGAGTTTTTGTCTTGATCTTTTTGAATTACGTCTATACGTACACTGTCGGAAAATTCCGATTCGTTGCCTAAAGAATCATAAGCGGTAAGCTTATATTCATATCTATACATACGCTGGACAGTTGTGTCAAGATGAGTGGTATCTGTTGGGCTGCTATTTTCGGCTATTATCCCCCAGCTACTCCATTGGGGTGGAATTACAAAACACCTACTACGTCGATATACCCGATAACCGTTTAAATCGGGTTCAGAATTTTTGTGCCAGTAGAGACGCACCTTATAATTTTCAAGAGTTGCGGATAATCCAGTTGGGGCATCGGGGATGCTGTCGCGAATGCGATGATGCAAAAGAATTTGATTTAAGGCAAATTGATGGCCATAGTTGTAAGAATTCCAACCTGAACGGAAATCAAAGATTGTCCAACAGTTGGTTGGGTCATCTGGTGGATTATAATGATCAAAGACATCCCAGATCTCTTCAGGACCCATTGTTAGAGAATCAGCCAGAGCAGTATCTGGAAACCAAACTCCATTTAAAGAATCTGGGTAAGAATGATATGGAATTTCATTGTGAGGATCATAAATATCCCAAAGAGCGCCAGCCACTGACCCTTCACACCAGGGGCCGCCTTCGAAAAATTCGGGAATAGTTACAGTATTATCCCAAGGATTCTCAATATTATGATAATACAAATCAAGGTAGGTTCCTCCTATTCCATGGTGTGTGCTAATAAAAAGTGAATCGGTACTTGTTCCAACTCTTGCTCTACCTGAGAAAAAATGAGCCCATCCTTCGCCATACCCAATACCTAGTTTTTCTGGATATTCAAATGGCCAAAAGTGAGAACCAGTACAACTGGGTGGACCCTGTGCATAGCATTTCATTATATAGTGCCCAAATTCGTGTAGTAAAACATCATCATCCCATTCATCTGTATTAGCAGTATCACCTTTAACCCAAATAGTGTCATCGCAATTATAATAAGTCATGTTCATTGCGCTTCCGTGAAGGTAATTTGGTTCCCACATCACCCTTAATGGTCTTGTGGGCGGTGGATTCATAAATGTTCGGGCATGGAGATAGGTCTCGTAGATATTAATACAACCGCTCTGAGGTTGAGCAGATTGAGGAAATGTGTCGGTCCAAATCACACCCAGACTACAAGGAATAGCATTTGCATAAAAATCATGATAAGTTGGAACCCCGAGCTCTCGCATTATAAAAAGCGTATTATCATCAGTATCTTTCCAATAATCTGGTTGAGTAATATCGGGATCCGACACATTTATCTTCGGAGAAGACGGAACCGGACCACTTGGGTATATAATTGGATACGCTTTACACCCGGTAGCACCTTGTGGGATGTCAAATGTTATACAAAAATAACCTGAATCATCAGTAACGTCATAATCTGTTAGTACCCGATAGTAAATACTGTTATACATATAGGTCATTAAAAGACGAGCCTTACCGTTTTTTATCGGTCTTTTCACCGCAGTTGCTAACAATCCTCGGTCTTTGTTGTAATTATGGTCTTTGTACCACCACTGCCCGTAAAAGTCTTTATCAAACCTATCAGGATAATAATTATTACCACGATTATGCCTATTATCAGGACGAAAAAAGTTAAGCTTGTGCTTATCAACCTCCTTCATGATTTTTTCACGCTCTTGTATAATCCACGCCTCACGTTTTCCCGCATGTAAAGACTCAAACCAACCATCTTTCAAATAATACTCAAATATCTCTTCTTCAATCCAGCGTTGTTTCTCTTCATCCCATCTCGGTAATCCTTTTGGAACTCCAACTCGATATTGGTCTGAGTGAAAAAGCAATGCCAGAGAATCACTAAGTCGAGGCTCTAAATCTCTTATCATTTTGATAATCCGTCTGTTTTCTTCTACCGGTGCGGGATTTTGATCAGGTGAACAGGTAAATGAACCATCCACTGGGTCATAACGATGCTCCACCGGCAACTTTCCCTCATACTCCTCCTTGGTCCCATACTGACCTGTCAAGGAATCGAGAAGGTAAAGAGTCATCTGGATAGATGCGCCGCTTTTGCTTGCTTGAAAGCGCGTACCTGCTATTATCATAATATTTTCAGCGCTTTCCGTAATCTTCAATTTAGCAGAGAATTCGCACCATTCACCAGGATTGAAAACTGGAACAAATGTTTCTTTGTCAGATAGAAATCTTATCGGATCAATTGGTCTTAAGCCAAAACGCATAACATAACCCATAGCCACCATTTTTTCGGGAAATTCATTTAAACGATTCTTTTCTTTGAGTCTTACCCGGTAGACCACTTCGAAAACCTCACCTACTTTAGGATATCCACCGGTAATATGCATTTCTTGATCAACATCGCCTTCTAAAGGATTCAGCCAACCATTTGCTTGTCCAAACCCTATAACCAATACCATTAGCAGCCATATTGCTGCCATTTTGTTTATCTTTATGCTTTTCATCTTTGCCCCCTTATTTCTTTGCCATGCAAAGAAATTGATTCACACAGATTAATCCCGTTAGATAATTACATAGTTTCAATATCACGATAATTTTCACCTCAATTGCTACCCATTAGATTATGCAAAACAAAAACAAACCTTTATCTAACGGGATTAATACAGATTCAAACGGATAACGATACCATTTCTCTTTTTGTCTGGCTATTTTCACCATCTTACTTCCTTATCTTTTACGCATTGCAAACTATTTGCAATGCATGGTGATTCGTCACTTTACAAAATCGAGAGTAATTTAAAGGAGATTCTGCCCACACGGGTAGAACCACCATTAGAAATTTATCATTACGGTAATTAAATTTTACTTCAAAATCAAAATAAATCAATGCCTTTAAAAGTTTGTTTAATCTCGCAACTTGAAATTTATAGTTTAAAATTTTCATTTTATATCACCCTCAGCAAATTTGCCCTATGAATGTCGTCGTAATACGATCTTTAGGAGGATTATTACTGCCAAGATAATCACTATTAGAGGAATTATTATCACGAAAAAAGTTAAGCTTGTGCTTATCAACCTCCTTCATAATTTTTTCACGCTCTTGTATAATCCACGCCTCACGTTTTCCCGCATGTAAAGACTCAAACCAACCATCTTTCAAATAATACTCAAATATCTCTTCTTCAAGCCAACGCTTATTCTCTTCATCCCATTTTGGCAACCCTTTTGGAACTCCAACTCGATACTGGTCTGAGTGAAAAAGCAATGCCAGAGAATCACTAAGTCGAGGCTCTAAATCTCTTATCATTTTGATAATCCGTCTGTTTTCTTCTACCGGTGCGGGATTTCGATCAGGTGAACAGGTAAATGAACCATCCACTGGGTCATAGCGATGCTCCACCGGCAACTTTCCCTCATACTCCTCCTTGGTCCCATACTGACCAGTCTGGGGATCAACAAGAAACATTTCGATATTTGCGCCTTGAGCAAAATAAGGTCTTTTTGTTGTAACAATACCACCACCAATTCCCACCCGCTCTTTTGCCTTTTTAATCACCATTTTCGCTTTAAATCGTTTCGTTTCTCCCTGTTTCAAATAATCATAAATGATGTGTTCTCTCCCATTTATGAACTCGACATCTCCTTCAAACGTTACTTTGTAGTCTGGGCCCGGTCTACCAAGCCTATCAGGTTCAAGATCGTTTTTACAATAGATAGTGAGTGTTGCCTCGAATACTTCACCAACCTTAGGTATAAAAGGTATTGAGATTTCAACTCTGACAGATGTAAGCAGTAGTTGTGGAACCGTTCTTCCTGGTGGGTGATCTTGAGAAACCCCCACAAGACCTTGTGATGACATCATACTTATTCCTACCAGCAGCAGCCATACCGCCGCCATTTTATTTGTTGCTATACTTTTCATCTCTGCCCCCTTTGTTTTGCTTCGCAAAACCGCATTCAAGGGGCAAGTGCAACACTCGGGTTCTGTCTCGATTCTTCCCGGGCTGAGGCAGGCAGACAGGTGGAATTTTCTAAGACTATTCATGGTGATAGTTTATGGAGCTGTGCCAGCATGTCAACATTTCTCTTTTGCCGTTCGAATTGTTTCCTTAATCACTTCCTCAATAGGTGTATCAACCGCATATATCTTGATCTTTTTGAATAGCTCTGGAAAATCTCTTTTTGCTTGTTCCAGTATTTTTCTGCCCTGCTCCTCCATATTGCCGGCCATCCTCATGATCATCGGTTTTTCAGGTTTGTTTTCCTTAACATATTGTACTATTGCCTTTGCCCAATCATCACACCGAGAAATGCCTCCAAAACGGGCACCAAATATAGCTTTCACTTTAGGGTTATCAATGAGCAATCCAAGCATGGCCCGGAGCTTTTCCTGGGTCGGAGCGCCACCTGAATCCATGAAATTGGCTGGTTTTCCCTGATAAAGTGTTATCAAATCTATCGCTGCGATGCCAAAACCCGCACCTCCGGGGAATACACCGATATCACCGTCAAGGTCAACATAAGGGATACCTTTCGCCTTAGCTATTTGTTCGCGTTGGGTAAGCTCCCCGAGCTCGTGCCTTGCCACAATACCCATTTCTTTGAGTTCTTGGTGTTTAAACATAGCATCTTCGTCAAGGTCAATTTTGGCATCAAGCGCGTATATGTTTCCGTCCTTTGACAAAACCAGGGGGTTGATTTCGACTAACTTACAATCATAATTTAGAAAAAGCTTGTACACCTTCAAGATAATACCCGCAACTATCCCTAACCCAGCACTGGAAAACCCTAAATCACCTGATATGGTTCTTGCCTTAAAACCATACATTTCTTCGCCTGGATTAAAGTAATACTTTAATAATGCACCAGGGTCGTCTTTAGCAATTGCTTCTATGTCCACGCCGCCTTTTTTGCTCGCTATAAATAAGAGCTTATGCTCGAGCCGATCGATCAATGCAGCAATATACACTTCACTTTCAATATCTATTTTCCTCTCTACCAAAACTTTCTCGATCACAAATGGACCATGCTTCTTGCCCAAAATTGAGCATATTACGGCTTCAGCTTCTTTTCTATGTTTGGCGAATTGAACAAATCCAGCTTTCCCCCGGTCGCCTAGAAACGCCTGTCCTTTAATAACAACCGGATAGACGACCTTATCCAGCTCATTGAAGCTATCCCTACTGATGACAACTCCCTCGGATACTGGTATCTTGTACCTTCTGAATAGTTTTTTTGCTTCGAATTCGTATAATCTCATAGGCTATAATTATATAAAAATAGAAGTATATTGCAATAGGCAGTGACCACGGTGTGGTATTGCAGGTATTGCTACTTTGATCTTTCTATATCAAAATCTATAAAATCGCAGTGATGTATAATTACGGCTTCATTAGAACGCTTCACCTTCTCGCCTTCAACTGAATGGGCTGCTACGATGTGAGCAACTTCAATAGGCAAACCAACATCAAGGGTTAAACCATACCCTGCTACTGGATGCCGAATAAGTTTACCAAAACTGGACTTAGTGTATTTTTTACCAAGCTTTTTGTATTCAAGTAATTTTCCGACGTCATGGACCAAGGCACCAGCAATAACGTAGTCTAGTTTAACATCCTGGCGTTTACCTGCTACTGCTATCGCCATGCGCGTGACAGTCCTGGTATGTTCAACGAGTGTTTTCTTTGTTTTAATGAGCAGAGTAAATGGTATCTTGTCAATCTTCTGCCACTTGCCTCTTTTCACAGCTAATAGCCATACTGCGATAACGCCTTTACGAAGTGATTTACTTGTTATCTTCTTTACTTCAGGGAAGAGCGCTATTATATATTTTTTATCCATTATTCACCTATATAACCATATAACCAATTATCTATTCTCTCTTGTTTAACCATCTTAGTCTTTCTTCTTCAGATAGTCAAGTAAACCGCCAGCCTTCATGATTTCCATTTCAAGCGGTGCAATAGCGATGCCTTGATAAACCTTATTCTGTGATAGATTGCTGATTCTACCGTTTTCAATATTAACCTCAAGTCTATCCCCCTGTTTAATCTCCCCGGTTCCATCAAAAAGTATAATCGGCAAACCAGTATTAACCGCATTTCTATGGAATATCCTGGCAAAAGACCTGGCGATCACAAGAGAAACACCGATACCATGGATCGCTACAATCGCATGCTCACGTGAAGAACCGCAGCCAAAATTCTTGCCGGCTACGACAATATCACCTGGTTCCACATTGTTCATGAATTCTTCCCCGCCAGGCGCGCCTTCCATAGCATGGAGCGTCATTTCCTGCTTGTCAGTAATGGGCAAATACTTACCCGGATATATCTGGTCAGTATCAATATCATCTCCAAAGCACCATACCTTTCCTTTGATTATCACACTACACCTCACGTGGATCAGTAATGACTCCAGTCAAAGCAGTCGCGGCAGCAGTTGCTGGCGACGCAAGAAAAACTTTAGCACCTTTACCGAGTTTGCCTACGAAATTACGATTTGAGGTAGAAACCATTACCTCTCCAGGTGCAAGAATACCAGGGTGTCCAGTCGTGCACAGTGCACAACCCGGGTTGGTCACCACTGCGCCAGCATTTATAAAAATGTCGTACAAGCCTTGTTTTAGTGATTTTTTTGCCACCTCCATGGTCGTTGGTACAACAATAAGACGTATACCAGGTTTAATTTTATTCCCTTTTAATATTTGTGCCGCGATATTTAAATCCTCAAATCTACCATTAGTACAAGAACCTATGAACACCTGGTCAACCTTGGTCTTGGCAATATCTTTAACATCCTTAACATTATCTGGTGAATGGGGACAAGCAATCTGTGGTTGTAGATCATCGACTTTGAATTCATATATTTCCTCGTATGCGGCATCTGAGTCAGGCCCGATTGTTTCAACCTTTTCTTCAGTCCTCGCTTTGATATAATCCAAAATCTCATCGTTAGGTTGTATAAAACCGATATCTCCAGACATCTCGGTTACCATACTTGCCATTGTTATACGTTCAGCAAGATTCAGGTGGTCGATTGTCGGGCCAGAGAATTCGACTGCCCGGTTGAGCGCACCATCAGTCTTCAATGTCTTGAGTAGAAAAAGTATTATATCTTTTGCCGTAACAAGCTTCTTCAACACACCAGTAACTTCAATCTTGATCGTTGGCGGTACACGAAAATATAACTCGCCCTTGTACATTGCGCCGGCAATGTCGGTTGTGCCCATACCAAACCCTGCAGCGCCGACCCCACCAAGTAGGTTCATATGACTATCAGTACCAACAATAATATCCCATGGTTTTGCCAAACCGCTTTCAAAAAGAATATGCTGACCAACACCTGTATCGATATCAAAGAGTTTCACACCTTGACGAGCAGCAAATTCCCTCAAGAATTTTTGATTTACCGCGACTTTCTCGTCACGAGCTGGGATATGAAGGTCAAAAGTTATCGCTACTTTCCCCTTATCAAATACCGGCTGTTCACCAAACTTGTTCTGATATTCCTGGATAACATTTGGTCCGCCAAAATCGCGCATCGCTACAAGATTCAATTTCGCCCAGATATATTCACCTGGTTTAACATCTCTACCTGCCGCGCGTGCAAAAATCTTCTCAATGATCGTCATTTTAACCTTGGGTTAAATCGATTACCCCGTACGATTAGCATCTTACGAGGCAGGCGGAGATTAACAGAAAGATTATCCCGATTTTTCATATAAAATTATTAATTACGAAGAATCGAGGATCCCGCAAAGCGGGACAGTGATTTTTCTATTTACCATGTCTTCAGCGCAGCGTGTCTTCAACAGAGTGTGTTCTCCATTACTCCGACATTCTGATACACCGTTACATAATTCTGTCAAGGACGATTCTTGTTGCGTCGAGAACATCCTTTCCTATACCACCACCAGGTAACCAGGCAATCTTATATTTTGCCATTTTTATTCCAGCATCCTAACCCATCGACCTTATACTATCCCCTCATATATGCGGTATTTTTTGTAGAGCTTACCACCCATTTTTGTAACCGCATTGTTGGTTGAGTGGTTATCCTCAAGTACCCATGATAGCTCACCTGCATTGTAGCCGAGCTGCTGAGCGGCTCGAAAAGACTCAAGGAAAAGTAGTGACTCTAAACCCATTTTTCTGTACTGCTTACGCACGCCCATGATCATCATACGCGCGTCTTTTATCTTCTTTTTGTAATACAGGAACTTCAGCATCTCAATAGGGCCCAATCGTCCGTTCAGCTTTTTCAGTACCGTATTGTAATTCGGCACAGCAAACGAAATAGCTACTGGAACATCGTCTATTTCTATGATCGGCACTAACTCTGGGATAATCAATGATTTCATATGCTCGGCAAAGACACTTATTTCCTCATCAGTCATCGGTACAAACCCCCAATTACGGCTCCACGCATCATTATAGATCTCTTGTATTTTCTTTACTTCATTCTCGAAGTCAGCAACATTAATCGGTCTGACCTTCATATCATGTACCCGTCTCCGTACAATAGAACAAATTCTTTCCAGATATTCAAAGGGTGCGTCTTTCATATCACAGTAATACGCAAAGAGATCTTTGGTTTTCTCAAGCCCACATTTTTTTATCAAATCATCGTAATACTCATAATTGTAAGGCATCATTATAAAAGGTGTTGTATAAAAGCCCTCAATCAGAACTCCGCATTCATCATTAGTCGATGGGTTCAAAGGACCGATGTATTTGGTGACATTTTTGTCACTAAGATATTCCTTTACATGTTCAAAAAGGGCTTTTCCTGCATCTTCATCATCATCACACTCAAAGAACCCAAAATATGCTGTCTTTTCATCCCAGAATTCCATGAAGTTATAGTCAATAATCGCGCATATCCTCCCGGACAACTGTTTATCCCGGTAGACAAGAAACAATTCCTTTTCAGCATGGTTCCAGAACGGATTCTTTGTTTTATCAAAGAGATTACGTACCTCATGTTTAAATGGAGGCACCCAATAGCGATTTTTTTTATACAATTTAAAAGGAAGGTTTATAAAATCCTTCAGTTCTTTTTCGGTTTTTACAGGAACTACAGTAATCATTATTTCTTTAACCCAAACTCTTCAGCACAGTGTGCAAAAGCCTCTAAGATAATTTCAATGTCTTCATCCGTATGTGTAGACATATAGCTGGTTCGAATCAAAGCGCGGCCGGGCGGCGTCGCCGGAGAAATGACCGGGTTTGCAAAAATACCGCTCGCAATCAGTTTTTTCCAAAAGGCAAAGCAGTGTTCATCTTCACCAATGATAATCGGGATGACCGGCGTCGCACTATCACCAGTATCAAGCCCGATATCTCTAAAACCTTTTAACATACGTCGGGCTACCGCCCACAATCTTTTGCGGCGTTCAGGTTCGGTTTTGATGATATTCAAAGCCATCTGGGCACTCGCAACTGAAGCAGGAATCATGGACGCCGAAAATATTAATGCCCGAGCACGATGCTTAATATGGGTGATAACGTCTTTATCACCGACAACAAAACCGCCCAGTGATGCAAATGCCTTACTAAACGTCCCCATTAGTAAGTCAACTCTGTCGAGCACACCAAAGTGCTCACATGTACCTTGACCTTTTTCGCCGTGTACACCGACTCCGTGTGCATCGTCAACGAGTAAGCGGCACTTATATTTTTCTTTTAAACGGACGATTTCAGGGAGGTTAGCCAAATCACCTTCCATGCTGAATACGCCATCAACAATTATCAATTTACCGCGGTCTTCAGGTAAGGTCTTTAATATCCGCTCTAAATCTTCCATATCATTGTGCCGATACTTCTTAACATCGGCAAATGATAAACGGCAGCCATCAATGATAGAAGCATGGTCCTGACGATCAATGATCAAGAGATCGTCTTTGCCGCCAAGTGCTGAAATAATACCCAAATTCGTTTGAAAGCCGGTGGAAAAAATAATCGCCCCGTCTTTTTCATAGAACTCAGCCAGGTCTTTTTCAAGTTTGACGTGAATATCGAGTGTCCCATTGAGAAACCTTGAACCAGAACATGTGGAGCCATATTTTTCCACGGCCTTGATCGCTGCTTCCTTCATGCGCGGATCAGCAGCCAGACCAAGGTATCCATTAGACCCGATCATTATGAATTCTTTACCATCTATTTTGACGCGGTGGTCTTGGGCAGATTCAATCGGTGTGAAGTAAGGATAAATCCCAAATTCCTGTGCTTTTTTCACTTGTTCAACGGTGAAAGCACACTTTTTGAATAAATCCATTGATTAGTATAGTTACTTTTTGTCTGAAGTCAACCTATGTTCCTCAAGAACCATTTCAGGTCAAAAATCTTTGCGATCTCTTTTTCATTAAGGTATTGGCACACTTTTTTGTCCTTAAGAACTGTCTTTTTCAGATCTTCTTTTGCCGCAATAGTCTTGAAAGACAAACGCTGTACAGTGTTATAAGCCTCTCCCCTGCTCATACCATGTTGTACGAGTTTGTTCATTAAGTTCTGGGAGGCGTAAACACCGTAGCTTGCCTCAATATTCTCCATCATGCGTTTTGGATACACATTCAGGTTCTCAAGTACCCAGCGTGTTTTTAAAGTAAGGTAATGTGCCAAGTGAAATGCATCCGGGAAAATAACCCGTTCGACTGAAGAATTAGTAATATCCCGTTCATGCCAGAGCGTGATATTCTCGTAAGCAGGGATTAGATAGCTACGCAGAATCCGCACCAAACCGCTTATGCGCTCACAGGTAATCGGGTTTTTCTTATGCGGCATGGCAGAAGAACCCTTTTGCCCACGAGTAAACGGTTCAAGCACCTCACCTATTTCAGTACGGGAAAGGTTCCGGATTTCAGTGGCAATCCTTTCCAAAGCGCATGCATACAATGCAATAATAGCAATCAGCAAAGCGAAACGATCCCTTGGTAGAACTTGAGTTGACACGGGTTCTGGTTTCAAACCTAACTTCCTCATAACTCTTTTCTCAAGCGCTGGTGATAGCATTGTATAGGTACCAACTGCACCAGACAGTTTACCAAAGGACATTTCTTTTCTAGCAAGGATAAGACGCTGATACGCCCGCTTGATTTCTTCATACCAGGAAGCGACTTTGTAACCGAATGTAATAGGCTGAGCAAAAACACCATGTGTTCTGCCCATCTGGGGCGTTTTTTTGTATTTCAAGGAAAGCCATTTCAACACGGTCAGGAGTTTCTTCACATCACCCAGCAAAACATCAATGGCTTCAAGGAGCATCAACACAAAGGCGGTATCAACAAGATCGTACGAGGTCAGTCCAAAGTGCAACCATTTACCAACTCGCTTGTCGAGTTTTTCCCGGGCCGCTTCTAAAAAAGCAATAACGTCATGGTTAGTGACTTTTTCTATGGTTCGAACTCGTTCTGGTTTCACCTTTATCTTGGCTAGTTTGCTACTGAGTCCACGCGGAATCACCCCATATTTTTCTTCAATCCCAGCAACAATTCGTTCGACAAAAAGCCATTTCTTTAATTTGTATTCATCATTGAATATTCTTGCCATCTCTTTTGTCTGATAACGTTCTATCATATTATTATTGCTCCTTGCATTATGAACCCAGATACAACTGGATTATTAAACCACCTCGGTCCAAAATAAAATAAAGGAAACGGTCACTTTTCATTGCTTCATTAAAATCATTCTTATTCCGTATGCGTTTATCATCGATTCTTAGAATAACATCACCCGCTCTAATGCCCAATCGTTCTCCAGTGCTGCCTTTTTCAACCTTTAAGACAACAACACCATCTTTGTACCCTGATTTATATCTCTTGGCAAGTTGCGTACTTATATCTTCAACGTACAATCCAAACTTGCTTATCGTCTTTGAGTATTTGAATTCCTCAACCATGAGTTTGACTTTGATGGTGTTTTCATTCCTTAAACCAGTGATTTGGAGTTCCTCATCCACAAAAACATTGGCGATAAACCTATCCCAGTCTGACACCCGTTTTATTAAGACACCATTGACTTCAACGATTCTATCGCCGATCTTTATGCCAGCTTTTTCAGAAGGACTCAGCGGATCAACGTTAGTTACTATCACACCAAAGGCGGGAATCCTGAAGTTTTCAACAATATCTGGGGTGATATCCTGTAACCATAAACCAACCCAAGCCTGACGGATCTTGCTGTGCTCTTTCGCCTCAGCGATGAACTTCCTTACAAAATTGATGGGTCGGGCAAACCCAATACCTTCAGACCCACCGCTCGATGTAAAAATGAAATTATTGATGCCGATTACCTGACCAAGAACATTGACTAAAGGACCGCCTGAATTACCCGGATTTATTGCCGCATCAGTCTGGATCATATTTTTATAGACTCTTTCATCATGACTTGATTTTATTGATCTATTCAGTGCCGAGACAACGCCAACTGTAACTGTAGGGCTTGTATCTTCAAGCAAAAATCCAAATGGGTTGCCAAAAGCGATCACCCATTCCCCGATCATCAAATCGTCAGAATCCCCAAACTCAACATACGGTAAGTCATTTGTATCGATTTTGATCAGTGCCAGGTCCATAGTACGGTCAGCGACCACAACCATACCCTCTATTTGCCGACCATCGGGCAGGGTTATCTTAATTTTGGTCGCATTGGATATCACGTGTTCATTCGTTAAAATATAGCCATCTTGGGAAATAATAACGCCTGTACCAAGGCTCTTAACTTGTTGTTTATGATATCGTTCAGGAAAAAAATCACGGAAAAAATCACGGAACATATCATCTGCATAAGGTGAGAAAAAAGGAGAAGTTGCCACAACTTTTGTCTGAATCACTGATATGGACACTACTGCATCCGTGACTTTATTGGCGGCTAAAACAATGGCATTTGTCCTTTGTATCGAAACATTTTTGTTCAGACTTAACCTTTCGTCTTGTCGGTTACGAAAAGACTGCGGTCCTACGGCACTGTATAGGCTTATTGCAAAAATTGTGACCACAATGCCGAGAAATCCGTATAAAATGTTCTTCTTTGTTAGTATCATGTTCAGTCCTTTCTTGCTATCATAGACCCGGCAGGCGTAATCAGTACTTCACTTCCACAAGAAATAACCCTTGTGGAGGTGCGAAAAAGAGATCTCTTATCTTACCGTCTAAAACATCTTGTGTCTGCTCTGGCTTATAATGACCACGACCCACATCATGCAGAAAACCGACTATGCCGCGCACCATCTTTCTGAGGAAGCGATCACCCTTAATTTGTATTATAATACGTGAATTATGTTCTGTCAAGCTAATGCTGTGGAGAATGCAGAATGTATTATCCTTATCATTTTCAGCAGAGAAGTATTTGAAATTGCGTTGGCCAACCAAACAACCCTTTGCCTTTTGCATTTTGGATAAATCGAGTGGGTGCCCCACATACCAATTGTAGCGCAGCTTGAATGGCGATGGTTGAAGAACTATATTATATTCATAGACCTTATATTGTGCAGAATATCTGCCATGAAAATCGTCGTTCACCTTAAATATCTGCTTAATATATATATCGTTGCCAGTCAACGAATTGAGTGCCTTGCGGATCTTGGCTAATTCAAGAGAAGAGGATGTGTGGAAATTTGCAACCTGACCAAACGCATGGACCCCTTGGTCAGTTCTCCCGGCTCCGATTATCCTGATGTTCTCGCTGGTTAGTTGCTTTAAAGCATGCTCGACCTCACCCTGGACAGTCCGTTCATTGGGCTGGTACTGCCACCCGCAGAAATCAGTCCCGTCGTATTCAATAACCATCTTTATATTCTTCATCATTCACCTGACGCCCTACTCCTTTTTGAATCCCAAGGGGATTGGAAGAGAGCACTACGTGTTTGAATCCCAAGGGGATTGGAAGGGATCCCTCGACCTCTCGACAGGCTCGAGACTTGCAGCTTGCTCACTTCGATTACACTCAGTACTAACAGGAAAAGCGGGATGGAAATGAGCCTCTGGCTGGAAGTTAGCGCTTTGCGCTGGAATGATGTTTGATCTTTTTTCATTTCCATAATAATCATCATCTTCATAACTTCCTATCTTCACAGCTTCATTCATTAATCCTCTTCCATGCTTAGCATCATTTCTCCCTACGCCTTACTCCCTACTCTCTACGCTCTTGTAGTCGCCCGATTCATCCACGCCCCTTATGAAGGAGCGGGATTCATCCACGCCCCTTATGAAGGAGCGGGATTCATCGGGCAATGTCTGATAAATCAGACAACTACAGCGCTCTACTCTCTACTCTCTGCGCTCTATTCTCCGATACTCCGTTACCCGGTTACCCAAATCAGGCAAGCGGTAGTATTACCTTAAAAGTGGTTCCTCTACGCATTTCACTATCCACCTCGATACTCCCGTCATGTGCCTCAATTATGTTCCTGGCTATTGCTAGACCAAGACCTATGCCACCTTTTTTTGTTGTAAAGAAAGGTTCGAAGATCTTTTCCAGAGCTCGCCTGGAAATACCTTTGCCAGTATCCTGTATTTCAACCATACCTTTCTTTTTGTTTATATATGTCCTTATCTTAACAGTCTTACCTTCAGGGGTAGCTTCGCAGGCATTACTAAGAATATTCAACAGACCGGCTTTCAGTTTATTGAGATCACCAAGGATGAAGAAATCATTGTCTTCTCTTTTTATCACTATCTTCTTGGTTTTGGCACGCGGCAACGCATCAATGAATGCCTCGTTTACGACTTCACTGATACGCAAACGATTTTTCTTGAGCGGCACGAATTGGGCAAAGTTCAAGAAATCAGTAACAATTTCATTCAACCTTATTGATTCGTCTAATGCCATATTTATGAAATGGAGGATATCAGCATCCCTCTGTGAATCCCGGATTACTTCAAGGGACCCTCTTATTGACGATAAGGGGTTCCGGATCTCATGAGCCAAAGAACCACCTAATTCCGCAAGGAGTTGTGTCTGTTTGGAGACGCGTGATTTTTCTTCCAGTTTTCTAATAGCTGTAATGTCCTGGAGTATACCAAGACCGATTTTTGAACTGTAAATCCTGGCGCACGACAATACAAAATACCGTTTACCGATCTTCAGTTCAATCGACCTTTTTGCGTGACGTGCCTTAAGAAATTTTGCAATATAGAGGTGAACCCTTGACTGTATTGGACCTTCTGGGATATTGGTATGAATTATCGTGCCGCTCCGGTCGATGGTTATGATCCCTGAAGGAAGATTCTTTAATATTTCTTCGGTTGTGAGCCTCAATCTCGCGGCCTCTTCAGTACGGCTTTGATAGCGCTCTGACCATGCACCACTCAGTATCCCGGTAAAGAGAAACAGTAGTCCAAAGATATAGAATCGATACATGACATATTGCATTGTCGCATTTGTCTCGTGCATTTCATAGAATAGCAAGCCGAGAAAGAAAATCACCGAAATAACACTAACCGTATACGCACCAGTTTTATAAAGGTACAAGGATACAACAATAATCAACAATATGTAGAATAATGGGAAGATAGATTCAACCCCGCCTGAGTAGTGAATCATAGAACCAATTAGCGGGATATCGACCAGGAAAATGATGTAAAAGGAAGTTTTTTCTGGTAGCCAGGTCTGCAAGAGTAGAAAAACCGAAGCCAATATGAAAGATGCAAGGATAATAAACCAAAAAGGTGTTGGGATACTGTGAATTATTGGATACGAGGATAACAGAATAAAAGTAATCAACAAAGGGTGAAGAATGATTAGACCAGCTCTTCTACTGAAGAACGTCGAATATACCACTACCTATTCCGGATCTACACCCAAACATATGCAATAGCGTTTGCCTACACAGCTATCCGCGTTCAGTAACTCTGGCACAACCTATTGTTTGCTTATAAAGTTATTCCGTAATTGTGCCGGCTAATTGGAATATGGGCAGATACATGGAAATGACTAAGAATCCAACAATTCCACCCAAAAAGACCATGATAAGAGGTTCAAGAGCAGCGGTCAGGTTCTCGACTGCCTGATCTACCTCTTCATCGTAGAAATCAGCGACTTTAGCAAGCATTTCGTCCAAACCACCCGATGCTTCGCCGATTGCAATCATTTGCGTAACCATCGGTGGAAAAACCGCAGTCTTGGACAACGGATCAGCGATGTTTTCACCGCCTTTAATCGAGATTCGAGCTTTTAAAATGGCATCCTCGACAACCCAGTTCCCGGCACTGCGTGCGGTTATTTCCAGGGCATCAATAATGGGTACACCACTGGACAGCAAAGTTGATAGGGTTCTTGCGAAACGAGCAATTGACTGTTTTCTAGTTAGATCGCCGAAGACCGGGAACTTAAGGAATATTGGATCCATTGCCTTAGCACCAGAGGTAGTCTTATGCCACCGTCTGAGGATCGTAAATAGGGCAATGACGATAATCACTAATGGTATTATCGCAACCTTGAGAAAGTCAGACATTTTCATGACCACGCGCGTCATAGCTGGTAATTCAGCGCCTACGCCAGAATACATTCTTGCAAAAATAGGTATCACAAAAAGAAGCATTACCGAGATAGCGCCAACCGCAACGAGCGAAATAATGGCCGGATAGATCATCGCACCCTTTATCTTCCGCTTCAGCGCCGCGCTCTTTTCCAAATATACCGCCAGACGCATGAGGATGACGTCCAAAGCACCGCCGGTTTCACCTGACTCGATCATATTCACATACAGGTTATCAAAGGTCTTTGGTTGTCGACGTAATGCATCAGCAAGTGACAAACCACCTTCAACATCGCCTCTCACTTCAGTCAAGACTTTACGCAGCGCCAGACTTTCCGTCTGCTTACCGAGAATCTCAAGACACGTTAACAACGGAAGACCAGCGTTGAGCATAGTCGAAAATTGTCGAGTAAAAACAGCCAGTGCACGTCCTGTAACCCGGCCCGCAAATAGCGTCAATTTTTTCTTTTCTTCTTTAACCTTTATTGAAGTGGGAATAATTTTCTTCTGGCGCAGCGCAGCTACAACGTCGGTTTGAGAACCTGCAGCAATTTCACCAGTAGCTGAGGCCCCTGATGCTGTTCTACCTTTCCAGACAAAAGTTGGCATTTCACCTCCTTATTTGAGATAATGGTTATTTACAAAACAAATTCTCTTAAACCCCATAAACTATCTTAACGCCTCTGAGCTGGACTTTGCTCAACCATATGTTCAAATTCTTCTATGTTAGGCGTATAATCAAAGGCTGTTTCCAATGTAATCGTGCGTTTTGCATACAGATTGAACAAAGAATTGTTCATTGTCTGCATACCATATTTCGAACCAGCTTGGATCGTTGAATAAATTTGATGTTCTTTTCCATCACGGATAAGAGCACGGATTGCTGGAGTTGCGATCATTACCTCGCACGATAGAACCCGCCCACCACCGATTTTCGGAAGTAACTGTTGCGTAATCACACCTTCAACCACAAAAGCAAGTTGTGCTCTTACCTGGCCTTGTTGGTGAGGAGGAAAAACATCGATGATACGGTGAATTGACTCAGCGCATGAATTGGTATGCAAGGTGGCTAGGGTAAGGTGACCTGTTTCGGCAATAGTAAGCGTCGTACCGATAGTCTCCGTATCACGCATCTCACCGATCATAACAACATCCGGGTCTTCACGTAAAACATATTTCAATGCATTACCAAAGGATTTCGTATCGCTACCTACCTGACGCTGGTTAATTATCGCCTTTTTGTGCCTAAACAGATACTCAATAGGATCCTCGACAGTGACTATGTGACATCGACGTTCATTATTCACCTTATCGATCACTGCCGCCAAGGTGGTCGATTTTCCGCTACCGGTTGGACCAGTACAGAGTATTAAACCCTTTGGTCTACCGGCAAGTTCTTGAACAACGAGTGGGATCCCCAGTTCTTTAAAACCCCTGATCTCAAACGGGATGGTTCGTAGAGCTGCAGCAACGCTACCCCGTTGTTGGAAACAATTACCTCGAAAACGCGATAAACCAGCAATACCAAAGGAGAAATCCAATTCCCACTCCATCTCGAATTTCTTTTTTTGCTGATCATTTAATACGCTGTATATCAGGTTTTGAATCAATTCCGGGGTCATAATCTCATAATTGGTTGGCACCAAATCACCATCGATTCGATACATCGGCGGCGCACCAGTAGTCAAGTGCAAGTCGGTTGAATTCCTCTGCACCATTTCTTCTAAAAGTTGTTTCATTGTTACAGGCATAGAGCCTCCTTTAAATTAATCATAGAGCTTGTACCTAAAATGCCGTAGTTTCCCTCATTAATTCATCAACAGTCGTAACCCCTTGTTTTATCTTTTCCATCCCATCCTCGCGCAGCGTTGCCATACCTTCTTTGACAGCTTGTCTAGCAAGCTCGTCTGAAGAAGCACCTTTCAGTATCATCTGTCTTAGTTCCGGAGATATCGGCATTACTTCATAAAGACCAACTCTGCCTTTATACCCTGTCTGGTTGCAGTGACTGCATCCCTTTCCCTTATAGACTATGCCATCAGGAAAAGTACCTTCAGGTATACCAGCGTCTTCAAGGAGCTTTTCGCTCACCTTAATCTTCTCTTTACACTTCGGACAAATTCTTCTTACCAGACGTTGTGCTTGGATAAGAACCAGAGCACTCGACACCAGATATCGTTTTATACCGATATCGACCAATCGGTGAACTGTTGTCGGTGCATCATTGGTATGAATCGTCGAAAAGACCAGGTGCCCGGTTAGCGCAGCTCTTATGGCGATTTCCGCTGTTTCATTATCACGGATTTCACCGATGAGTATAATATTCGGCGACTGACGCAAAAAAGCACGCAATGCACTGGCAAAAGTTAAACCAATCTCTTCATGGACTTGAATTTGATTAATGCCGTGCAAATTATACTCGACCGGATCTTCAACCGTCATTATCTGGCGCTTAGGTTTGTTTAACCGTGCAAGTGTAGAATACAGAGTGGTTGTTTTACCGCTGCCAGTTGGGCCGGTTACAAGAACTATGCCGTAAGGGCTCTCAATCGCCTTCAAAAATTTCTTTAAAGCTGCTGGAGCAAAACCAAGTTTCGAGAGGTCGAGCATCAAAGAACTCCGATCCAATATTCGCATAACGATTTTTTCGCCGTACAGAGTCGGGATTACTGAAACACGTAAGTCAATCATCTTATCGCCGACCTGAATATTTATACGACCGTCCTGACATAGCCTATGTTCAGCGATATTCATCTTCGCCATAAGCTTCAACCTGGTAATAATACCAGCTTTTAGATTTATGGGCGGCGACTGTTCTTCTCGAAGCACGCCATCGATTCTAAAACGAACCCTGACCTCCTTTTCATAAGGTTCAATATGAATATCTGAAGCAAGTCTATTTACGGCATCGGCAATATAGAAATTAACCAACCTTATAACTGGTCCGCCTTCAGCATCAGCTCTTAGTTTGTTCTCCTCTATTTCTTCTTGGAATTCAGTTTCGAGAAGTTCCATGTCCTCAATACCCAGTTCCTTGGCACCATCAGTGGTAGTCTCCGCGGTCACTTCAGCAATACCTTTTTCCATTGTGTAGTAGCGATCCAGTGCTTCCCTGATGCTCGATTCAGCAGCCAAAACAGGGTTTATTTCCATGGACGTAATGAAACGCAAATCTTCAATCGCACTTATGTCAGTCGGGTCAACCATTGCCACGGTCAGGTATCTTCCTTTTCGGTCAATAGGCAGCACTTCATAATGGTACACTTTTTCCGCCGGGATCATCTCGAGAACTTCTTTTTCAGGGATAATATAATCGAGGTCAACAACCTCCATTTTATAAAGGTTGCTCAATTGCGCAAGCAACTTACTTTCCGGGATCATCTCAAGACGGTTCAAAACACTGACCAAACGCTGTCCAGTTTCGCGCCGCTCCTGCATAGCCTCGCGTAACTGCTCCTCACTTATTAGACCACTATCTACTAAATATGAAGCAAGTCTTTCTTCCATTAAACCACCTTTGTTTCACGGATCACTTCCTCAACCGATGTTAGACCGTGTTCAAGCTTGTGTATTGCTGAATCATGAAGGGTCTCCATACCTTGTTCAACCGCTGTTTTTTCAAGTTCTTCACTCGTTGCACCCTTTAGGATCAAATCACGTATCTTGGCGGTAATCATCATGTTTTCAAAAATTCCAATCCTTCCTTTATAGCCGGTGCCCCGACAATGCTCACACCCTTCACCATGAACCAAAGGATAATCTATCTTTCCGGGTTCAAGGCCAGCATCCATGAGTACTTCGTCTGGATATTTAACTTCTTGTCGGCATTTGCCACAGACCTTTCTCAGCAATCTCTGTGACGAGATTGCCAACACCGTAGATGCGATCAAAAAGGATTCAACATTCATATTTGTCAATCTGATTACCGTTGCCCCAGCTGAATTTGTATGGACCGTTGACAAGACAAGGTGTCCAGTCAATGATGCACGGATTGATATTTGAGCAGTTTCCAAATCACGAATTTCACCAACCATTATGATGTTTGGGTCCTGTCGAAGATATGAACGCAATGCACTAGCAAAGGTTAAACCAATCTTTTCGTGAACTTGCAGCTGATTAATCCCATGCAGCGAGTATTCAATTGGATCTTCAGCCGTAATTATGTTGAGGCCAGGATCATTCAGTTCAGTCAATGCAGAATACAAGGTTGTCGTCTTACCAGAACCAGTTGGCCCAGTAACAAGGACAATACCATAAGGTGTCTGAATCGCACTGCGGAAGGTCTTTAGCGTTTTCTCCTCAAAACCTAAGAGATCAAGGTTCAGCTGTATCGTTGAACGGTCAAGGATACGTAAGGCAATCTTTTCGCCAAAAAGCGTCGGTACGGTCGAAACACGAATGTCAATGATCTTGTTGTGAATTCTTGCCTTAATTCGACCGTCTTGCGGTAATCTCTTCTCTTCGACTTTCAGTTTTCCCATCACTTTTATAACCGTCGCCAAAGCACGGTTCATCCGTTTTGGCGGTTTCAAAATCTCGTGGAGTATGCCATCAATACGATAGCGTATCCTCATATCATTTTCGTATGGCTCAATATGTACATCCGACACATTCATGTCAACTGCGTCAGTAATGATCTTGCTGACAAGCTTGAGGGCTGGTCCACTATCACGGTCATCCTGAACAGATGATAAATCTTCCTCAACCGCCTTGACCTCTTCTGTGCCATCAATAACTTTGACATTTGCATCACCAGCATCGGCCATCTCTATCTCGTACATAACATCAGATAACATTTTCTGAACATTATAGTGGTCTTGCACTACCTTTAGTAAAGCATCTTCAGCAGCAACAACTGCATCCACCTCAAAGCCTGTCGCAAATTGGATATCCTCAATCGCCGCCACATCGCCAGGGTTAATCATAGCGACGGTGAGGGTACGTCCGAAGCGTGAGACCGGTACGATAAGATATTTCCCGGCGAGGTCGCTGGGGACTAACTTTAACAATGATTCATCAATTTCTATGTTTCTAAGATCAACTGACTTAACACCATAGTGTTTTGAAAGTGCTACCAACATCTCTTCTTCTTTTACATAGCCGAGATTTATCAGCGTAGTTCCAAGTCTAGTCCCGTCTTTCTTCCGAACTTCTAAAGCTTGAGCAAGCATATCTTCAGAAATTGTACCCTGTTTCAGTAATAATTCGCCTAATTTCATAGTTTATTATAATATATTGAAATATTTTAACTTGTCAAGGCTTTATTTGCACTATTATTGTTTTAAACACTACTTGCTTGCTTGACACTTTTTCATATATCATTATAATTCCCCGGTATGAATAAATGTATTGCACTTGTTTTGGTCTCAATCTTTTTCCTGATTGCTCAAAAAATTACCCCTCTATCTGGGAAAACACGTTCAGCTGGATACAATCTAACACCGGAAATACTTGCGGTATTGCAACATAATCCTGATCCGTGGTTTTCTGAAGACAAGTTCTACCACCTCACAGCATGTGCAGTAATTCCGTGCTTGACCTTTCATTTATATACCAACTTTGGAAACGGCGATGTAACCAAGGCAAAGGTGTATTCAGTATCAGCAACCGCTCTTGTCGGTATTGGCAAAGAAATATGTGACAAAAAGAAAAAGAACCATTTCTCATGGAAAGACTTGTTCTGGGATAGCATTGGTCTGGCAATAGGTTATTTTTTATTTATCGATTGATTTCTTAAGCCATGGTTTTTGCAGTAATTTCGACAAGCCGCTGCCTTACTTCTGGCATAAGGTCAGCGCGCACTACCGGGTGCACCGCATTAGTAAGAAATACAACAATGCTATCCTTTATCGGATCAACAAGACACATAGTTCCGGTAAAACCAGAGTGATAGAAAGACCTGCTTGAAACGAAATTAGGGAACGGGTTTATTATCCAACCGAGTCCTCGTTTCTCCTTACCGTTCGTTTGAACCCGTGTCATCATCTTTACCGTTTTTTTACTGACTATACCACCTGCTGTATACACACGCACGAGTTTTGCCAATTCCCGAGCAGTCGAGAAAAGTCCCGCATTACCTGATACACCATTGAAACCGTAGAATGAATTCCCGTCATGAACTTCACCCTTGAGCACATAGTTGCGCCACTTTATTGCTTTGGTCTTACCATGCTGCGCCGCGGTCTGCTCCTCATATTTATTGCCGAATTCAGTTGCCGCAACATTTTTCTTCTTGATCGGGCCAAACATTGTATTGCTCAACCCCAAAGGTCTAAAGATGTATTCTTTACAGAATCTATCAAGGCGCAGATTTGTTACTTTTTCTACAATCATGCCTAAGAGTATGTAACCAAGACAAGAATAAAGAACCCCTTTGTTCTTACTTGCTACACTTGCTAAATACTGCAGTCGCTCTTGTTGAGGCAACAGATAGAGCGGAAACCAAGCAGGTAACCCGGCAGTATGGGTAAGAAGTTGCTTGATAGTCTTCTGACCTGTTGCACAAGATGCGCTCATCGGCAAAAATGTCCTCACCCGATCGTTTAATCTCAGTTGTTTTTTCTCATAAAGGAACATTATCGACAGGGCGGTGGCTAAAGGCTTGGTTATTGATGCAAGATCGAAAATAGTGTTCTTGTTAATATTTACTTTGCCTGGAATCAACTGTGCAAAACCACGGGCTTCAAAAAATAGAGTTTTTTTACTGGTACCAACCCAGCACACAATACCAGGTATTTTCTTCTCTGTAATGCAGGCGGTGAGGTACCTATCTAATTGTTGGAAAGACACGCTTCACTAACTTGCGCACTCATCACGCAATCATTGAGTTCTTTGTACTCAGTTTTTTCCAAACCTGCTCGGAGTAATTCCAAACCCCTTGGGATGTATTCTTTGAAACGAACTTTGTCTTTGTTCAACGACAGATTGGCAAATGCACCGAGGGCTTGTAAGTTTCTCTGCAGAGCAGTCAATGCATAAGCGTACAAAAACTCTCGCTTCTTGAATTGGATGTGTTTTTTCTTGAGACACTCAAGGTAATAGTCGATTAGTTTTTTCTCTATTTTTGGAGTAATATTTACATAACTGTCCCTTAACAGAGCAGCCAAGTCATAGGTGAGTGGACCTATTCGAGCTGACTGATAATCAATGATCTTGGCCTTGCGCTCTTTTATATAGATATTCTGGGATTGGTAATCCCGATGCATGAGGAAATTGCTCCATGGTTCTACAGCTTTTAGTAGTTCCTTAGCGAGTTTCTCAAAGTCATCGTTGAGTTTCTCTATTTTCCGCCTTGAGATTTTGCAGTATTGAGCGAGGAAATGTTTCTTGAAGTACTGCTGCTCCCATTTGACATGTTCGTAATCATAGTAGTCCTCAGTTGGTGCATTATCATAACCATCAACTTGGAATTTCACGAGTTCTTTGATCGCGGTCCGATACTGTAAAATAAGGCTTCTCTTTTTCTTGGATAATTCGTATAAAGAATTATCTCCCAGATCTTCCATGAGTATGAGATTCAAGTTTTTATCTGACCAGTGTACTTCTGGTACACTAATACCCTTGCCAAAAAGATGCTTCTGTATTTTCAAATGATACTGAATGTTCTTATCCCAAACGAGTATATAGGTTTGATTTCCTTTGTTACACCGATAGTAAATCCGATCCGAACCACCAATGGTTATCTTTTCAATAATTTTGTATTCCATTTCTCTCCCGCTTAATGCTTAATCTCAATACAGAACATGTCAGACAATAGGCAATTCATGTATTCACCATCTTGAATTGCACTGTTGCCAAGAACGACCGTATTGGTTAATGCCACCTGAGCAGATATTGTGCAATTCGGGCCAACACTAACAAAACCATCGAGTGATGTAGTTTTAACCTGGCTTGTCGGGTCTATGTAAAAAGATGAATCAAATCCATGACCACCTACGACAACTTTGTCAATAAGTAAGTCATAGTGTACCTGCCAATATGTATCTGGTGAGTTGATGTTGTACCAGTTCATCTCCTTGGGCACGCCCAGAAGGTATTCGCCGTTTTCAAGCATCCGGGTCCACACCTCGACAATATTAAATGTCTCTTTTTTAGGTAAGTAGGAAAAAATGCGCTCCGAAAACACTGCAATACCGGCAAAATCATAGAACGTATCATCGCTGTTCCTGGTAATTTCCTTTATTCTGTGCTCATTGTCTATACCAATAATATTAGCTCCATCATTATTGAGCAAAACAATCGTTGCCGCAGGTTTGCGCGTCAGGTGTAACTCTACAACTTCAGCGAGATCAATATCAGTCAATACATCGCAGGAGTAAAAAATAAAGTCACCCCGAATAAAATCCTTGAAATTTACCAAAGCTCCACCAGTTCCTTTTAAATTCGGTTCAGTTACCATATACAAATTCTCTGAAGACTTTTCCAAATATTCTCTGATTACCCCTGCTTTATGGAAAAGGTTTATGC
Organism: Candidatus Stahliibacteriota bacterium; assembly: GCA_030602565.1. Taxonomy (GTDB): domain Bacteria; phylum Hydrothermota; class Tepidihabitantia; order SM23-42; family SM23-42; genus JAUVZL01. Next base: position 135,947 of record JAUVZL010000001.1, read on the forward strand.
CGATTTGCTTTATACCGATATTAAAAAGCCGTGCAATATTGTAATCTATCAAGCGAAAATCAACGATCCGTAGCAGAGCTTTTGGTATATGCTCAGTTATTGGTTTCATTCTTTCTCCTAAACCAGCAGCGATCAAAACAGCATTCATTCCGTTACTCCATTACGCCGTCTCATCTGTAAAGCAGGTATTTTCTTCGTTTTCTCTTGAACCGATATAACTCCATTTGCCATCGTTTCTTTATCGAGTTAATAGAGTGGTTCTTGTCCAGAGCTTGTTTTATCCAGGCATTACCAGCCAATATGTCAAAGGGTAACCTGCGCGTTTCATGCTCGTATGGCGGTCTGCGCCACCTGAATTTACCGGGATATAGACTCTTTATCGCGTGTATTATTTCCAATCCAGCTGAAAACGGATTAAAACGTCGCATATTGGTCACGTATATCTGTGCACCACCACATAACCGGTTCTTGTATTTGCTAAAGGTCGGAATAAAAAATGCTGGACGGAACATAACACCAGGTATCTTTTTCTTATTCAGTGATTTTACAAAAGAAAAAGGACCTATCCAAGGTGCTCCAAAAATCTCAAAAGGTCTGGTCGTTCCTCGACCTTCGGATACATTAGTACCTTCAAGCAAACACATACCAGGATATACCAAAGCAGTTGAAAAACTGGGCATATTCGGTGTTGATACAGTCCAGTACAACCCAGTATTTTCAAAGCAGAATCCCCGTTCCCAACCTTTCATTTTCACAACCTGAATATCCGCACCAAGGTGGAGTTCATCATTGACCAAGTTACAGAGTTCGCCAATCGTCATACCGTGCCGGACCGGAACCGGGTATAGACCGACAAAAGAGACATATTCTGGTTCAAGAACAGGTCCTTGGACAGTCTTACCATTTAAAGGGTTAGGTCGGTCCAGAATAACGATTTTCTTGCCCAGACGTGCCACCTGCTCAATCAATAGAATCGCTGACCAGATAAACGTGTAATAGCGGGTTCCGATATCTATCAGGTCAATGACCAGGATATCTATCTTTTTCAGTATCGCCTTATCCGGCACAAGACTCTTACTATACAAGGAATAAACCCTGACTTTTCTCTCCTTGTCATAGTAGTTTTGCGAACGCACCTGATCTTGCAGAGCACTGAAAAAACCATGTTCTGGTGCAAAAACTGCATTAAGTTTGAAAGCCTTTTGTTTGATGAATATAGCGACGGTTGGTTCAAGAACAGAATTACAAGATGCGATATTGGTGCACAAGCCGACATTACTGCCCTTGAGCAGGTCAAAACCTCTGCTCATGAGGGTATTTATACCAAGTTGCACGAGATAGTATAGCACAAAAAACAATCAATGTCAAGGAAAAGTGGTGGTCTGATATTACCAAGCAGAAATGTTAACAGTTATTACTAAGCGGAAATGTTAATTTTTTGCAATTGCGGAAGAGCGATTTCGTTCTGTTTCTTGGCCTTTTTAGGTATTTAGGTATTTTTGGATTTTACCCAAGCCCGTTGTAAACAAGCTGGGTTTAGGTATTTGCATTTTCCCCCTTGACAAATGCAAATTTTTGATTATAATGTAAATGAAAATGAAAGTCAAAGTCAAAAAAGAATCTAATGGTTGCCAAAGCAGATGGTCAAACTACACGAGTATAAGTCCCAAAAAGGAAAAAGAATTAGATGAAGTCCTTAAGTGTCGAGCGAAAAGAGGGCTCAAGTTCTCCAAAAAAAGGGCGGCGATCATTGAGTATTTCATCAATGTAGATAGGCACTATACAGTTGAACAGCTCTACAATGAAATTAAGAGAACAGATTCGAAGATAAGTTACTCCACAGTCTATCGTACGCTTAGACTACTCGTAGACTGCGGAATGGCGAATGTACATCATTTTGGCAAAGAGAATGCAAAATTTGAGGTGGTACATAAAGAACAACACCATGATCATCTTGTTTGCGAAAAATGCGGCAGGATTATTGAATTCACGCATGAGGGTATAGAGAAGTTTCAGAATGATGTGGCAAAGAAATATGACTTTGTGATAAGAGGTCACGAACATCAAATCTTTGGTATCTGTAAACGATGTCAGCAGAAGAAATCGCGGAGGTGATAAAATGGCAGCAATTGATTTATCTCAAATGATGGCTGGGCAAACCGGTAGGATTATTAGTCTTAACGGAGGTCGAGGCTTAGTACAAAGGCTCGAATCTATGGGTATCAGGCTTGGCGTTCAAATAACCAAAGTTAGTGGGCAAATTATGCGCGGACCAGTAGTTGTAAGACTCGGCAACATGCAGGTAGCAATAGGTTTTGGTATGGCACGCAAGGTTCTTGTTGAGGTGGATTAGTATGCAAGTGAGGAAAATTCTCCTTGTGGGTAACCCTAATGTTGGTAAAAGTGTAGTATTCTCTCGCTTAACCGGCGTAAGTGTAATCGCCTCAAACTATCCTGGTACAACCGTTGAATTCTGTGAGGGCGGTCTTGGCTCAGGTAACAAAAAAATGGCTGTTATTGATGTTCCTGGGACATATAGTCTGTATCCTATATCCCCAGCTGAAAAAGTTGCCGTCGAGATGCTTGATAAGGCAACTGAAGAAAAGAATTGTATTGTAATAAATGTCATTGATGCCACGAACCTTGAGAGGAATCTAAATTTGACTCTACAACTGCTTAAAAAGAACATCCCAGTAATTATTGCGCTAAACCTTTGGGATGAAGCAAAACACATCGGCATCTCAATTGATGTGGAAAAACTCCAAAAGATTCTTGGTGTTCCTATTATTCCTACAGTGGCAATAACCGGTCAAGGTATCAAAGAACTCGTAAATCGGCTCACCGAAGCAAAACAAGGTACCTATGAATATGAAGATGAGGAACGCTGGCATGAAATAGGTAATATTATCGAAAAGATTCAGGTAATTAAGCATAAACATCATACATTTGCTGAACGCCTGTCTGACCTTACTGTCCACCCCTGGACCGGTATACCAATTGCCATAGGGATTATGTACATTATCTTTCAAATCATCAGATTTATTGGCGAAAGTCTAATTGGTTATGTATTCGAACCATTGTTTGAAAACTTATGGGCGCCTGTAATGATGGCATTTTCGCGTGTGCTGGGCGGTCAAGGTATAATTCACAATATTCTCATTGGTCAACTCATTGAGGGAGAGATCGACTTTGGTCAATCATTCGGTTTGCTCACTACTGGTTTGTTTGTTCCTTTTGCTGCAGTTTTACCCTATATTGTTGCTTTTTATCTTGTTTTGAGTTTTCTTGAAGACTCTGGTTATCTTCCCAAACTTGCTGTGTTAATTGACAAACTAATGCATTCAGTTGGTCTGCACGGGATGGCAATCGTTCCTATGTTATTAGGTTTAGGTTGTAATGTACCTGGTGCATTGGCAACAAGGGTTCTGGAGACAAAAAGAGAACGTTTTATTGCCGCCACCCTTATGGCGATTGCAGTCCCATGTATGGCACAGATTGCCATGATATTTGGCTTGATTGGGGAATATGGGGCAAGAGGGCTATTCCCTGTCTTTGGAACGCTGTTTATTGTTTGGTTTGTATTCGGTATATTAATGAAACTGGTAATAAAAGGCGAGAGTCCGGAGATATTTACAGAAATTCCGCCGTATCGTCTCCCCTATTTCGGCGCTCTCTTGAAAAAACTTTGGATGCGTATCAAATGGTTTTTAAAAGAGGCAATTCCTTTTGTTCTTTTAGGTGTACTTGTTGTAAATCTTCTCTATTCGCTGGGGATTATTGAATTCTTTGGAAGAATAGCCGCACCGGTAATTACGAAGCTTATGGGTTTGCCCCTCGAAGCAGTTGGCGCTCTGATAATCGGCTTTTTAAGAAAAGACCTGGCTGTTGGTATGCTTGCGCCGTTAGGACTTTCACTAAAACAACTTATTATTGCCAGTGTTGTTTTGACCATGTATTTTCCATGTGTTGCAACCTTTGCAATTCTTTTAAAAGAGCTGGGAATTATCGACATGATTAAAGCAGCAGCCATAATGATTGTCTCAGCATTTCTCGTCGGCGCATTACTAAATCTGATTCTATAATTAATGACAAACAAATTTTTTTAATAAAGAATGATTTTCATTTTCATGAAGGGAGAACATTAATGAAAAATACTGCGTTTAAAACTTTTTTGATCACATTTATTTGCTTTGGTGGTCTTTATGTCCTTCTAGTCCTCTCTTCGCGATATAGTCAAACAAGCTACCACATAATCGGCACGCTCCTTGCTGTTTTCTCTATTTTCGCATTTGTGATGAGCGAATTACAAAAAGAAAAACCTGTTATTGCAAACCAATGGGGGATTCTTTCTGGACTTGCATTATGGGGATTCTTAGGCGAATACTTAGAGCATCTTGGCTGGCTTGATATTGCCTCATGGCACTATTTACCAGCACTACTAATACTGACCTTTTTTACAATCTTTCTCCTTAAAAAAACACATTTACCTGTCCGTTTCGGCTTTGCCTTTGGACATTTTCTTGGCATCTGGACATTGCACATGCTTATGATAACCCAATTTGAACTCTTGGGAAAAAACCACTGGAGCACCTATCCTACTGCTGTATTTATTGGTATTGTTGCTTTATTTTCATATATAAAAATTCGCAGGGCAAAATCTATTGATCAAAAAATGGTATGGTCACTGGTTTTATTACTCACATCATGGACTGTGTTAGAGTATATCTGGGCATGGCGCCTTATTCCAGGACCTTGTTCTATATCTTAAAAATTAATGAAGAAACGTTATCTTATATTGATTGCTCTCCTTATCCCCTGTTCTCTATTAAGTCACCCACATGTGTTTATTGATTATACAGTGAATTTCGTTTTCGACCAAAATGGACTTGCAGGCATAGAAGCCAAATGGATTTTTGATGAAATGTATAGTAGTATGTTAATTCAAGACTATGATGAGGATAAAGATGGTAGATTCAGTAACAGTGAAATAATAACAACAAAGCAAGATGCATTTTCAAACCTTGAAAATTATAATTACTTCATTTATCTATCAATTAACAGTAAAAATTTCAAGGTTAAATCAATCAAGAATTTTTCTGTAGATGTGTATGATAACAAAGTTATCTATAGTTTCTTTATCCCCTGGGTCGTACCGGCAACCCTATCGTACAAAAAAATTGAAATATGTATGTATGATGAAACATACTATGTAGACCTATTGCCGCTGGGCGACGACCCTGTTCGCTTCACTAACGAAGGAAGCATTGATTATGAAGTCAAGGTTTTTGAAGACACCAAAGAATCCCAGGATTATGGTGAAATCTATCCTTATTCAATTAGCCTAAAATTCAGAGGAATAGAATGAAAAAACACAGCATAATAATAATTATCATAGCAGTTTTAATTACCCAGTCTTTTCTGTTTGCACAGGATAATCCATTTATTTCAAAAAAACCTCAGGAGAAAATAGGGAAAACAACTCAATACCCGGGTTTTGTCAATAAATTTCTGAAACACATATCTGTACTTCAACGTAGTCTCAATCAAAAGATTACTGAATTGTCTAAAGAAATAAAAGAAAAAAAATCCCCCAAGCCTATTCTTATCATTCTCTTTGTTACATTTATCTATGGTATGGTTCATGCATTAGGACCTGGACACGGTAAAACTGTGACATTCTCGTACTTTTTATCAGAACGTGCTCAAGTAAAAAAAGGAATTATGGTTGGTACTTTAATCGGATTTCTCCATGCCGGATCTGCACTAATCCTTGTGCTCGTCTTGTATTTTATAATTCAACAGTCTTTTTTGCGGCCGATTGAAGATTTAAGTAGAATAATTAAGTTGATAAGTTATGCCTTGATCACCGCGATAGGTCTGTTTTTATTGCTTAAGGCAACTATTGCTCTTTGGAGAAAAGAAAAAAACGCAGGAAAAAGTACTTATGAAAATTCAGTAACTACTAAAGGCATAATCCCCTTTGCTATTGCTGTTGGTATGATCCCCTGTACTGGTGCTGTGATTGTACTATTGTTTTCAATTTCAATGGGCATTCTGGGGATTGGTATTATCAGCACCCTGTGCATGGCGTCAGGAATGGCAACTACTATCTCTCTTGTTGGCGTTTCAACGATTCTGGCAAAAAAGGGGGTAACAAAATTTATTATCAACAGACCAAAGATGAATACGATTTTGCAAACAACACTTTCTATAATTGGTGCATTGCTGCTCACATTGTTAGGAATTCTGTTGTTCACAAGTACGCTATAATATGAACCCTCTTATGCCCTTTCTCAGCCTTCTTAAGCCTTCTTTACTGACATGTTATTAGATAATATTGAAAATATTCTCGATTCCTTTTCTGATGGTGTTATTGCGATTGATAAGAACTTCAAGATAGTAAGCTTTTCTAAAGGTGCAGAAAGGATCACCGGTTTTCTTGCAATCGATGTCACTGGCAAGAGCTTCAACGAGGTATTCAACAGTGAACTGGATGCTCATAAATCACCTATAGACGGGGTCTTAGAAAATGGCAAATCACTCACTAATATCAGGACTAAAATCAACAATATTGAAAACAAGTCAATTACCATTTCGATAAACGCAACACCACTTAAAAACGTTAAGGGTGACATAATCGGCGCGATAGTTAATTTCCGTGATATCGAGGAAATCTACAAATTGCACGCCGAACTATACACGGAGAATACCCGGCTCATTTCTATACTCAATTCTATTACCGATGGAGTATTGACGGTTGATAATGAATGGCGTATCACGAGCTTCAATCCTGCTGCTGAAATAATCACTGGTAACCGAGTAGAAGATGTCCTTGGTAAACAATGTCATGAGATCATGAGAAGCAAAACATGCAAAACTGATTGTCCTTTAAGAAAAACAATGGCAACAAAGATGCCTATTTACGATTATGAGATTGAAATCATCAATGCCCAAGGTAAAATTGTGCCGATCAGTGTGAATACTGCTCTGTTAATAGATGAGCAAGACAATATAATTGGCGGGGTTGAAACCTTTAGGGATCTCTCTATATTCAAAAAACTCGCTGAGGAATTACACGAGAAATACAGCTACGAGAAGATCATTGGTAAAAATAAGAAAATGCAGAAGGTATATAGTCTCTTGGAAACAATAAGTCCGATAAACACAACTGTCTTGATCACCGGTGAAACAGGAACTGGTAAGGAACTGGTGGCGCGTGCAATTCACCATAATTCACCAAGAAAACACAAACCATTTGTTAAGATAGATTGTTCAGCGATACCAGAGACATTAATAGAGAGTGAGCTTTTTGGCTATATGAAAGGCGCTTTTACGGATGCGCGTGCTGACAAACCGGGTAAATTTCAACTTGCTGACAAAGGTACGATATTTCTCGATGAGATCGGCAATATCCCATTGTCTATTCAAGCAAAATTACTTAGGGTTATTGAAGAACAAACCTTCGAACCTCTTGGTGGTATAAGAACCATAAAGGTTGACGTCAGAATGATAGCTGCAACAAACCGCGATCTCCAGAAATCAATTGCCCAAGGGACCTTTCGTCAGGATCTCTACTACCGCATAAATGTGTTACCTGTACCCTTACCACCACTACGTGCTCGATCTGGTGACATACCGATGCTTGTGAATCATTTCATCACTGTTTTCAACGAGAAATTCGGTAAAGCTATTTCTCAGCTGTCTCAGGATGCAATGGACATCCTTATTGATTATCCTTGGCCAGGCAATGTTCGACAGCTCGAACATGCGATTGAACATGCATTTATACATTGTTCAGGAAGAACAATTCAAACAAGACATTTGCCTGAAGATATTAAACAAAAATCAAGTGCTTTGATAGATGAATTATTAACAAAAGAAAACCCTATAGATGAAATAGAAAAAGAGGTCATCCTTGAGGCACTAAAAAGAAATCATTGGGACCGAGAAAAAACTGCAAAAATACTAAAAATCTCCCGTATTACCTTATGGCGGAAGATGAAGAAATATAGTATTAAACAACAAAATACCCGATAAATCGGGCAACTACAATAGGTTAAACAAACTGTAGTCGTTTGATTTATCAAACAATACCCGATAAATCCCGCTCCTTCATAAGGGGCGTGGATGAATCGGGCAACTACTTTAGGAAAAATAGAGAATAAAGTTTTTAAATTTTTTGAAATTTTAGACAACTTTTCCTCTCCCCTATTTGGTAAACCGTTGCTATTTATACTTAAATTAACTCTTGACAAATGTTGGTTTTTAATTATAATGATTACATATTTAAAATGATTACAAAAAGTAAGGTATTAAAAAATGGCATGAACAAATGGAGATTCTTCTTTAATTTATCAGATATATCAATAAAGGGAGGATGGTGTGTTCAAAAAGATTAAAAAAAGAGATGGTAGAATAGCAAAATTCGATGCACAAAAAATTACCGATGCGATTGCTAAAGCAGGTGAAGCAACCAGTGAATTCGATACGGAAATTGCAAAAAAACTCACTCTCAAGGTTCTAAATCTGGCTCAGCAAGCAATTACCCACAAGATACCAACAGTTGAAGGCATTCAGGATGCTGTTGAAGAGATTTTATTGTCTTCTCCTTACCGCAAGACAGCCAGGGCTTATATTATTTATCGGGATCAGCATACCCGAATCAGAGAAATTACTGCTAAGGCAAATGTTAATATAGTAGACCAGTATTTAGAACAAATTGACTGGCAGGTTAATGAGAATAGTAATATGACATTCTCGTTGCAGGGATTGAACAATTATATTTCTTCAGAGGTCAGTAAAGTATATTGGTTGAATAAAATCTATCCCGCTGAGATAAGAGAAGCTGACACCAACGGCGATTTTCATATTCATGATTTGAATATCCTGTCTGTTTACTGCGTTGGATGGGACTTATATGACCTCTTGGTACAAGGATTCAAAGGTGTAATAGGAAAGGTAGAGAGTTCACCAGCCAAACATTTCAGAAGTGCATTGGGACAAGTGGTTAATTTCTTCTATACTCTACAAGGTGAAGCTGCTGGTGCTCAGGCATTCTCCAATTTGGATACACTCCTGGCGCCATTTATAAGATATGATAAACTAAATTATAAAGGAGTGAAACAAGCCTTACAGGAATTTATTTTCAATGTAAATGTACCTACCAGGGTTGGTTTCCAGTCTCCATTCACTAACATTACATTGGATTTAACCGTTCCCAAATACTATACTGACCAGGGTGTTGTTATTGGCGGCAAAGTACAAGGCACAACCTATAAAGATTTCCAGGAAGAAATGAATACATTCAATAAAGCCCTTTTTGAGGTAATGATGGAGGGTGACGCAAAAGGCAGAGTATTTACTTTCCCAATACCTACTTATAATATCACCAAAGATTTCAATTGGGATAATCCTGATTTAAATGGACTGTGGCAGATGACTGCCAAGTATGGAGTACCTTATTTCTCCAATTTCATAAATTCCGATATGAAACCAGAAGACGCAAGATCAATGTGCTGTCGTCTGAGAATAGACAATAGAGAACTAACAAAAAGAGGTGGCTCACTTTTTGGTTCTAACCCCTTAACCGGATCAATCGGTGTAGTTACGGTCAATATGCCAAAACTTGGGTATTTATCCAAGAATGAAAATGAGTTTATAGAAAGATTGGAAAAACTAATGACCATAGCGAAACAAAGCTTAGAAATAAAAAGAAAAGTCCTTGAAAGATTCACCGAGAAAGATCTCTATCCGTATGCAAAATTCTATTTAAGAAATGTTAAAAAACGTTTCAATGAATACTGGAAAAATCACTTTTCAACAATTGGATTAATCGGAATGAATGAGGCTTGCCTGAACCTGCTTGGAGAAAATATCGCTACGAAAGAATCCCAAGCATTTACGTTAAGGATCTTGGATTTTATGAGGAATAAATTAATAGAATTTCAAAAGGAGACTGGCAATAATTACAATCTTGAAGCAACGCCTGCTGAAGGCACAGCCTATCGGTTAGCAAAGCACGACAAAGCAAAATATCCCCAGATCATTTGTGCAAACGAAGAAGAATACAAAAGGAGCGCTGAACCGTTCTACACAAATTCTACGCAACTGCCAGTAAATTTTACGGATGATATTTTCGAAGCCATTGAATTGCAAGATGAGATTCAAACAAAATATACCGGCGGAGTAGTCTTGCACATTTTCGCAGGTGAAAGCGTTAACGACTATAATACAATCAAGGCCTTAGTCCGCAAAATCTGCGAAAACTTTCATCTGCCCTATTTGACTTTTACGCCTACCTTTAGTGTTTGCCCGAGTCATGGTTATTTATCCGGAGAACATAGTAAGTGTCCGAAATGTGGCTTGGAATCTGAAATTTACTCGCGTGTAGTAGGCTACCTCCGACCAGTAAAACAATGGAACAAAGGCAAAAAACAGGAGTTCAAATTAAGAAAAACGTTCAGGACATAAATTATGATTATTAATACATGTATGCAACCTTTATCCTTAATCCAGTCGTTTGCTGATTAAGTGGAGTTCATAGTGAAAACAATATCACATATGGAAAGATTAAAAAATACCCTTAAAGAAAAAGGTCTTAAGCCAACATACCAGCGTTTAAAAGTTCTCGAATATCTCGATAAACATGAAAATAGCCATCCAACTGTAGAAATGATCTACGAAGCACTCGCCAGAAAAATACCAACAATGTCGATGACGACTGTCTATAATACCTTAAGTGCCTTTCTTGAAAAGGGTCTTGTTGCGGAAGTGACTATTACAGGAACAGAGGTGAGATATGATTTTGTCAGCACTCCCCATCACCATTTCTTCTGTAAAAAATGTGGTAATATTATTGATATCAATATCAAATGTCCTATTGCCGAAAAAAAACAAACGCATGGTCATAAGGTTGAAGAAGTACACGGATACTTCAAAGGTCTGTGTAAGGATTGTCTTAAGAGCGAAAAAAATAAGAGGATAGATGATGAATAGAAGTAGGGGCTTTAGTCCCGTTAAGTCGGAGAATTGGTTGATCGGTGAATTAGAGAATTTGTTAATTATCTGGAGTAGGGCGTTTACGCCCGTTATGTCTTACGAGCCCTGTGAAATAACAAAGAACTTATGAAGAAGCATAAATACAAATTCAACGATAAGATTATTACCACGTTCAATACTGTGTCGTGTATTTCACGGGGCGAGCCTGCATCTCGTCCCGAGACTCGATATCGAGGGAAAGGCTCTACTCCAGTAAAAATTTTTAGGTATTTAGGTGTTTAACATATATTAAGGAGGAAACCATGAAAGATAAGGTCGAAAAGGTCCTGGATGAAGTAAGACCAGGTTTGCAGGCAGATGGCGGTGATGTTGAATTAGTAGATGTTACTGAAGATGGCATTGTAAAGGTGAAGCTAACCGGTGCGTGTGCTGGCTGTCCAATGAGCACCCTTACTCTTAAGATGGCTATTGAGAAAAAATTAAAAGAACAAATTCCTGAAGTGAAAGCAGTGGAGCAAGTATTTTAGTAATGGATACCAGATTATCAGAGGATCAGGATGAAGAATATCAGCACACCAGATAATCACTTCCTGATAGCCTGGTTTCCTGATAACCATTGCGCGGAGCGCTTGTAACTTATGCTTGATGCTCTTTTAAGCATTCTCATCGAAGTATGGCGTCTTTTGCTCATAGTAAGTCCCTGGTTATTAATTGGACTACTTATTGCCGGTATTATCCACTCGTTTATTGGTGAGGAGTTTATCCGACGTCATTTAGGCGGCTCTGGGTTTATCCCGGTTTTGAAATCAACACTCTTTGGTATCCCACTCCCGGTATGTTCTTGTGGTGTGATCCCTATTGCTGCTGGTTTGAGAAAGGACGGCGCTTCTAAGGCATCAACAATGGCATTCCTCGTGTCCACACCAACCACTGGTATTGATTCCATATTTGTCACATATGCCTTTCTCGGAGGCATCTACATGATTGCAAGACCATTGGCAGCCCTTATTGCAGGACTGCTTATTGGGATG